>NZ_CP114589.1:0-329649 GCF_027286325.1 Salinivibrio kushneri
GCAGTTTGGCAACGCGATCGCTCGGGTCAGTGGTATCACCTGAACGTAGCAACATAAAACGGAGCATGTCGTTGAAAACGCAACTTCTCTCAGCGCAGTGTTCAACGGACCTAACACAAGCCGCCGAGCTGCTGAAAGCCGGCGAACAAGTCGCGGTGCCCACAGAAACCGTGTACGGTTTGGCAGCGGATGCCAGCAATCCAGACGCCGTCGCGGGCATTTTTACCGCCAAAGGGCGACCCGCCAATCATCCTTTGATTGTTCATCTCGGTGACGTCGCATCGATCACCGAGTGGGCAACGTCGATCCCGGATGAAGCATATAAGCTGGCGAATGCCTTTTGGCCAGGGCCGATGACGCTGCTGCTGCCACGTGCCGAACATATCTCACCGGTGGTCACAGGTGGATTAGATACCATTGGGCTTCGCGTGCCCGCGCAACCTGTGTTGTTAGACTTGCTCGCCACCCATCAGCTTGCCGTTGCCGCCCCGTCAGCGAACCCGTATAAAAAGCTCAGCCCCACCACGGCAGAGCAAGTGATGCATGGTTTAGGCGGAAAAATAGCCGCAGTGATTGATGGCGGCCCTTGCCAACATGGGCTGGAGTCGACCATTGTCGATCTTACTAAGCGTCCTTTCCGTGTACTTCGCGCCGGTCCAATCACCGCCAGCGAGTTGAGCGCCGTGCTGGGTGAAACAGTCGACGCCCCCGAGCAGCACGACACCGTGGTGCCCGGCAATGTGGGAAGCCATTACCAACCCAACACCCGGTTGCAGATGGTGGCTGCGGACTTGTCTGATCTCCCTGCGCCCCATCCGGAAAAACGCGCGGCCTTGCTTCACTTTGGCGAAGCACCGACACGGGATGATCTGGTCTGCATTGCCATGCCAGATGACGCCGCACGCTATGGGCAAGCGTTATATCACCAACTCGCCCAAGCCGACCAACTGGACGTCGATGAAATCTGGCTCGCCCAGCCCCCTCATGGCGAAGCATGGCTAGCCGTGCATGATCGCCTGCGCCGCGCCGTCAGCTAGTTTTTGACGCACGCATTCGCATAAAGCTTGCCGTTGCGCTGGCACACACAGTGTCTGCAACGGTAAGCGTTGCCTCCAACTGACTCATTCCGTGTTTCGCTTTCACACACCAAGCATGTATCTCTGCCTCAACCGCAATAGGCACTGGATGGTGATAGCGAATATTAAGTGACGCTGTCACACTTTGCGGAGCAAACAAGAAGGTACAATGGGTGAATGCTGCATCAATAAGCGTAGCGATTACCCCACCGTGCAGCTGATCTTGATACCCTTGCCAAGCGCTTTCTAACCATACGCTTGCGGTCACGGCGTTATTATCGTCTTGATAAAATTTAAGGTTGAATAGCCCGTTGTCACTGCAAGCCACACACTGATGATGCGACCGTGGCGGCATCACACGTAATTCAGTCATGGCAACCGCAACCCTGTCCACTAGCGCGACCGCATTTACCTTGACTCCTGCCACACCCGCGATGCGCAGAACCTAACCCACTGCGTTTAGAACCACACCCGCGCATTTGATCAGCACGACACGCTCCTTTCCGTGGCTGGGATTGCTGCTTCATTCGCTGCAACGCAGGTCGTCCTTGACTGGCATCCGTAAGCGGTTGCCAGTACGCAGGCGACAACCACTGAGTGGGATTTAGACGACCATTGGTTAACTGATACACGTGTAAGCCAGCATCAAGTAATCCCGCTAACGCATGCTCACCAATATGACGAGTCACCACACGTGTTACTTGATTGGCTTTCAGCATCGCTATCAAGGCGTTTTTGGCACCACAACCCTCCGTTACACGTGGGTTGACGAATTGAACGAGTGCTTGGCCATCGTCGTCAAACAGCGCAAAGTGCTCGGCCTTCATAAAATGTCCCGCAGGGCGGTCTTGGGTCATCGCAATAGCAATTGTCATCTTCCGTTCTCTCTTTATTAAAGTAGCATATGCCAAAAATACGCTTCATTTATGGCATATGCAATATATTCAGTGAGAGAAAAATGGGGAAAGTTGCGTCAAGGCATGAAGAGTGTTCGCGTCAAGCTGCAACGTCACGCGACAAAATGCTTTTTCGAACACGCGCGCATCCTTGCTAAGCCGCATGATGAATGACAATAACTAAATGGAAGTTCTGGTTTAAAAATACCTATTTTCACGGCAATCATTGACGTGAAATTACAGTTTAGTAAACCATAAAAGCACCTTGGTGAGTCACACGCAGCACAGATCTTGTTTTTGTAGATGGCTAACCTAACACTACTCTTCTGACTCAAACACCAGTGCTTTGCCTTCTACGAGGCAGGCGGTGGTTTTGGCGCGGGCGCGTTTAACCAGGTTGGCTAACGTTTGACGAGATACGCCCATGACTTCCGCCGCTTGCAGTTGCTGCATCCCTTGATGATCAACAAGGCGCATGGCTTCGAACTCATCCAAACCTATGGTTACCGTCTCTAGCTCACTGAGTGGAATGGCATTGGGTTTAAAACAGTTGGTATGCGGTTTCCCGCAAATACGACGGGGCATTTTAGGACGCGGCATAGGGTCTCCTTTTTTGCCTATGCTAAGTGAGTTTTTTGCTTATGCCAACAAAAAGGGATGCCAGCGCATCCCTTTTCTATTTATTGCTATGGACAGTGACTTAGACTGCCACGTTACACGTCGTACGTGGTCGAGGCGGTGTTACCGCCGGTGCCTGTCCAGTTGGTGTGGAAGAACTCACCACGAGGCTGGTCAAGGCGCTCATAGGTGTGCGCACCAAAGTAGTCACGCTGGGCTTGCAGCAGGTTCGCAGGTAGACGTGCCGTGGTGTAGCCATCCAAGAAGGTCAGCGCCGATGTAGTACATGGCATTGGGATGCCGGTTTCCATCGATTTCGCCGCCACTTTACGCCATGCCGCCAAGCAGTTATCCAAGATCCCTTTAAAGTACGCATCTGAGCCCAAGAAGGCCAAGTTAGGATCTTTATCATACGCATCGCGGATATTACCCAAGAAGGCCGAGCGGATAATACAGCCACCGCGCCACATCAGCGCGACGTTACCGTAGTTGAGATCCCAGCCGTTCTCATCAGACGCTTCACGCATCAGCATAAAGCCTTGCGCGTAAGAGATAATTTTTGACGCCAGCAGTGCTTGACGCAGCGCATCAACCCACTCAGCTTTATCGCCATCAACCGGTTGAATGTGTTTTTCAAACAGCTTCTCTGCCGCGACACGCTGATCTTTAAGTGCCGACAGGCAACGTGAGAAGACCGACTCAGAAATCAGAGTGAGCGGAATGCCAAGATCCAGCGCGTTGATGCCAGTCCATTTACCAGTGCCTTTTTGGCCCGCGGTGTCGAGAATTTTCTCAACCAATGGCTCACCGTCTTGGTCTTTATAACCCAAGATGTCCGAGGTGATCTCTACTAAGTAGCTATCCAACTCGGTTTTGTTCCAGTCGGTAAACACCTGCTGCATCTCGTCATGGCTCATGCCAAGGCCGTCTTTCATGAACTGGTACGCTTCGGTGATCAGCTGCATGTCGCCATACTCGATACCGTTATGCACCATTTTCACAAAGTGACCGGCACCATCACGTCCAACCCAATCACAGCATGGCTCACCGGCGTCGGTTTTCGCCGCAATACCTTGGAAGATAGGTTTAACGGCTGGCCACGCTTCTTCAGAGCCACCCGGCATGATAGACGGTCCAAAACGGGCACCTTCTTCACCGCCAGACACACCGGCACCGATAAAGTGAATGCCTTTTTCACGCAGTGCTGCCACGCGACGGTTGGTATCTGGGTAGTTGGTGTTACCGCCATCGATAATAATGTCGCCTTCGTCAAGCAGAGGCGTCAGTTTGTCGATAAAGGTATCCACGACGGCACCTGCGCGAACCATCAGCATCACTTTGCGCGGCTTTTCGAGTTTCTCAACCAGCTCTTCTAACGAGTAAGCGCCAACAATGTTGGTGCCCTTCGCTGGGCCTTCCAGAAACTCATCCACTTTGGCCGCGGTACGGTTATGCGCCACCACCTTAAAGCCGTTGTCGTTCATGTTAAGGATCAGGTTTTGGCCCATGACCGCCAAACCAATTACGCCGATATCACCTTTCATCGTGCTCTCCATTAATTCTGTTCTGGTAATTTTTTTGCTGCCGCGGCATCGAGTACCCATTCCGTGGTGCCTTTGGCACTACGGACATTAGCGGCAGGATATGGCAGTTGGGTAGGCTCGTGTGTGGCGATCTCATGCACGATCGCTTGTTTGCCTTCACCCAACACCAGATAACTGATTTTCTTCGCCGCGCGCAGCACACGGGCGGTTTTTGATACACGCTTTTGACCCGTTTCAGGATGCGAGGCCACCAGCGCGAGCGCGGTATTGTCATACTGAGGATCGTGCGGGAACAGCGAGGCCGTATGCCCATCGCCACCGACACCCAGCAAGATCCAATCAAACACAGGTGTGCCGTTTTCGCTTGGGATCAAGGCTTGCATTTCCGCACTAAAGCGCGCCGCTTCCACGTCCGGGTCGTCTTCACCACGAATACGGTGAATGTTCTCTTCTGGAATGCGAATGTGGCTAAACAGCAGCTTATTGGCTTCACCAAAGTTACTCTCAGCGTCATCCGGTGCTACACAGCGCTCATCGCCCCACCAAAAATGCAGGTTTTGCCACTGAATCGCATTGGCATAGTCGTCACTGGCTAAACGCTTAAACAGCATTTTGGGCGTGCTGCCGCCAGAAAGCGAAATGTGTACGGCACGATCTTGCTCACTGAGTGCTTGCATCGTGTCCGCTAAATGATTGACTACCGCGTCGGCATCATCAAAAATTCGAGCATTTATCATAATTCGCAGTATTCCGTGTCAGTCAGGTTTTTGCAGGGAAAGCGCCAAGCATGACCATCACGCTCAAGCAACTGATCCGCTTCTTTCGGTCCCCATGTTCCGCAGGCATAGCCAAACAAGGCTTTGTCATTTTCTTTGTACTGCAGAATAGGCTCAACAAACTGCCAACAAGCTTCGACCGCATCACTGCGCGCAAACAAGGTGGCATCGCCTTTAAGGGCATCCAGTAACAAGCGCTCGTACGCGGTCAGCATCTGGGTTTCTTCCAGTGAGGTATAATGGAAGTCCATATTGACTGCTTTAGCGTTAAAGCCCGCGCCCGGCTCTTTAAGGCCAAAGCTCATTTGAATGCCTTCGTCGGGCTGAATGCGGATCACCAAACGGTTTTCAGGCGCATTTTTACCAAATACAGGATGCGGGGTTTGTTTAAAGTGGATCACCACTTCAGTCACGCGAGTTGGCAAGCGCTTACCGGTGCGCACGTAAAAAGGCACCCCGTTCCAACGCCAGTTGTTGATAAACATCTTCAGGCCAACATAGGTCTCAGTGCGCGATTCTTCCGCCACACCTGGCTCATCACGGTAACTAGGAAGCGGCTTACCGCCCACGTGAGACTCGGTGTACTGACCCAGTACCAAATTATTGTGCAAGTCGTCTTCAGAGAGCGGTTCGAGTGATTGCAGTGCTTTAAACACCTCATCACGCATCGCGTCAGCATTGATTTGAGCGGGCGGCTCCATCGCCACCAGCGACAGCACTTGCAGCAAGTGGTTTTGGAACATATCGCGTACTGCGCCCGATTGGTCGTAGTAACCACCGCGACCTTCCACACCAAGGTTTTCAGCCCCCGTAATTTCTACATAGTCAATGAAGTTACGGTTCCAAAGCGGTTCAAACATCGCATTAGAAAAACGGAAAACCAGCAGGTTTTGTACCGTTTCTTTACCTAGGTAATGGTCAATGCGATAGATCTGGTGCTCGGCAAAGTAAGCATGAATGTCTTTGTCGAGTTGGCGTGCGGAGGCAAGATCGTAACCAAAAGGTTTTTCGACCACCAAGCGCTTCCAACCGTTACTCTCATCATTAAGGCCATGCGCTGCTAAGCAGGCAGGAATAAAGTTATACAACTTTGGCGGTGTCGCGAGGTAGAAAAGCGTGTTGCGCTGTGCAAAGCCGTATTGGTCAGAGAGCTCATCCAAGCGGCTTGTCAACGCACCATATTCGTTAGTGTCAGAAATATTGAATGATTGATAATGCACGTGCGCCATAAAGGCGTCGAGCGTGGCAGGATCGGTTTCTTCAAGCTCTTGCATGGAGTGACGTAATTTATCGCGAAATGACTCGTCACTGTAAAAGGTGCGGCTTGCGCCAAGAATCGCGAAAGACGCAGGCAGTTGTTTGTTCGCATACAAGTGGTACAGGGCTGGGATCAGCTTACGGAAGGTCAGATCGCCAGATGCACCAAAAATAACAATACTGCTGTTTTCTGGAATTACCATCATCTTTCCTTTGATAATAAAGGTACTGCATGTGATTTGCGCCACAAATTAGCAGCGCTAAGGCCAAATTGGTAATTGGCGCTACCTATTGATTTCATCGATGTCACCACTGGAACACGCTGAATCGGCTAGCTAATCCCTACATTCGCAGCCAGCACGACACAGACAGTGTGCGACAAAGGCGGCCTAGTCTAGCACTTTCTTACTCAATAAGCTTCACCCTAACTGGTATGACATGGCGGAGTGCCCATCTGCTGAGCAGCGTCACACAGCTGCTGGATCAGCGCGTCGACTTTTTCATTCCGCTCATTGCGCAAGGTATATAAACCGACGTTACCTCTCTTACTCGGGTGAGCACCCAACACTTTTATCCCCTGGCTCGCCAGATACATCTGGGCTCGACTGGTATAGGGCATCACCGCCTGAGTGTCGTGTAATAAGTCGATACCGGGACTGAGGGCATCAACATCAAACACCACTTGGTTGACGTGCGTCGTTGGGCTGATGGGGTTCGCCAGCAAATGCGCATGCCGGGCATGATCAGGCGTGACACGCATCAGAGGCCAATCATTTAAACGCTGAGGATCGATGCAGGTCGATGTGTCTGCGAGTAGCGGATGGTTATCAGCCACATAGTAGCTTTCCGCGTCCTGAAACAAGGGCATAAAGCGCACTTGCTGGCTGGCGACCAGATCGTCAATTTCATGACCGATAAATACATCCACATCGCCACTGAGTAGCGACGCCATTAATGCCAAACGGTTACCGAATTCGATGTGGACCGCACACTGGCGATCCGCTTGATACTCAAGCACTGCCGGTTTGACAAATAAGGGCCACCACGCCTCCCCAGTGCCAAGCTTTATTTGTCCCGCTTCACGCGCTTGCAAAGCATGAATCTGGGCATGAAGCCGTTGCCGCTCGGCGTGCAGTGCCGTGGCATGCTGATAATAAAGCTCTCCCGCGGCTGTCATACTGACGCCACGAGGATGGCGGACCAATAGCTGACACGCGAGACGTTGCTCCAGCTTTTGGATCTGTGCCGTCAATGAAGGTTGGCTGATCCCTAACTGCAACGCGGCCGCTTTAATACCGCCTGCCTCAACCACCGCAATAAAGTAGCCGGCAACTTTTTCGACATCCATACCGCACTCACTCACAATTTAGCAGCTTACTTTATAGCCTAATAGGGATACACGATTCAATGATACCGCCGATTTTTAATCTATTGGCACCTTACCTATAGCCAATAGGTTATATTAATAAGCGTCACGCCTATTTTTCTTGGCATCGAGCGAGCGCTAGGCTGTTTGCCACATCTCAAGCTGAAGCTTTGAGGATTTTTATTGTCGATAAGAGGTAATCGGTATGCAGAACGCTTGGTGGCATGATGCCGTTGTTTATCAAATCTACCCTCGCAGTTTTTACGACACCAATGGTGATGGCATTGGCGATCTTAACGGAATTATCGAGAAACTCGATTACTTACATTGGCTCGGCGTCAATGTGTTATGGCTATCACCGGTGTATCAATCGCCGATGGATGACAATGGCTACGACATTTCCGATTACTGCGCGATCGCGCCTGAATTTGGCACCATGGAAGACATGACGCGCTTGATTGATAAAGCCGGCGCGCTTGGCATCAAGATCGTGATGGATTTAGTCGTCAATCACACCTCCGACGAACACCCTTGGTTCCAAGCTGCGCTTCAAGACAAACACAGTCCCTATCGCGACTTTTACATTTGGCGCGATGCCAAACCCGATGGCAGCGCACCCGATGATCAGGGCTCAATTTTTGGTGGCAGTGCATGGCAATGGGAGCCAAACACCGAGCAATATTACTTTCACTTGTTCTCCAAACGTCAGCCCGATCTGAATTGGGAAAACCCTGCCGTCCATGACGCCGTGCATAAAATGATGAACTGGTGGATCGATAAAGGCATTGGCGGATTCCGCCTCGATGTGATTGATTTAATTGGTAAGGAAATCGACAAAGGCATTACCGGCAACGGGCCGCGCCTTCACCCTCTACTACAGGCAATGAATCGAGCCACATTTGGCGACAAAGACTTGCTCACCGTCGGCGAAACATGGGGCGCAACGCCGGAGATCGCCAAGCTTTATAGCGCACCGGAACGCAATGAACTCTCCATGGTATTCCAATTTGAACATATTACCGCTACCTGGAAAGACGGCGATAAATGGCAGCCCGTACCTCTGGATGTCCCCGCCCTCAAACAGGTACTGTTCAAGTGGCAACAAGCGCTAGCCGATAGCGGTTGGAACTCACTATTTTGGAACAACCACGATTTGCCGCGCGCCGTATCCAAGTTTGGTCACGACGGCCAATACCGAACCCGCTCGGCAAAAATGCTCGCCACAACCTTGCACTTGATGAAAGGCACGCCCTATATCTACCAAGGGGAAGAAATTGCGATGACCAATGTCGCCTTCCCGTCTATCGACGATTATCAAGACATCGAAACCCGCAATTTTTACCACTTGCGTGTTGCAGAAGGCGTTGATCCAGACACCATGATGGAGGCGGTCTACCAAAACAGTCGCGATAACGCCCGTACCCCAATGCAATGGGAGAACGCACCGCAGGCAGGCTTTACCCAAGGAACACCATGGTTACCGGTTAATCCTAACTACACCACCATCAATGTGGCACGGGCAACTGAAAATAGCGGCTCTGTACTTTATCACTACCGTGAACTGATCAAGCTCCGCAAGCAATACCCAGTGATCGTACACGGCCAGTTTGCGCCTGTAGAAGAATCACACCCTAACGTGATGGCTTACGAGCGCTTCGACGACACCCACCGTATTTTGGTGGTCAGCAACTTTAGCGAGCAAAAACAAACCATCACCCTCCCTGCACACTGGCACGATAAGGCCTTAACCTGCCTTAGTTACAATATGGATCCAGTCAAACAGTTAAGCACCACCTACAAACTATCCCCTTACGAGTCGTTTGCGGTAATGCAGTAAAAAGGGCGCTCAGTCTGCCAATGTCATCAATACAATAGGGTCGCGCCTGCAGGCACATGCAGGCGCGCGTCCGTTCAGGCCGTGTCGACAACGGGTGGAGGTACACCTATAGTTAAGTTTGTGAACAAAGGAGCAGTGTGATTAGTGTCCAACCGAAAGAGCAGTCTCATTTTTTGTGTGCTTTTTTGCTTGCTTCTCGGTGCAGTAGCAACAATGGGCTTAATGCGTTCGTTGCAGCAAGAGGAAGATAAAGCCCGTGGACGTGTCGAGGGGGTGAGCTTTCTGATCGCCGAATGGCTCGAAGGCTCATTTCAAATCACCGACTATTTATTGCGCGACATACTAGGGCATGTAGAGCCTGAGGATCTCGTCTATCCGCCCAAAGATTCACAAGCACATCAGCAATTAACAGCGCTTATTGTCTCCAAAATGAAGACCATCCCTAATGTCATTCTCGCTGGCCTTTTTGATCAAAATTGTATCATTACCCATGCTAATAGTGACGAACTGGGTTGGGATGGGAGCCATCGTGAATACTGCAAAGCGCTACGCGACTCCCCCGAACGAGATACATTCGTGTCCAACGCCTTCAAAAGTACAACTGGCCCACTAAACATCACTCAGACACGTGAGTTGTTGCCCGAACAGCCAGGCTTCAAAGGGTTTGCAGCGGTGGGCGTTGATCTTACCTTTTTTTCTAAATGGGTCGAACATATATCGATTGACCCTATGGATGTCGTCGCCATCACCGACCAAAACCTCAGGCTCTTGGCACGAAAGCCCGCTATGCCGGAAGCCTTGGGTAAACTCATTGATGATCCTATCGTTGAGGCTTTCATCACATCCGGACAAACTGACAAGACCTTTCGTGCCACCTCGCCGATAGATGGCGTACCACGTTTATTCAGTATTCGTAAAGTTGAGGGACTCCCCTTTTATGCGGTGGTCGGGGAAGCAGACCACCACTGGCAGGCAGATTGGCGTCATCAGGTGAGAGTCGCCGTGGGGGCACTGATTGTGTTGTGGCTACTTGCCTTGTTTACACTTCGCACCTATTGGGATCAGTTAAACTACCTTTCCGAGCTCAAAATTGCTCGTGACAAGCTTGAAACGCTGAGTATTACCGATCCCCTTACTGGCTTGGCGAATCGGCGCCGCTTTGATGAAGTGCTTGATGCCGAATATCACAGACTGAAACGAACACGCGCGTCCATGTCGATAATCATGATCGATTTAGATTACTTTAAAGCCTTTAATGATACGTATGGCCACCTAGCTGGCGATAAATGCCTAAAAGCGGTTGCCGATGTGATTCAACAAAGCCTCAAACGCCCACAAGATTTGGCTGCACGATACGGGGGGGAGGAATTCAGTTGCATCTTACCGGAAACCCCACATGCAGGCGCAACCGCGATTGCGATGACCATTAAAGCATCGATTGCAGCACTCGGTATACGCCATAATAAGTCAGATGTCGCCCGCCATGTTACCGCGAGCTTAGGCGTTGCAACCATTGAGTGTACGCCAGACATCTCGCCTGACTACCTTGTTCACTTAGCAGACAAAAACCTATATTGGGCGAAGAACAATGGACGTGACCAAGTAGGGTTTGAGCAACACCAAATGCACAATATGAAAGACGATTGACTTCTCACCTTGCTGTGCGTCATTACACACTGATACTGAACGTATCAGTACATATACCCGAGCCAATCCATATGCCCTGCAGGCCATGATTTATCTTTCATCGGTTTAACGTACAATTCATCAACATACTCAACCGCAACGCCATAGTTGGTATGTTCATGGATGCGTAGCCAAGAGGCATGTGACTCGACAAGCTGAAAACCATTAGCCACATAAAAATCGTGCACTTCAGAGATGAGAATAATGAAATCAACGTCTTTATCTCTGGCATAGTCAGCCAATTGCGCCAACATACTCGAGCCAATCCCTTTTCTTTGCCAAGCGCTGTCGATGCAAAAATCACTCACCCCTAATACTTTGTATACGTCGCCACCAACATTCACTGCCCTGTAATCCAACCCCATATAACCAATCAGTCGATTATCTTGGTACTGCAATGCCCGCATGTGCAGAAGCTGCTTATAGTAAGAACGGGCAACTTGATGGTCAGGAAATACCTTGTTTCTAAGGGCTTGAATAGCCTCATGCTGCGCGTTCGACACTTCTATTTCTGGGAGAACTTCCATGTTTAAGCTATTGATAATAAATCCATTTATTCAATTATTAACCAAGTCGATATATTAATATGGTTCCAATCATGTTGGCTTATAGGTCACGGGGAAATGTGCTTTGATTCACACAATAAAAATGGCGGCTTCTACGTGGGAGCCGGATAAACACTTGGCCTAATCAAGATTCTTGACGGTAATCTTTGCCCCTGTTTGACTGGTAATCGTCTTATGGTGCCGACCATTAACGAAATGTAGTGCTGAATAATCACTGATCCCGTAGCAAGGCACGCTCACGTGGTGGCTAGCGAACTGAGAGAACAGCGCAGCTTTTGCGTCACTCCCCGTAAAATGCGCTGACGCCAGGCCTTGCAAAAAGCCCAGACCCTCAATAACGGAATACTTCTCAGGATCGCTATCTGTGATCCCGTAGTCGAACCAACATATTGCGCCCGCACTCATACCACACAATATGATGCCACTTTCATAGCAATCTTGAAGTATTCTATCTATCCCCCACGCTTTCCATACTGCGAACATAGAACGTGTATTACCACCGCCGACATAAATAACATCTTGCTCTTGCAGATGTGCTCGCCAGTCTAGGTTAGGTTTAAATAATGGAAAATGACTTAAGCGGCGACTGAGTTTAGACTGATAAAAACGATCGATTGCTTCCTCAGCATCCCCAGTGGCAGTGGGAATATAGCAAACTTTCGGATCGCTTTTCTCAGTTAAACGGAGCGCATATTGATCTAATTCGCTTTGTTGTTCTCCCATCATCCAACCACCACCGCCTAACGCGACAATATGTTTATCCATTACGTGGCCTGTTTTTTAATTACTATTGAAATTCGTCACCCTGACTTTTTAAGGTTTTATGCCCGCACCTTGTACAAACTTCGTATCGATCGATTAAGTCCAATGATGCACCAACAGGACTGGCAACGCCACCAAAGAAACCGTCCAGAAAAGCCTTAAACTGTTCTTTTTTACTTTTTCCATATTTCGAACGCTTTTGCTTAATGATTTCTTTATGTTCAGTTTCTTTCCCACATTTATCACAAAATCGAGTATTCATTTTAATTCATCAACGTTAATGCAACCGACTGTGCTATTCTATGCGTGTCCAGTAAAACGGATCAAGTCCAGGGCCTGCTTAATCGTCTTATTAGGCTTTCATTACTCGTATACTTTCAGCTCGTTGAGGATTAGCTCAACATCCTCGTCCCGCAACTTGTCTACCAAAGAGATTTTCTTACCAATACCATTTATCGAAGTTCCAACGATTAACCCTTTTTGGTTAACAGGATTAATCCAAAATCGATCATGGAATTCATTTGTTATGATATCTTTGACTAAGAGGCCAGAATTACTGCGTTTTAAATATGCATGAAACTTTGAAGAAACAGACTTATTGTTGCCATTTGATACCACTGTGATATTTTTTAGTGAGCTGTATATAGGAGAAATCAAACTAATAAATTTATTGGCAATATCTTCCAGCTGCTCTTGTTTTGGATAAAAATACGGATCAATGATGATCAACTCATCAGCAGGGTTCAACCTTTCCACAAACCTATGAAATACATTTTCTATGTCATCAAAATGCATACTCGGTGTTGTCACATCATCCATCACGACGCTGTAACGCAATAAAGAGTCGAAACCATTACTTACAACGTGATCTATGATTTTATTACGAAAGTAATAGATAGGATCGCTAACAATACTGAATGTATATTTTTCATTAATTTTATGCTTGAATAACTCACCAATAAAATTTAATAAATCATCATCTTCAGACTTTTTTGATATAGATAAATATAATTTTTTACTCATAACCCCTCAGAAAGCCTAACGCCAGCCAACATGCGCGGCTACGAAATGGAGGCGAAGCCGCAATGTAGTAGGCGTCGCCGTGATTGGCCTTGTTAGCTCTTGAATTTTACTTAAAGGAATTACGGCCTGCTCTACCCAGCGCTCTCACAACATCTGAAGTGGGAGCGGATGACCTTAGTGACATGATAGATTGAACTGCGTCATCACCACCTGCTTCACCTAAAGCCCAAACAATATCGGAAGTAGGAGCGGAAGATCTGAACGACATGATGAACCGGACTGCCTCCGCACCCCCTGCTTTACCTAAGGCTCTAACTAGGTCAGAAGTTGGAGCTGAAGACCTAAGTGACATGATTTCTTTTACTGCTTCTGCACCGCCTGCTTCACCCAGGGCCCATACGATATCTGACGCTGGTGCGGAAGATCTGAGCGACATAATTTCCTTTACTGCTGACATTCTAGGTTCCTCATCTGATTGATAGCTAACATTGTATTATCACGTGTGCTCGATTTCCCAAAACCGTTATACGCGACAATGCTTACCTAAGCAATTGTTATAACTACTATTTACCGCCATTGCGGTCTACCTCTTTTCCGAGAAAGTGTGCATGCCGCCTATCTCTGGTGACGCGTTCACAACACTTAACAGGCTGACTCCCACTAAGTATTGCTGTCTAGATTATCAAAGCCGTGATGGGGTTTCCGTACTTTGTTGCCCAAAGTGTTAGCAAGCACAGGTTTCATCCTTTGTTGTGGTATCAGAGACACCTAGTAGAGAGAGCGGATAGTTGCCAAGAAGAGGAGCGCATCAGCGCTGTAGGGTGATGTGTAAAAGCAACCTTGCTGAGACAAACATTTGTTCTTTTATCGCTGATGAGTTTATGTATAATCAAACGCGAATAGATATCATTTCATTAGCGGCGCTTGTTTTCGACCGCGATCACGCTGAATCTATCTTGATGATAATTATAACAATATGGGTTATGTCCTATTAGCCTGTAATGGCGCTTTGAAGCACAAGAGTGGTGTCATCTCATGATGACAAACAAGGAACAAATAATGGCTATTGACCCTTCAGTGATCCGCGCCCATTCGTGGCAGGCACTGCCTAAACCGGCTGCACTTGCAACCGACATCCCTTGCCCAGACACACTCAGCGAACACATTGAGCACTCTCGGCGTGCGATTAAAGAGATTTTACATGGTCACGATGATCGCTTACTGGTTGTTATCGGCCCTTGCTCAATTCATGACCCAGAAGCAGCGCTAGAATACGCCACGCTACTGGCCCGTTACGCCAAGCACTACCAAGGTGAATTGGTTGTGGTGATGCGGACCTACTTTGAAAAACCACGTACGTCGGTGGGTTGGAAAGGATTGCTGTTTGATCCTGATTTAGATGGTAGCGATAAAATCAGCAAGGGGCTTCAGCAAGCCAGATCCTTGCTGATTGATATCAATGCGCTGGGGCTACCAACTGCGACGGAGTTTCTCGATACCACCAGCTTTACTTACCTCGCTGATCTAATGAGCTGGGGCGCCATCGGCGCAAGAACAACGGAATCTCAGCCTCATCGTCAGCAAAGTTCTGGGCTCCCCTGTCCCATCGGGTTTAAAAATGGCACGGATGGAAATGTTGATGTGGCAATGGATGCTATTGTTGCCAGCAGCCACTCTCATTGTTATACCGCGACCGGTCAAGATGGGCAGCTGTATGCGGTGAATAGCACCGGTAACCCCGACTGTCATTTGATTTTACGAGGTGGTAAAGCCCCCAATTACAGCGAGGCAGATATCAATCAGGCACTGCGACAACTACAAGATAAAGGGATAAATACCGGCTTAATGATCGACTGTAGTCATGGCAACAGCCTGAAACAATTTCAACGCCAGCTGCTTGTCGCCGAAGCGCTATGTCGTCAGATTAGTAATGGCAATCACCACATTGCCGCCATTATGGCGGAAAGCTTCCTGGTTGAGGGTCGGCAAGAAATATCAGAGGAGATGACCTTTGGGCAATCAATCACAGATGCGTGTCTTGGCTGGCAAGACACTGAAGTCATGCTAGACATGCTCGCCAATGCCGTGCGTGTTCGCCGCCAACAAAACGACGAACGTTTAGTCGCCAACGCATGCTAGAACCATAGTTGAACTGCCGCAAACAAGGGCCAATAAAACATTGCCAGCTTTAACCGCTGGCATTTATTGTCCGGCAAGGCATACGCAAAGACATGTTTTAGCAATCAACGCTGTATGCGGCCTGACGCCGTGGGACGATGACCGGGGCATCATCGAAAGGGGCATTAAGAATATCTACCTGGGTATTGTAGAGCTTATTAATCATCGGCTCGGTGATCACGTCCGTCACCGGCCCTGCCGCCACAATACCTTGCTCACCGATGGCGATCAGTTCATCACAGTAACGCGCCGCCGCTGCGAGATCGTGAATCACCAACACCACGGTTTTACCCATCGCTACCATTTGGTGAATACTTTCCATCACTTCTATTTGATGGCCAATATCTAAAGCACTGGTTGGCTCATCAAGCAGAATAACCTCTGTGTCTTGTGCCAAAATCATTGCTAGCCAAGCGCGCTGACGTTGCCCCCCCGACAAACTGGTCATAGGCTGCGTAAGCAAGCCATTCAGTTTCATTTTATCGATAGCGTGGCTGACTTGAACCGCGTCTTCATCACTCCATTGATTAAACCACCCCTGATGAGGGTGTCGCCCATACTGCACCAGCTGTTCAACCGTGATCCCAGCCGGGCTGATCGGTTGCTGAGGCAGAAAGGCGAGTGTTTTAGCCAATGCTTTCATCGAATAATCCGACAAGGCTTGTCCGTTCAGGGTAATCACGCCTTGCTGAGGCACGAGGTGCTTAGCCATCATTTTGAGCAGGGTAGATTTGCCACCGCCATTTGGGCCAACAATTCCCACCAGCTTGCCTTTACTCAAACTGAATGAAACACCCTTAAGAATGGCTTTTTGCTGATAAGAGAAGCCCACATCTGTCATCGATAACGCTGTCATTAATCTGCCTGCCCTTTATCTCGCAGTAAAAACACAAATAGCATGATGCCACCTAGAATACGGGTCATGATCCCTGTCGCGACTTCATGGGGATCGGCTAAGACCCTGACCAATGTATCGCTCACTAAAAGCAGTAGCGCACCCAGTAGCGCCGCCGTCCAGAGTGGCACCACACGTCCCTTAAGTAGATAGGTCGCAATAATGGGGGCTGCCATGGCGATAAACACCACAGGACCACCAATAGCGGTTCCCAATGCTGCGATCATAATCGCTAACAGTAGAATCGCTATTTGCACTCGGCTGATATTTACTCCCAGACTCTGTGCAGTGGGAAGCCCCAGCCTTAGCACATCCAACTGACGAGAAAAGAAAATCACGGCTGGGGTCAGCAACAGTAGTAAGCACGCCACGGGTATGCTGACACTGTACCCCTGACCCACAAAGTTTCCCATGGTCCAGAAATACACACTGCTGACATGAACAATGGACTCTGTCGACATCAAAAACTCACCCACAGCCCGCATGAGCTCAGAGACACCGATACCAATCACCACAAACAGGTACCCCTGCTCGCCAGGATTGCGACACAATGCGTACAACATGAACGCCGCAAAAACCGCCCCCAAGGGAGCAGCCCACCATGGCCAAGCCCCTAATGTGATGTACAGAGTAAAAAACGTGATGGCTAACGTCGCCCCTTCATTGACGCCGACCATATCAGGGGTTGCTAGGCGGTTGCGCACTAAGGTTTGGATCATACACCCCGACAAGCCCATCGCCGCGCCGGCAACTAACACCGCAACCACACGTGGCAGGCGAATGTTAAACACCATAATGTCGACCAGTCGGCTTGATTCACCAAACAGCGATTTAAATGCCAACCAGGGCGTTAGCTTGGCCGAGCCGATACTCACCGCCAGCAAACTCATCGCGACGATGATTAGCATCAATAGTATGCTCCAGCATAATGCGCGGCGCTCGACAAGCAGCGTGAAATCCCCGAACTGCCATAGCCATTTGCCATTTGGTATGTGGCGGCGAGGTTCAGTGTTCGATGCGGAAGTCGCTATTTTCTGAGCACTGGTAACCATTTTTTCCATGTGATTTGCTCCTACTTAACGGCCAGCAATGAGCGAAACCCACCACGCCGCACCACACCAATTAGCACCGGCGCGCCTATCATTGCCAACAACACGCCACTCGGCATTTCGTAAGGCTGAATCATCCAGCGTGCCAGGATATCGGCAATCAAGATAAAACAAATACCAAATAGCGCAGAGAAGATAACTTGAAGAGACAAGCGCACAGGTTCGACCATGCGGGCACAATAAGCGGCCAGGAAGCCCACAAAACTGATCGGCCCAGCCACAGAAATGGCACAAGCGGTAAATAAAGTAGACGCCACTAATACCCCCACTCGCACCCAATAGGTATTAATGCCAAGCGACTGTGCCTGCTGCTCGCCAAGCTGCATCATGGTGAGCTGCCGCGCCAGTAGGAAGGTTAAAGCGATTGCAGCCAGCATAAAGGGAGAAATCAGCATCATCGACGTCATGTCCGCCGCCGCCAGCGAACCGAGGTTCCAAAACCGAAACTGATCTAACACCACTTGGTTTGACAGTAAAAGGTAATTGGATAACCCACCAAAGGTGGCATTCATCGCGACCCCAACCAAAATCAGCTTGAGTGGGCTAGACTTCCCCACCACTTGACTGACCAACAAGACCACAACATTGCCGCCTAACGCGCCTAATCCAGACCAGACGAGATACCCCAACGCAGATTCGACGCCAAAGTATGTCAAGCCGGTGACTAATCCCAGTACTGCACCCGCGTTGACCCCCAGTAAACCTGGCTCTGCCAGTGGATTACGGGTTGCGCTTTGGAGTAAGGACGCCGCCAACGACAGGCTGATGCCCACCAACAACGCGCACAGTGTGCGTGGCAAGCGTAAGGTGTCCATCACCATTGTCATGTGTTCTGACGGATGCGTTGAAGAGAACGGGGTGATGGCAGAAAAATAGTATGCAAAAGCGTCTGCGGCACCATACTCCCCTGCCCCAACCGACATTGATATCATTGAAAAAAGACAAACACTGAGAACACCGCCCCCTAACCAGGCGAGGTGAATTTTCGACACGCTTACAACTCCATGTATCACAACGATGCCGGGCATGATATCAATCCCCGTTTTCCGATAACAGAATTAAATAAAAATAGTTATCAGTCGCCTTATTAGGTAAGATTTGCCAATACTTTTTCGATGAGCCAATAATAAGGAGCATTATTTTGCTGAGAAGCCTTTTTACGGTCCTCGCGCTGTTCTGCATGATCAACCAAGCCAGCGCCGCCGATACTCGCACAGTCGAAGATGCTAATGGGGAGCGCGTTGTCGTTCCTACACAGCCTAAACGCATCATTACACTCAGTGAAATCGACTTAGATACCACCCTCGCATTGGGCCTTACCCCAGTAGGGACCGTTAATGGCCGCGGCCAATCGTCTCTACCTCGATATTTAAAGCCTGTCATTGATGGCAATATACAGGTCGTCGGTGGGCTCTCTCGGCCAAATTTGGAAAGCATTTTAGAGCTCGAGCCCGATTTAATCTTAACCGCACCCAATCGCCCAGAGGTCATTGCGCTGCTAAGTGAAATTGCACCAACGGTGGTCACATTTGATTACGGTGAAAACTGGAAAACAGTATTTAAACGCACTGCCAATGTCCTAAATCGTCAAAAAGAGGCCGATGCCTTTATGACGCGCTACCAAGCGCATGTAGCCAAAACAAAGCAGGCGATTGGCGACAAACTGGGGCAAACCATCAGTGTCGTACGCTGGAACCCGAAAGGCCCGGCGTATATGTTCCGGGATTCTTTCGCTAGTCAGGTGATCACGGATGTTGGCATGAAGCGCCCAAGCACACAGCAGGATCCTGGCCATACCCATTCTATGTCACTGAGCTTAGAGGCGCTTGATGTGCTAGATGGCGATTGGATGGTGATCGGCACACTCAGCGCGTCTGGTGACGCAGTGGATGCGATGAAACAAGCAGAAGGCACGCCAGCATTCCGCCAACTTAGCGCCATTGAAGCAGGTCGCTTTGCACCGGTAGATGGATCATTATGGACCTCCGTCGGTGGCCCGCTCGCGGCACTGAAAGTCATGGATGATATCGCTGAATTGGTCAATAAGCCCAACGCTGAACCGCTGAGCGAATAAACGTCGCGTTACCGTATAAAAAAACCGCCGAAAGGCGGTTTTTTCGTCTCGAGCCGAATTAGCTCACCATGAGTTGTTTGCGGTCAACCTTACCACTGGCCGTTTTCGGCAAGCTTTCCAACCAGATAAAACGGGTTGGAATCATATAACCGGGTAACTGCGGAGCAAGCGCCTTTCGCAATTGCAGACGTGTCATCTTTGGTGTGCTGGCGTTGCTGCGTTCACCTTGCTCTAAGTAACCGACGAGAACACGATTCTCCCCCTCGCCTTCTAGTTTCACCACGGCATCCAGCACCGCCTCTAACCCACGGAGACGTGCTTCGATTTCTCCCAGCTCAATCCGGTAACCGCGCAGTTTAACCTGACCATCCTGACGTCCTATGTAGTGATAACAGTCATCCGCCAACTGCCGAACAATATCGCCGGTACGGTAATACCGCCGACCATCACTGCATGTAATAAACTGACTCGCCGTCAGATCATCCCGTTGCCAGTAGCCATCGCTGAGCGCATTGCCACAGATACATAGCTCCCCTTCATGGCCAAAAGGAACAGGCTGTCCCTCTTCATCCAGCACGAAATGGCCATATCCCGCCAGGCTCGACCCAATGGTGAGCCGGTGCGCGGTTGTCACTTCTGACATCATTGACCACACGGTAGCTTCTGTCGGGCCGTAGCAGTTCCACAGTATCCTCGAACGCGCCATTAGCTGTTCCGCCAATCCAGCATCTAATGCTTCCCCTCCTATCAATGCTCTGAGTCCGGCCTTCCCACGCCAACCGATATTGACCATCATTCGCCAAAACGTCGGCGTTGCTTGGAGCGTGTTTATCGACGGGTGCCGCGTTAATAACGCCGCGACAAGATGAGGATCTTTGTGCTCCTCACTACTTGCTAGACACAAGCGCCCCCCGACCAGCAAGGGGGCAAAAATCTCCAACATTGAGATATCAAACGCAATGGTAGTGATCAGTAGCCAATGACACTCACTATCGAGGTTAAGTCGCGTCACGGCGGCAGACAAAAACGTCGCCATTGCCTGATGGCTAATCACCACCCCTTTGGGCTTACCGGTTGAGCCAGAGGTAAACATAATGTAGGCGGTGCTCTGCGGACTCAGTAAAGGCAAGTGCAGCGGTGTCCGGCTTGTTTCCTTTGCGGTATTCTCGTCAACAAGACGTAAGGTGACAACCGGACAGTCAAACGCGATTGGCGCTGAACCATCGCAGCTTGCCTCTATCACCGCGTTTAACTTCGCCTCATCAGCGATCTCTTTTAATCGCCCAGACGGAAACAGCGGGTCGAGCGGGACAAAGGCCACACCAGAAAACAAACACGCCAATAAGGTCGTTATTAAGGTTGGCGACCGCATTACATGGACTCCAACCCGATCACCCGGTCGCAGTCCTGCCTGGTTTAACCGCTGCTGTACCTGGCTTACCGCCACCAATAATTGATCATAGCGAATCGATTGCTCGCCAAAATCAATGGCAACACCGTCTGAGGCGGCCGCCTCCGTTAGGGCGGCCTTCAGCATCGCAGCTAAACAGGTTGTCTGCTCACTACGTGGGTTACTCGCCAGCATCGCTCGCCTCCATCGCCAGTTGCTCACTGATTGGCGGCTGTGCTGATTGAGCGCGACCCACACTCAGTGCTCGGCAAACGGCATCTGGTGTCGCATGTTGATACAAAAACGCTAACGTTATTGGCTGTGCCACACCCATCGCCGAGACATCGTGCATATTCAGGGCATAATTGAGTCGTTGCACCAAGCCAACCGCCGCTAGCGAGCTTATCCCTAACGCACATAAAGGCTGATACCAATACGGGCTCTCAGGGGTCACGGACAGATCAGTGCTTTGCTGCCACACCTCACTGACCAAACGCGCCACTTCCGATGCATACTGACTCTCTGGCGGATAACCGGACGGAATGATCGTTTGCGGCGGCTGGTTGCGCACGCCCTGAGGGGCAATATCAACCGGTGCCTCTGGCAACGAGTCTGTGGAGGCGAGTGGCAGCATCTGTTGCGGATCAGCGGCAATCACCTCCAGCAGCGACGCCCGCCATTGACGCAACACATCACGGGCTCGGGATGGCTCAACCTGCGCGCCATCAAACTCAAAACGCAGCGATAGCTGACCGCCTATTTCATTGACGACCAAGCTGAGCGGTACTTCTACTTTTTCAAACGCTGAGCCAAACTCCGGATACAGCATTGCACCGGGCGTTTTGAGATCGTGAGAACCTTTGGTCTGCGCACGCGGATAGTTTTCATAAACAAACACGCTATCGAATACGCTGCGACGTCCTGCGTGCAAGCCGATCAGCGATTGTGTCGAATACTGATTCAACGCCATCGCCTCATCTTGCAGCGCGCGCAACTGCTCAGCCAGAGGTAAGTGATTTTTCCACTCGATGATCAGGGGTAAAGTATTGATATACAAACCAACACTACTATCGATTCCCGTCACAGGGGCATCACGTCCCGGTACAACATTGCCAACAATCGTCGTGGTTTTCCCACTTGGTAGGCCGCACTCTTGTGCAACCAGACGGTGCCACGCAAATTGCACCACGGTACTATGGGTTACCCCAACTTCACGAGCAAAATGCTGCAATGCCGCCTGCTCTTGCTCATTGAGTACTGTTCTGACCACCTCTGGTTGTCGCTGCCTCGGCAAAGAGGCGAAATCAGGACCAAACAACCGGGTTAAATCATCGGCTTTGACTGTCGACAAGGCTCGCTCTGCCCAGAATGCCTCGACGTCAGGGCGCACCTTAACTGCGTATTCTGCATGCGCTATATAAGCCTCATCCACCGGCAATAATGATGGTGACAGACTATTATTGGGATCACTCAGTGCCTCATAGGCTTGGTGCAGCGCTGCAAATAAACGCGGACCGCTCCAACCATCAATGACAGCATGGTGGCAACTGAAGATAACCTGAATATCATCATCGGCGAGACGGAAGCAACGAACACGCATTAAAGCTTCGCCATCAAGTGCGATACCACGTTGACGATCTTGCTGGCAATAGGCCGCAATCTGGGTGGCAGGCGCTTCCTCATCAGCCAGTTCGACCCATTCGAATGGCACATCAATCTGACGCTGAACCACTTGTATCAATTGATTATCAACGCCGTAAGGGCCACTGATCACGGTCCGCAGTGCTGGAAACGCCGAGACAACGACTTGCCAAGCCTGCTGATACCGCACTCGATCCACCGATTGCCGATACCGAATCGGCGTCTGCAAGAGATACGCTTCATCGTCTGGACAACGACGCTGGTGAACAAACATGCTTTGCTGAAGTGACGAGGCTGGCAGCAACGCTTCAATATCAAAGCGCTCACTCAGTCTGTCCAACTCGCGTTGAGTCAGGTTCACTAACGGAAAATCCGAGGGCGTCGACAAACGTCCATATAACCTTGAATGCTGCTCACAATCATGAACCAGTTTGACCAGATTAGCTTTAAAGGCTGCCATAAACTGCTCACTAAGCGTTTGATCTAAAACGCCCACTTGCCGCAGTGTTAACTGACCATCATCGATACCGCCATGTAAACTGAGCAGCTCTGCGCCAGGATTAAGCGGTGAGGCGGTCTGCCCTGGCACGATAGGGACAGGACGCCAATGTTCAACCGATTGATCGTGTTTTTGCGTCTGACGGCCGAGATAATTCAAGACAATCGGCGAGAAGGTCAGTTGCTCGCCCTGAGGATGGAAGCAACGCAAGGCGTTGAACCCGACCCCGTTATCAGGCACCTCACGCAGTGCTTCTTTAACGTGTTTGATGGTTTCTGCCAAGGTTGGTCTCACCGATACACGGCATGGGTAGGTACTGGTAAACCACCCCACAGTACGGCTGACATCCAATTGCGCGTCAATCTCTTCCCGACCATGCCCTTCTAACATCACGGTGGCTTGATCTCCCCAGCCCAGCGCATTGAGCGTGACACTCAACGCCGATAGCAACAAGTCTCGCACCTCGGTACTAAAGGCAGTATTGGCGGGGCCAACCAAGCGCGCGGTGTCAGCATGATCCAGTTGTAATCGCGCGTGACTAGGAGTCACGTTTCCATCAGCGTCTTTGTTGAGCACCGCGGGTAAGGTGCTACTTGCCCCCTCACTGACGTTATCCAGCTGGCGATACCAAAAATCAAACTGTGCCGAGTGACGGTTCGCATAGTCTCGAAGCGCCTCTCCCCATTGGCGATAACTGGAGGTTTTATCAGCTAGCGGCAACCCTTGTGATAAACGCCGCAGATCATCAGCGATGATCCGCCAAGACACGGCATCAATGACCCAGTGATGAAAGGCCAAAAACAGCCCAGTTTGTTGACTCTGCTCGTCTTGGACGGGTAAATGCCGGATCCGCGCCCAAGCCATAATGGGACCGTTAACCAAATCAAACTGCGACTGCAATGTGGTGAGCGCGTCATAAAGTGCCTCCTCCGTCATGGCGGATGCATCCAGCTCTTTCAGCTCGGGGACAACAACAGAGGCTTGGTAGCGCTGGCGACGAGTCCCGCCCTCTTCAACCACCCGTAGCCGCAGCGCATCATGATGTGCCAATAGCTTTGACATCATTTCGTTCAGGCGGGTGTTATCGAGGTTAGGAATAGCCAAAATCACCGCTTGGTTCCAATGCGCTGGCCGAGCAAAGGGCTGTGCATCAAACCAGTGCTGGATGGGGTGCAGAGCAAAGTCACCGGATAGCTGTCCCTGCTCTGCATCGACAGCTTGCTCCGTTTCAGCACGTGCCGTGAGGGTGCGACACAATTTACGGACTGTTTTCGCCTCAAATACGTCTTTGACGGTGCAAGGAAAACCTGCATCCCGAAGGCGGGTGTTGAGCTGTATACTCAAAATTGAATCGCCGCCCAGACGGAAGAAATCGTCTTCCACACCGAGCTCCGTATTCAGCACATCGCGCCATACTGCAAGCACGTCGGTTTCCATGTCCGTTTCTGGCTGCGCATAGTGTTGTGCTGTCCGCTGGCGTGCTGGCAATCGACTGACATCCAGCTTACCGTTTACCGTCAACGGCAATTCATCCAGCACAATAAGCTCTGCTGGTACCATATATTCAGGCAGAATTCGGTTGGCTTCAGACAGGATTTTCCCCACATCCACAGTCACTTTGTCAACAGTCACTTTGTCAACAGAGTTGTCAGAGAATGACGCACTTTGCATTGTGGCGTAGGCCACCAGCTGACATTGCGCACCTTCCCCGGAAAGAACAACTCTCACTTGGTTAAGTTGCGGGGCCACTTTGGCAAGCTGGTTTTCGATTTCAGCCAATTCAATCCGATAACCGCGCAGTTTGATCTGTTGATCCAGACGGCCCAAGTACTCGACGTCGCCGTTGTTAAGCCAGCGCGCCTTATCGCCTGTGCGGTAGCAACGTACGCGCTGTCCCGCGATGGTGAGGGTTACAAAGGCGCTCGCGGTTAATTCTGGTTGGTTAAGATATCCTCGAGCCAGCCCCAGACCAGCAAGACAAAGCTCTCCCGCTACTCCCACGGGGCAAAGCTGTCCCCGCTCATCAACGATCAGCGCTTGTGTATTATCTACAGGCTGGCCTATGGTCACCGGCTCACCGGGCTTCAGCTCTTTGACCAAGGCCGTCACGGTGAATTCGGTCGGGCCATACATATTGAGAAGGCGCAGTTTGTCCTGCCAACTGGTCGCCAACGTGGCCGGACAAGCCTCACCGCCAAACGCGACGGTATGAAGTGTACGTAGTGGCCGAGGAACCATGGCGGCAAACAGTGCTGTTGCACTGATCATATGGGTCGCACCACAGAAATCTGCCTGATCAAGCAAGGTCTCATCCGGCTTGCCAAACACTAAATGCGCCCCCGCAAATAGAGGAAGAATGGCGGTCATGTTTCCCGCATCAAACGCCAAAGACATTGGGTTGAGCATCACACTATCGCCATTCAACCCTAACCGCGTGGTATGGTCGGTTAACAGATTCGTAAACGCGCCATGTTCAACTTCGACGCCTTTCGGTAAGCCTGTAGACCCCGAGGTATAAATCACATAGGCCACGTCATTTTCTTTTACCGTGGGGGTGGGTGGCGTCTGTCCGGTGGCAGAGAGCTGCTTCGTGGTGGATGGTTCTGTGAGGTTAAGCACTTCGCAGCCGGTTAGCGACGGATGAGATTGCGCAAACAGGGCATCAGGCGCAATCACTAACGATAGTTGCGCATCATCAACAAAGTGCTGCAAGCGAGCAGTTGGATAGGCTGGGTCGAGCGGCACATAGCTCATCCCCGCTTTCCAAACGGCGAGCACTGATACCGCATACTGGGTCGTACGGCTTGCCACCACACCTACTTTTGTCTCGGCACCTGGCGCTTGCCTATTTGAGCCTTGTGCCAATAAATAATGCGCTAAACGATTTGCTGCCTGTTCTAGCGCCTGGTAACTGAGGGTACCATCAGATCCAGTGACCGCCCGTTGAGTCGGGCTCACTGCGGCATGGTGACTCATTTGGTCATGCACCAACCTGTTCGCTTCAACACGGGTTGGCAAGCTGGCTAATGCCTTGCCAACTTGGTTTTGATGCGCCTGTTCCACAAGGGGCAAGGCCATTACTTCTGTTTCGGGGGCGGCGAGGATACCGTCTAATAACCGCAGAAACATGTCGGCGAAGCGAGCGATCGTTTGGTGTTCGAAAATCCCTTTGCTGTATAGCCATTCCAGCCGAACACCGTCTACCAACTCGGTCACTTTCAATGATAAATCCGTTTTGGCGGGCAGTACCGGCGACGGTTCTTCTACCGCACCGCACCCTGGGATCAGGTCGTTAAAGTCCACCTTTGCCTGGTAAACCAGCATAATTTGGAAAATAGGATTATGTGCCGTGGTTCGGTCAGCCCCGATGGCTTCGCTTAGGGATTCAAAGCGAAACAGCTGATGATCAAACGCTGCCAAATCCTGCTCACGGCAATATTGCAAGTAATCGATGAAGGTCGCATGCTCATCAAGTAGCGTTCGCAGTACAATGGTATTAACAAAAAACCCAACAACATCTTCTATATCGCCGCGCTCTCGGTAGGCCAAAGGGGTGCCAATGACCACATCCTTTTCCCCACCAAGGCGCGCCATTAGTAGTGAGAAAATTGCGTGTAAGCCAATAAAGTATGAGCAACTGTTTTGTTGGCATAGCCGCTGAAATTGCTGCCACTTGGTTAAAGAAATGGTCGAGAATACCAGTGCGCCATCATTGTTGTGGCTTGCAGGACGCGGTTTATCCAGCGGCAACGCATGCACTTCCGGAATGCCTTTCAATCGCTCAACCCAAAATGGGCGAAACTCTTGGTGATAATCGCGAAAGGCTGGAGAATTTAGCCAGTGAGCGTAGTCAATGTAGTTAACATCAGTCGGTTTCAGCGGTGCTAACTGGTTATTCTGGTATGCTAAAAAAGCCTGCTCGAAATCAGCAAACATGTTTTTCACGGACCAACCATCTGAAATGATGTGGTGTTGAGTGAGCATCAGCAAATGCTCTTCCTCATCCAGTCGAATCAATTCGACCCGCGTTAACCCTCCTTTCTCCAGATCAAACGACTGGTAAATATCCTCCTCAACCCTTCTCAATAAGGCTTTTTCTCTCGCCTCTTTGTCCAAGTGCGAGAGATCATGATGCGTCACGGTCAGCGTGGCCTGATCGTCAATGTGCTGTTCACCTTTTCCATGGCGATTGCGCACAAACCGTGTTCTCAAGCTGGCATGTTTATCCTTCAAGGCCGCAAATGCGTATTCCAGTGCGTTTACATCGAGTTTACCGGTGAGGCGGAAATGGACCGGCATATTGTATAAGTGCGAGTTGTCTTCATATTGCTCGATAAACCACAAACCGCTTTGCGAAAATGAAAGCGGCCCCGTTTTATCTTGTTGTACTGGAATAGGCTGTTCATAGGCCTGACGCGCGCGTAAGCACCGGATAATCGCCTCTTTATGGGTACGGATCTGCTGGCCAATTTCTGGCGTCATCGCTTGTTTGCTGCATTGAGAAACCAGCTGACCTTTTTCATTCAGTGCTAACCGAATGCCTTTGCGCTCAAGATCCGCCAAAAATGAAATCATATCTGTCATGGTTTTTTCCTGTATCACTGCGGATCGTCGTTACGCGTTAAGAGTGGCACCGCCATCCACCACGATGTCCTGCATCGTCACATGGCTGGCCAAATCTGATGCTAAAAACACGACGACGTTCGCGACTTCTTCTGGTTGGGCGATCTTTCCTAGTGGAATGCCCAGTTTGAATTGCTCAGGAAACCCTGCAATGGTGCGCTGCTCGGCATCTTCGCTGTGCCACAGTGAGCGCTGCATCTGCGTATCCGTCGAGCCCGGCGATACCAAATTGCAGCGTATGCCATAAGGGGCAAGCTCTAGCGCAACACAGTGAGCGAGGCTGCTCAGTGCGGCTTTAGACGCACAGTAGGCTGTCATATGTTGACGCGGAACATGGGCGGCATTCGAGCTGACCGTCACCACGGCACCATGACGTTGCTGCTTAAATACAGGGATCAGCTGTTGTAATAAGTAGAAAGCGCCGGACGCATTCACATTAAGGCAGGTGTGCCAATCGTCTAGCGTCAGCGACTCGGCTTTTCCCATGCGTAATGTACCCGCCACATTGGCGAGTACATCGATACATGGCACATCCGATAAAATACGCTGCGTTACCGCTTTAACCTGGTCTGGATTCGCAATGTCCACATCATAGGTTGAAAATGGGTATGGCGCGCCCGCCTTGCGTGCGCCACCAAAGTCATTATCCAAACCAATTACCTGAGCACCCAGTTGGTGGAAGTGCATGGCCACTGCGTACCCGATGCC
Organism: Salinivibrio kushneri; assembly: GCF_027286325.1. NCBI lineage: Bacteria > Pseudomonadati > Pseudomonadota > Gammaproteobacteria > Vibrionales > Vibrionaceae > Salinivibrio > Salinivibrio kushneri. The sequence continues at coordinate 28,525 of NZ_CP114589.1, forward strand.
ACGAGCCGCCCCCGTTACCCAAACCACTTTGTTATCAAATTGACCGCTGAAGGTCATGGCTGTTTGCTGCTTCACTGCCTTCACCACACCATCTCCACTTCGTCTTCACTTTGTTGCTGTAGGTCGTCGAGATAGCGACAAAATTCACTGAGAACTGGGCGGTCAAACACGTCTGATACCTTGATACTGACACCAAACTCGGCGCCTAGGCGGTTAACTATTTGAATGGTCTGTAGCGACTGTCCACCTAACTCGAAAAAGTTATCCTGCGACTCAATCAGGCCAACCCCTAAGATCTGCTGCCAAATCGCCCCAACTCGGCTTTCGGTCTCACTCGCTAACACGGTTTCTGCACGGTCTCCCTCATAACTGGTCAGTAACAGGTTGCGATCAATTTTGTTGTTGAGTGTTTTCGGCAAGCTGGGAAAGAAACGAAAATCCGTTGGGATCATTGCCGGCGGAAGGTTTGCCTGCAGCGCGGTTTTGATAGTCAGCGCACTTTCATTCTCACCCCCCTTCCCAGCGACAAATGCCACCAAACGACGGAGACCATTATCAAATACCATGCCCTGTACACAGGCTTCTTCCACACCATCAAGCGCAAGGAGGTGGGATTCAACTTCGCCCGGCTGTATACGGTAGCCACTGATTTTGAACTCATTATCAATACGGCCTAGGTAAATCAGCTGGCCATCGATGAGTGTCACTCGATCACCGGTACGGTATGCACGGCGCTCTACCTCGCCCACGAGTAAGCGAATAAAAGCAGGGTGCGCCTGGCCGAGGTAGCCATCAGCGAGTGTATCGCCTAGGATCACCAGCTCGCCTGTGGTTGTCGGGCGCAACTGATCATCAAGCACCAATACGTCGATGCCGGACAAAGGCAGACCGATAGGTAATTGACCATGACGACCATCAACGTCTTGCAACTCGCTGCACGTTGCAACCACGGTCGTTTCTGTCGGACCGTAGGTATTAAACAAACGAATGCAGTTAGTCAGCCCAGCCTCTTCAACGGCTGTCTTCCACTGGATTAACGGCTCGGGATAAACCGCTTCACCACCGATGATCACGCCTTTCAACGTACTCGGTAATGTCGCAGTACCTGCGCGTAGACTCACCACCCACTCATTCCAGAACGCTGTTGGCAAATCCAGCACAGTGATCTGCGCGGCGGTTAGCGCATCAGAAAAGCTTGCCATTGACTCAAGCATGGCATCGGTTCGAAGCACAAGTGTGGCGCCTTGTCCCAATGTCACGAAGATTTCTTCGATACTGGCATCAAAGTGGAAAGGCGCAAACTGCAGCACGCGATCGGTCCCGTTGATGTCATAGCGCTTGGCTGCCGCCGCGACGAAATGGTTCATCGCCGAATGGCTAATCGTCACCCCTTTCGGCTGCCCCGTCGAACCAGACGTGAACATGATATAAGCCAGATCTGAGGCAGAGGTGTCCGGCAACGTGACAGGTTCGCGATGCAGACGCCCCGCCAGTTGGACAGTAACAGGCAAGGCCGAGAGGGTGTGTTGATACTGCGCTTCGGTAATCAGCGTATCTATCGCCGCTTGATTGACAATCAAATGCTGACGTTCGATCGGCTGCTCCGGATCGAGCGGCACGTATACAGCACCACTGAACATCACCCCTAACACCGTGGTGATGCACGGTAGAGAGCGGCTTAGTGCCACTCCAACTCGCTCTCCGGACTGCACACCTTGTGCCCGTAAAGCGCTGGCGATCGTGTCTGCCTTGTTGACCAGGTTCTCATAGGTCAACGCTACCCCATCCTGCTCCACGGCGATGGCATCTGGCCGCTGCGCTGCATGACGACGAATCTGACTCAGTACAGACTCCACGGGCGTGTCAGTTAGCGCGTCGCTTTCTCCTGAGATAAGAGCATCGTGCCGCGCCTGCGCATGTAAGCTTGCCAGTACACGGCTCGTACTTTGTGTCGGCGATGCAAGCCAGTGTGTCAGTAAGCTCATCAACTCTTGTTGCAACTCGACGAGCTCATCTTGGTCATACACTGCAGGGTTGGCATCGATATCTACCTCTGGCAAGCCTTCTGACTTACTGTGCAATTCAATCGTCAGATCTTCTACTGGCCCAGCACTTAGATTCAGCGTGCTAGCCGCTACGTTGCCATAATGCAAAGGATGATCGAACGGCATGATATTCACTAAGGCACCAAACAACCGCTGACCGCCACCGACCCGATTCAAGTCGCGACGAAGGTCTTCGTAGCGATAGTGCTGAAAGCGACGCATCTTCTTTTTGTGCGCCGCAACCTTTCTGGCAACGTCTAGCAAATCATCGTCAGCAACGACATCGACCACCAGCGGTACGATGTTCATTTGCATACAAGGAACCGTCAACGATTTGGAGCCGAGACGGTTCATGACCATCATGCCCAATACAACCTGTTCGTTGTCGCTGTAGTGACGCAGGTGCGTACAAAGGGCGGCGAGGAACAGATCCACCCAAGTTAATTGATGATGTTCCGCAAGACGCTGGCATTGCTGCCATAACGTGTCATTGAACGTACAACTCTCTCGATGAAACTGAGCAGAGATCGGCGCGACATCGGTGCGGTAAGAAGACGGCGCCACATTTCCAGCAAGGGTGTCGAGCCAAAACTGACGGGCTTTGTCATACGCGCCCGACTCTCGGCGTTGCTGGTCTTCCTCCAACACAGCCTGAAACGCACCGAAAGGCGATGGCGTGGGTGCTTTCCCCTCCATCAACTGTGAATAAATCTCAGCGATACGTTGGAATACCAGTGTCGTCCCAAAGCCATCGAGCGCAATATGGTGAACACAATGATAAAGATAGTCTTGATGTTTCCCATGCAGCAGCGCAAACCGACACGCCAGTTGACAGTCAAGGTCAAACGCTTCCGTCATATCTTCGGCGGCCCAGCGACGTACTGTTGCCAGCTCAGTTTCATCCTCGGTAGAGGGGGCAAGATAAACGCGTTCAAACCTCACAGGTTCAGACGTAGCAACCCGATAAGGTTGTTCATTTTCACTGCGATAGTAACAAGACAAGCATTCACTCTCTGCCACGGCTTGCCGTGCAGCGCGCGCCAATAGATCGGCATCGACTTTTCCGTCAAAGACGATGCACTCAGCCGTGTTGAACAGCGCCTTATCTTCATTAAGAGTGTGCCCTAGCCACAACCCGTGTTGAGCCGTATTTAGCGGTGTCATACTTGTCCCTCCATCTTCACTTGGTTTTGCGTTTGCTCCAGTAACGCCCACCAGTGATTGAAGGTTGGCGCCTCCGCCAATTGGACAAAGTTGACCTCAACGCCATGCTTGCGCCATTCGGTGATCAACGCCATGATCTGCACAGAGTCTAAACCGTAATCGATCAGGTTCTCATCCGGGTCAAACGCATCCTCCTCCTCGTCGACGAGTTTCGCGATGCGGGCAAGCAAACCACCGTGAGTCAGCACATCAGGCAACGCGTGCGGCTCGGCTTTCGGCACCTGACCTATTACCGAAGCCGTTGACATCACCAACCCTGCTCGTCCAGCCACATACTTGAGTGTCATTTGATGCTCTTCGAGTGAAAAGTCAGCAATGGCATCACCGATCATGAAGGGTTTAATGTCGCGCATAAAAGCGTCCACCGCGGTCATCAGGCAACCTATATGGCCATAGATCCCCCCAATCAATAACTGGTCACGTCCTAGCTCGTTGAGCGTATGCTCCAAAGGTGAACGCTGAAACGCCGAGTAACGCCATTTGTCGAGAACAATATCTCCCGCTTCTGGTGCTAACGCCGCAACGACTTGTTGCAACTCTGGCGATTGGTTCAGGCCTGGCCCCCACATATCATTGAGTAGCGCTCTGTCCGCCATATTCTGCTCTTTAGGTTGAGCCGTGTAGATCACCGGAATACCATGAGATTTACAGAACTGCTTCAAGGCCACCAAATTATCGAGCAGCGTTTTCATCAGCGCGCTATCGCGCTCGTAAAAGCTCACAAAATAAGCTTGCATATCGTGGATTAAAAACGCCGCTTTCGCGGGCTCAAACGTCCAGGACACCTTGTTAGTTGGAAAGTCCTCGATCGAAGGCATGGTATACGTCGGTAGTGCTGGAATAGTCATGATAAAACGTCCTTTTCAGGCTGAAACGGTGGTTGGGCGGTGAGTTGATTGGCAATCCGCTGGCGCAACGCTTTTTTGTTAATTTTGCCGACAGGCGTCATGGGCAAGGCATCGACTTTTTCTATCCGATCGGGAAGTTTATAGTCAGCGATGCCACGCGCACGCAGGTGTTTTCGGATTGTGAGAGGTTTTAGCGTTGGATTGGTCGTCACGATAAATGCGCAACTTTTCTCCCCCATGACGCTATCGGGCATAGCAACTAACGCGGCCTGTGTGATTTCCGGCACCGCCAGCAGCTGGTTTTCGACCTCTTCGGCCGCCACCTTTTCGCCACCACGATTAATCTGGTCTTTATCGCGGCCCACCACCATCAAGTAACCGTCTTCGGTCATCACCACCACGTCGCCGGAGCGGTAAAACCCGTCCTTATCAAATGCGGCGCGATTATGTTCTGGGCTGTTGTAATAACCCCGGAAGGTATATGGCCCGCGCGTGAGCAAGGCGCCGGGGGTTCCTCTCGGCACGTCGTCGCCGTTTTCATCAACGATCCGTATTTCATCATCGTCGCTGATGGGACGCCCTTGGGTGTGTAGAATGTGCCACTCGCTGTCATCAAAGCGTGTGTAGTTCACCAAGCCTTCGGCCATACCGAATACCTGCTGCAGCTGACAGCCCAACTCAGGGTAAATACGACGGGCAAGGCTTTCACCAAGATGTGCACCACCAACCTGTAACCATTTCAAGCTGCTAAGCGCCGAGCGATCATCTGCCGCGGCTTGCAACCACAAGGTAACAGCAGAGGGCACCAACGCAGCCATGGTTATCTGATGAGATTGAATCAATGGAAAACAGGTCATGGGGCTGGGCTCTGCCGCCAAAACCACGGTCCCCCCAGCGTAAAACACCCCCAGCGCACCAGGTGAGCTTAAGGTGTAATTGTGGGGGGCAGGCAATGCACACAAATAAACCGTATCGCTGTTTAAGTGACAAATCTCTGCGCTGGCACGGACACTGTAGTAGTAGTCATTGTGTGTTCGGGGGATCAGTTTTGGGGTGCCCGTACTGCCGCCTGAAAGCTGAAAAAAGGCGACGTCAGAAGCATTCAGTTCTGGCCAAGAGACGGCTTTTTGCGCTTGATTACTGGACGCATGACACGGCGTCAAGGTGCCCGCAATGGCGGCGGCGAGCGAATAGCCAAACTCCGCATCACCATCAACCAAGCAGAACTTGAGTGAAGTCACCTGCTCACTCAAGGTTTGCGCAAACGCACTTTGGGTGAATAAGTGGTGGCGTGAGGAAACGATCGCCAACGTCGGCCTAATTTGCTCCGCATAAGCAGTCATTTCATACTGGTTGTGACTGAACAATGCATTCACCGGCACCACGCCCAGCTTCATTAGCGCAAAAAAGGTAATATAGAACTCGGCGACATTAGGTAAATGCACTAACGCTGTATCACCCGGCTTCACACCAAGTTGTAACAACGAGGCAGCTAATCGCTCCGCGTCCTGCTCAAGTTGACGGTACGTCCAGCTTCTTTCACCGCATATCAGCGCTCTATGGTTGGCATGGCATTGCTGTTGACGTGTCAAAATGTCTGTCATCGGCACATCTGTCCAATAGCCTTTCTGGCGGTAACGCTCAGCAAGCGTTGGCGGCCATGAGGTATAGCCGATACTCATGCAGCCCCCTTTTCGCCTAATCCAAACGCATTGAGCATCGTACCGAGCTTGGCTTCGGTTTCCGCCCATTCCGCCTGCGGACAAGAAGCATCGACAATCCCTGCCCCTGCAAATAAACGAACAGAGTTCTCACGTACCTTTCCACAACGGATCGTGACCGCCCACTCGCCATTCCCATGAGAATCACACCAACCCACCATGCCGGTGAACATGCCACGTTCGTAGACTTCCAGCTCGTTGATCGCATCACGAGATAACGTGAAGGGAAAACCACAGACAGCCGGAGTTGGGTGTAGTAAGCACGCTAACTGCAGGACGTTGTAGTTCAACGGCTTACCGTTTTCATCGACCAAACTATTGAGCTGCCCTTCAATGCGTGTCGAGAGGTGCCACATAGTCGGAGTAGAAATCAGTGATGGGCCATCAGGAACGTCTAGATCGCGACAATAAGGGGTGAGTTGTTGAGCGATTTCTTCAATGACCAGACGGTGTTCATATCTGTCTTTCACCGATTTAAGCAGTGCATCACTCACCTGTCGATCGGCCTCCGTATTGCCTTGACGCTTTGCTGAGCCAGCGAGTGGATTCGACAAAATAGACGTCCCTTGCTGGCGGATCAGAAGCTCAGGGCTCGCGCCAAGTAAAACGGATTGGTCAGATTGTGGAATAGCAAAATGAAACCCTGTGGGGTTTTGTTTGATCAAACGGGCAAGTACATCGTCAGCGGAGATGGCGTCACTTAACTCCAGGTTCAGTACCCGAGATAACACAGCTTTTTCTAATTCAGTGCACTGAAACTTTTTTACTGCCTGAGTCACCGCATGCTTGAATACCGACTCGTCCGGTTCGCTGCGCTTAGCCAATATCTGCAAAGGCTCACGTGCGAGTAAGCCATTGGATTCGCGCATGGTCACATTGTGCTCCGTGACCTCGACAGATTCAGGCATATAGAGGCAAGACGGTTCGGATACATCAAACGGAATCGACCCCATTAAAATCGGGTTTTCAACACCTTTGGCTTTTTCGTCTGCAAATGCTTGTTGTATTTTTTGCTGGAACGCGCTCTGGCGTTGGTCACCATTGATAGCGGGTGTAGTAATTGTTTGGCTAATTCCCTTTCCACTGACCGTTTTATATTCCGATGAGAAAAATAGATCGCTGTTGGGTGAGAACACAGGCGTCAATCCTAGCCTCTCACGTTGGGTATGTTGCATGTCACAACTCCATTTACATAACAGCCTGTTTTTATTACATTTACTTGCAAAAACTGACAGGGCTATTATTAACTCGGTAGGTTTAGTTGTTATAAAGTGACATCACATTGCTTTTGTGTACGAAAAGGAGCCAACCCGCGTTGGCTCCTTCGGCATCAGGTGGTCCTGATGAATCGTTATTATTAGAAGTCGTATGAAACGCCAGCATAGACGCTGCGGGCTTTCATGATGTAATCCAAGTCTATCGCGGTCTCACCTCGCTCTTCGTTCGTGAGGTTGGTAACTCCCAGCTTCAGGTTAAGATTGTTTACCGGTTGATAGCGCGCCCCTAGATCCACGGTGCCGTATGCATCTAGCTTCACCAAATCCGACCCTTGTTTTGCGTATTGCGAGCCTGTGTATTGATAAGATGTGTAAGCGTAAAGGTTGTCTTGTGCCTGCCAGTCGAGTTGGACGTTAGCCACATGGGCGGGCGTATTGAGAAGGTCAGTCTGCGTGCTTTTGTCTTCTGCATCGCTGTAGGTATAATTCACCGAGACACTGACCGTGTCAGTAACGTCTGCCCATAACGACGTTTCCACCCCTTTGATTTCGGCTTCGTCGACGTTGAAGTAGCTCAACTCAGTTTTGACGCGATCCCACGTTTCCGACGCAATCATGTCGTCAATGTCGTTTTCGAACACAGTTAACCCAGCACCCCAGTGATCGGTTTCATAGCTGGTTCCCAGCTCATAGCTCCGTGAGGTCTCTGCCTTAAGATCCGGGTTGCCAACCACATGACATTTGCCCCGACACGCTAGCACCGCGTAAGAATCACTGTACTGATTAAGCCCTGGCGCTTTAAAGGCTTCGCCGACCCCGCCTTTAATCACCCAGTTGTCAGTGATCGTATAAACGGCATAAGCACGCGGGCTGAACTCACCCCCGTATACCTCGTGATCGTCATAACGTGCACTCAGAGTCAGTGCCAAATCGCCTAACGAGATTTCATCTTGCAGGTAAACCGCCGCCTGACTGTAGTTCACAGAATCGGTCGTCAGCGTCAGATTATTCTCCAGTTTGGTATCACGAAATTCGCCGCCGCCCGTCAGCAGGTGATCCCCCAAATAACCAGACAGCTGGGCATCAATAGTGTTATTGGTTTGCTCGATATCACCGACTGCACTATTTAGCTCTGAATCATCTCGCAATTCAGAATGGTCAAGGTTATAACGCACTCGCGAGTTCACCGCCTCCCAGTACCCGTAGTGAGTCAGTGCCAGGTTGTAACGCTCCATTTCCTGAACATTGTTCACCGCGTTACCCCAGTTGTTCCAATCCGCATCACGGTCATCTGTGCTGTAATTAAGATCAAGCTCGACATCTTGCTGATCATTTACTAGCCATGTCAGGTTGGAGTACAGGTTCAACTCCTCGCGCTCCTCCAGAACATCTGTGTCTGGATTAACGGATTGATTTGAGCGCCACGCATCACGATCACTTTTTTCAATGATCAGGTTCCCCAATAGGGTGTCAGGAACTAGAGCGCCACTGACGTAGCCATTCATTTTGTGGGTATTACCACCAGAGCCCTCCGTAATGCCATCAAACTGGTAACCCAAAGAGCCCTGCGTTTCTTCTGTGGGCTTGCGAAGAATCACATTCACCACGCCCCCTAACGCATCGGCACCATACAAAGATGACATAGGGCCACGGGTTACCTCGATACGTTCGACCGCTGACATCGGAATACTGGACAGATCAAAATCGTTACCGTAAGAGCTAAGGAGTCCATCTCGAGAGTTAATCCGGCGACCGTTGATTAGCAGCAGGGTATAATCTGAATCCAATCCACGGATTTTGATCTCATTGCGCCCGTATGTTGTGCCCGCGTTGATGTGAATACCCGGAAGTTTTTCAATCGCTTCAGCAACATCATTGACCACAAGGTTATCCAAGTCTTCGTGGGTAATATACGAGACAGAAGCCGGCGCTGTGAGCTCCGGATGCTCTGTCTGACTCGCCGTCACCACCATCACTTCATTAACGTCGTTATTGGCCATGTCTGCCATTACCGTAAATGAAGAAACCATACCTACTACACATAAAGCCTGATTCAGGCGAGTCAACTTAAACACGCTATCTCCTTGTCCATCAAAATTTAACCATCCCATATACATGGTGGCGCAAATGATAATGATTTCCATTCTATACTCAATGCCACTCCATCATAATTGATAATCTTTTTCATTGTTATTTGCGTTTGATCATAAAAATCTGAGCGAGTGTCACAGTGCAAAACCGCCAAGCGAGTTAAATTGAGCGCAAAATGAACAGATAGAGGATAAAACGGCGTGGAGGCGGTCCGGGCTTAACCCGGAACCTGCGTAGAGCGTTGCGACTGTTTGAGTGATGGGACAAACCAGCAAACAAGTAAGGGAACAACAAGCGCGCTAACGATAGTCATTGTGGCGAGTGTATCGAGCCCCACTAGCTGATTTGCGGGCCCTGATACGAGATAGATGGAGCTGACAATCCCCGCACTACCAGCGGCCAAATTAGACACTGTTGATTGATACGTCATGAAGGCAGCACGGTATTGTGGGGGTGGCACCCTTGACGTAAATGCAGCCAGAATTGCACTGCGCGCCGAGCTAGATGCCATCAAAATCATAAAAATCAGATAGACCCACTTATCTGTACTGTCGCTGACAAAACCGTAGTAGACCACTATTGCGACAATCGCACTTAAAGCAAATAACACCCGCTGGCCTGAACCTTTGTCCATCATTTTGCCGCTGTATCGCATCGCCAAAATGCTCATCACCCCACCGAACAGATAAAGGTAACTGATCTCGTTCCGCGGGAAATCCAAGTTAAACTGGAAATACGCTGAAAGATTTGGCACCAATAGGAAATGTCCAAACAGGGTCAACCCCATCATCGTCATCGCGAGTACAAATGGCGTGGATCCTGTCATTTGAGCCAACCCAGCCGCACGCACCGTCGTCGGTGTGGTCTCACTTTTTTGAGGGAGCAACGATGGCATATACATCCTGACTGCAATGGCCAATACCACCCCCATGCCCCCAAAGAAAAAGAACGTCATCTGCCAACTCATCCACTGCGCCAACATCAATGACGCTGGAACAATGATGATCGCTGCCAGTGAAAATCCACTGGCAACAAAGGCCATCGCCTTGCCCCGCTCCGCCACGTGGGTCACATCTAGGACAGAAGCCATGATCAAGCCGCTAAGAGGGCCAGAGAAACAGCCTGCTGCAATAAAAATGAGTAGTAATTGTTCTGGCGCGGTGGCCAAGCCACACAAGGCTATCAGGAGCGAACGAAGAAGAAGAAAGAATGTTAAAGCTGCTCGTCTATCATAGCGATCTAATACAGGAGCGAGAAAAAAACCAATAATAGCGGAGCCAAACGTCGCGCCGCCACTGATGTAACCAATGTGCTCACCTTTTAAACCAATATCCCGCACTAAGTCCGGTCCCAGCGGCATAACCATCATCAAGGTTCCAACAGAGAGCATATTAATAAGCAGCGCCAGCCTTAAAACTGGCTTCGCATTCAGCGCATTACGATCCATGGACACAACCCATCTAAAAAAATCGATTGTAACTGCCTGATAACACAAACTCAATAAATGATAATTATTATCATATGAAATATTCAGAACGCGTGAACGTCAGTACCTTTTCACCCACTTTAGCGTAATACACCTTTCCTTGAATGCCCGGTACTAAGGCGTCTGCCAACCTTGTATTGAGCTCAAAGTACAACCATTGGGCGTCCATCCGCAAAAAGGTGACATCCAAAAAATCGAAATAACACTGAACTTGCGGGTATAAAGCTTTAAAAATGCTCTCTTTGGCGGAAAACAGCAGCGTCATCAACCAGCTTATGTCTCGCGCGTCGCTTGGAAGCCTACCTCGCTCCTTTTCAGTGAATACGACCCCTTCCATCTCTGTCGCCTTCTCCACATCAATCACTGACTCGATATCGATACCGACGCCCCCATGCTTACTGTACTGCGGGCTAATCGCACAAGCGGCTAAGTTATCCGTGTGACTAATGCTCCCAGTCACGGTCTGTGGCCAAATAGGCGCACGATCGTTACCGACCGCTATATCAGTCGACATAAAGCCCAAGCTCATCAGGATTTTTTTTGCCAGATTACGACCTGCTAAAAACTCCGCTTGTCGCTTATGTACTGCCCCACGTATTGCTTCAGGCATCTCGATACCACAATGTGCAAACAGCACTGGAGAATAATGCTGTGTGTCGAACTGCATCATCATTACTGAGGTGTCAGAGTCAGGCAAAGCCACGGAACACGGGGGCTGGAAGAAAGCGGATTGGCGCATAATTCCTAAAACATTAAAGATGAGAATAGCTATCATTGTTATTGATGCGCTATCGTCATGCAAGCATTTACGCTCAAACACTTAATCTTCGCTGAAGGGTAATCCACGCATTGTAAATCAAACACTTAAGCACGACATCACAGGTAATCTCTAGGCTAAAATTCGCTAAAGAAACGTGCTTTCGCACCGACATTGAGGAGCTAAACAAAGCTCAATATTAAGCTGGCCAAGATCGGTAAAAGCATAGAAAGCTGAGCCCATACAGTGTTTGTCACTTTTCTGATAGTTAAAACAATCACTGTAACAAGCCAAGCCCCTGCGGCAAGATAACCGAGGGCCTCCTCTAAGCCGCTGTAGTGTTGAACACGATAGAGTACCGTATGCAACTGAGCGTCAGCTGCGGTTGGTATGTTTTGTATTTCACTGCTTGCGACACCACCGTAATAGTGTGAAAAACCAATCAACACCAGTTGTACGGTCAGCAGGATTATCGACAATGCTTTCATATTCTGGGTCAAAATTTTATAACCATTTGTACATAACGTAACTATCAACAAACCCCAGCCGTGAATGCTTATACGCCTTAGGAATGGTGCCAACAATCGAAAAGCCGAGAGCTTGCCAAAGCTTAATCGCCACGTCGTTGGTCGAGACTACGCTATTAAACTGCATCGCCTTAAACCCTAGTTCGAGCGCCATATCCTGCGAATGCTGGCAGAGTAGACGGGCTATTCCCTTCCCTCTTGCCTCACTCGCCACCATATATCCACAGTTACAGATGTGCCGGCTTGGCCCCATTCCATTAGGCTTGATGTAATAAATACCCAAAACGGCATCATTTTCCACGTACGCGTACGCATTTAAGGTTGAGCCACACCAAAGTGAAAAAGCGTCTTGCTGCGTCATATCAGGATCCAAGGCATAGGTTTCTTGCGCTTGAATAATCGCCGAAAACGTCGGCCAGAATGACGCAAAGTCAGGTCGGGTCATTTCCCTGATCATGGCTCCCCCTTAGAGGCCTCTTCCGTTGGCTCAGCCGATAGCATCGACTCATGATGGTGCATTTAAGGCACCCTTTCCAAAGCTCTAATAAAAAAGGTTTTTTATTAAACGAGGGAAGTGTAAAGATAAAATTCATGCTTGTCGCCTCCAAGTCAGAACATTGCAGGTGTGATCTAAATACACTTTTGCTTCCCCCTATTCACTCCCTCTTGTAGACTACGCGCGCGTTGACTATCTACTGATAAGAAAATTGATATATGCCTGCAATTACACCGGCCTTTAAAGTGATAGACGGTTTCTCACTCTGTGCCAACGACACAGAGCGCCTTGATATATTTTTTACCTATCTTCGTGAAGGTGAACCCGAGCTGGCAGAGCTGCGTCTTGAACAACTTGTCTTAGCCTTAGCCAACTCCCCTTCTCAAGCCGCACTCTTTGCCAATAGCGTGTGCAATGAGGCGAAGAAAATAAAACTGTCACCCGCATTTGTACAGTTGGGGATCTTCTCTAAAAACGGGCTGGTTACCGAAATTTTTCGCCGCCTTTACAATAAAGTCAATCCGCCGCCAAAACGCTGCAACGATATCAATGACTTGCTCAGTTATTTTGTTGGTGGTGAAGACAAAGCGTGGGTCAAAACCATTTCCCATAAATGTTGGTTTAAGCTTTATTGTCTGTTGGTGAAAAATGCCTCTCCCGAAGCTATCCGCACAACAGGCTCTTATATCAAAAGCGAGCTTTGTTATTCGCTAGAAATGCTATCTATCTGGATTGCGGCAGAAGAGCTAGACCCTGAACTGCTTCGCATAGACCGCCGTTTGAGTGAAGTCGACTCACCGTTTATTGCACTTCAACGTGAAACCAGCCACTTGGTGGCAGCGATCAAAGCCGACAACATGTCTGGCCAAGATACGGCCCATTTTTGGGTGATGATTGAGCAGTGCCAACAGCAGGTAAAACGGATCCGCGCTCGCGGCATCAGTCAAATGGGCTTCTCCGCACACGCTTCACATATGCTCGAGCGTCTTGATCAAACGTTGAACCGCATGGTGCTCCTGATTCAAATTTTGGATTTTCGCCACCCTCACCAAAAAGCGCGTTGCGTGCTTAACCTTTGGCGTCAATTGCTCACCTCGGTGACCGAGCGCAATAGCGTGCGTGCCATTTACCGCAAAAGCACACGTACCTTTGCGCAAAGTGTTACTCAAAACAAAAGTAACCACGGCGAGCACTACATCGCCAAAACGAAAAAGGATTATTTTAAAATTCTACGTGGTGCCTGCGGTGCTGGGGTGATTATCTCGCTATTGGCGTGGGTAAAGATGTATATCGAGAGCCTGCAGCTTACACCGCTTAATAATGCGCTACTGGTCAGTCTCAATTACGGTGTCGGCTTTATGCTGGTGCACATTTTGCACTTTACTATTGCCACCAAACAGCCGGCGATGACAGCAGCAAACTTTGCCGCGCACGTTGAAAAAAACAAGCAGGGGCGTACAAGAAGTAAAAAGCTCGCTCGCCTGCTAATTAATGTAAACCGCTCTCAATGGTTTGCGGTGTGGGGCAACATTACCGCCGCAATTACCGTGAGTGTGCTAGTGAGCCTGCTTTTTAGCCACTTTTATCACAGCCCATTGCTTACCAGTGAGCAGGCAGCATATCAAAAAGCAGCCATTCACCCACTGAGCGGCCTAGCTTGGCTGTATGCGGGCATCGCCGGTGTGTGGCTGTTCTTGTCAGGCATTATTACCGGCATATTAGATAACCGAGCGGATTACATTGAGCTAAAAGATCGATTGGTCGCCCATCGATTGTTTCGGGTTATCCCTGTTAAACATCGTGAGAAAGCCGCTTATTATATTCATGAGAATTACGGCGCCTTGGGTGGGAATTTTATTTTTGGGGTGTTGCTGGGTATGACTAGCTATGTTGGTTATCTCATCGAGGTCCCATTAGACATCCGCCATGTGGCGTTTTCGTCGGCGCACGCTGCATATGCGCACATTAGCGATTTTCAGTCTTGGGTGTCAGCCTTATCCAGCCTGTTCTTGGTGTTGATGATAGGCTTTATCAATCTCTGGGTCAGTTTTGGTTTAGCGTTATTCGTCGCGCTACGATCTCGTAACTGTGAATTAGACATTAAGTCGGTAAGAACCGCGGTACTGACACAAATCAAACAGCACCCCTCTAGCCTATTTTGGCCCAAAGATCCGGTGCCTGCGGGGAAATCGCAAGGTGCAAATCAACGCCGTACGCCATAACACCTAACGCGTTTGTCACTGGCCAACGGACGGCCGGTGAGCATCAATAGCCAAAGTGTTTCTCTTGACGTGTGGGCCTGGCATTATTTCGGCTCATTGCTCGATCCACCTCAGCCCAGTATCAGTCACAATGTGAGCACGGTTCATGTTTTCATAGACATGGATATTCATTAATACTGCGGTCAGTCTCTCATAAATAAATAGTCATTTATTCTGTAAAGAATAATGGTCATTTATTAGTAATTAGCCAACACACCTGTAAGCAAAACTAGTCAACCGACGTTTTCTGTTTAATTAGCGTTTGAAACACGCCTATACCGTAATTCTTTGTTTACACGACAAATTGTAACGAGCTTGTAAACGATTCTATTGATAGGCCACTTTAAAGGTGCGAACCGACATGTTCGCCTTCCTATTGTGCAGTTGGGAAGAAAGGAATCTTTCAACAACAATTAGGGCAATAAAATGAAACTCTCTAAATTGACATGGCTTATCGCCTCTAGCGTAGTCGCTAGCACACCGGCACTGAGTGCAGAACTGATTAATGTCACTGATGATGCCATGCTGAGTCAGGTCTTAGACCAACCCGCTGGCGTTTATGCACCATCAGGCTCACAAGCTAACCCGCTAGGGTTTAAAGAAGTGAAACGCGTCACCTTGCCAAATGGCAAAGTGAAAGTCCGTTATCAACAAACCTATCAAGGTGTGCCAGTTATCGATACTGCGGTCGTCGCCACCGAAAAACAAGGTCAGCGAAGCGACGTATACGGCACCATGGCGCAAGGCGTCGCGAACGATATCGCCTCAATTTCACCCGCGCTTAACAGCCAATCTGCTTTAGAAGCCGCTAAAGCCGCTTTCACGCAAAGTCAGCAAACCATCACCTCAGCGCCATTTGAAAACGAGAACACTCGCTTGGTGGTCAAGCTGGATGACGAGCAGAATGCGCAGCTCGTCTATATTGTTGATTTCTTTATCGCTGGTGACGACCCAAGCCGTCCTTTTTATATGATGGATGCCAACACTGGTGAGATTCTGAAACACTGGGATGGAATTAATCATGCCACTGCCGTTGGTACAGGCCCTGGTGGTAACGAAAAAACCGGCCAATATATTTATGGGACGGACTATGATGGGTTCCCTATCGACAAAACCGGCACCACATGTACGCTAGAAAACGACAAAGTGAAAACGGTCGATTTAGAGAACGGTACCACGGGCAGCACAGCCTTCACCTACCCATGTACAGACAGCAGCAATTACAACGACGAAAGATATGTTAACGGCGCTTATTCTGCACTGAACGATGCGCATTATTTCGGTAACGTTGTTTTTGATATGTACAAAGACTGGATGAATACCGCACCACTGACGTTCCAGCTCACTATGCGTGTACACTACGGCAACGACTATGAGAATGCATTCTGGAATGGTAGCTCAATGACATTCGGGGATGGCAAATCGACCTTCTACCCCCTAGTCGATATCAATGTGAGTGCCCACGAGGTCAGCCACGGCTTTACTGAGCAAAACTCTGGCCTTATCTATGCCGACATGTCGGGCGGGATCAATGAGGCATTTTCTGATATTGCCGGTGAAGCCGCAGAATACTACATGCATGATGAAGTCGATTGGGTGGTCGGTGCCGACATCTTTAAGGGCTCTGGTGGGCTGCGCTATTTTGACCAACCTTCTCGCGATGGCAAATCAATTGATGACGCGAGCCAGTACCGTGACGGCATGAATGTGCACTATTCAAGCGGCGTATATAACCGTGCGTTCTATCTCCTTGCCAACAAAGCGAACTGGGATGTACGCAAAGGCTTTGAAGTATTCACTACCGCGAACCAACTGTATTGGACCGCCAGCAGCACATTCGACCAAGGTGCGTGCGGCGTAGTGAAAGCCACGCAAGACTTGGCTTACAATGCGCAAGACGTTATCGATGCATTCAATACCGTCGGCGTCGATGCAAGTTGTGGTGATAACGGCGGAAACGTGCTTCAGCCCAACCAGCCGGTTACCGGTTTAAGTGGTGGCAGCGGCAGTGAAACCTTCTTTACGTTTACTGTCGATAGCAGCCGCAACGTCAATGTGGTGATGAGCGGTGGTACGGGTGATGCCGACCTTTATGTAAAAGCAGACAGCAAGCCCACTACGAATAACTGGGACTGTCGTCCTTATGACTACGGCAACGATGAAACCTGTCGCATCAGTGCACAAAAAGGTACCGAGTACCACGTCATGGTGCGAGGCTATCGTAGCTACTCCAACGTCAGCCTTGAGCGTGATTAATCACTTTCTGACCAGCCGCTGTTTAAACAGCGGCTTTTTTGTCTATATCAAAACCAAAATCAGCTAGATTCATGGACAAAATTAAAGATCGCCTCTTTACTTCCGGCTAGTCACTCTCTTCCCTTCTTCTGGACCGACCAGGAAATTCTTTATTTTCATCACATTATGACGACAAAAATCGATATTTGTCCGACAAATAAACGATCACTACACCCACGTATTTTTATCTCGTCTACGCTTAAGGGAATGATGGATAAATTGGAGACGTTATGCTCAAGCATCTGTTCACTATCGTTTTATCAGCCCTTTTCCTCGTTGCAACACCAGTGCGAGCCGATGTCCTCACCATGCCATCGCTCGAGTGGCCTCCTTATTCTGGTAAGAACTTGCCCGATCAAGGTGCGTCGGTAGCTGTTGTGCGTGCGGCTGTACAAGCCATGGGGCACGAACTTAACGTCGAATTTTACCCTTGGTCACGCACCGTGTATTTGGTGAAGAATGATGCGCAGTACGCTGGCTATTTTCCAGAATATCATTACGAAACAGATGAATTGATCTTCTCTGACCCGATAGGGACAGGCCCGCTCGGGTTCGTTGAAAACGTCAACCAGCCTATAGAGTGGTCAACCCTTGATGATCTAACTCAACATACCATTGGTGTGGTGCGTGGCTATGTCAACACACCAGAATTAGATGAGCGCATTGCAAATGGCACACTCAAATCGTCTGCGGTCACCAGTGATACACAAAATTTACAGAAAGTAGGACGTGAACGTATCCCACTAGCCGTCGTCGATGCCAATGTGCTGGACTATCTCAAAGAGAATGATCCTGCTCTCAGTGCTGTTAAAGCCAATCTACAAATGAACAAAAAACTCTTGGTTGATAAAAAACTCTACATTGCGTTTGCCGACAATGCCGAAGGGCAAAAATGGCGTGAAGTCGTCAACCAAGGACTAAAGAAAATCAATGTTGAACAGATAATGAAAGAACACCTAGGCGAATAATGATCACTCGAAAAGAAAATGGTCGCACTAAGATCGCATAACAATGAAAATGGAAGAGTAGCGCTATGTTTAAGAGTCTAAAAGCAATATTTGTCACTCAAGTGGTTATTGCTGTTTCTGTGGTGTTAGGGGTATCAAGCTATATTGATTATCAAAATACCAAACAGGAACTGAGTAGCGCGCTTGAAACCACAGTGGCAAATGCCACCAATCGTATGAATCTCAGTTTGCCTAAAGCAATTTGGGATTTCGACCTGGAAGCGGCCAAACTCTCGATTTCTGCCGAATTGAAAGCACCTGACATCAAAGCGGTTCGAATACTGGATAATCAAGGGTCTGCCATCGTTTTTCTACGCCTCGGACCACCCAATGACGAGGGACAACGCCAGCCGAAAGACATTGGCGACGGCGAAAAGTCGATGTATGAATCCATGCCCCACGAAGAAAGTGAGCTTTCATTTACCGAATATGGTGAAACCAACAAGGTGGGGACACTTCAGGTATTCTACAACACCGACAGATTAGAGGCAGAATTATCTGAGACCCTCACCCGAAGTATCATTGAGCTGCTAGTGCTCGATCTTGTGATCATCGTATTCTTAATCTTGGCCTTAACCGCTACCGTTGTTAAACCACTCAATGATTTAACTGCGCGTGTCCGAGAACTCGCCAGTGGTGATGGTGATCTCTCTACCGTAATCCCAGCCCCGAAATACAAAGAATTCGCCCAGATCACCGAGCATATTAACCACTTTACCGCTTCATTGCGTGAAATCGTCAATGAAGTGACCCAAGCTTCTATCAATCTCGCTGAAGTCTCAGCAGAGAGTGGACAAATGGCGCGCACTAACGCGGAACGCTTGGAACAACAGAAACAAAGTCTCTCTACCGTTGCTGCCGCCGCCACGCAGATGAATCAATCCATTGCCACAGTCGCCGATACAGCGAACGATGCGGCAACCCGTGCGGCTGGCGCTACCGATCTGGTTAACCAAGTGTACGGCACCATTGAAAGCTCCGCATCTGAAATCATCAATATGCGCTCAGAGATGGAAAACGTGAATGCTGAAATGCATAAACTGCTTGAGGAAGGCGAGAAGATTTCTGACGTCGTCAACGTCATCAATGATATCTCTGAACAAACCAACCTCTTGGCGCTGAACGCTGCGATTGAAGCAGCGCGCGCGGGCGAACAAGGCCGAGGTTTTGCGGTGGTGGCTGACGAAGTACGTAGCCTTTCAGTCAAAACCAGTGAATCCACCGAGCAAATTCAATCCAATATCAAATCGTTGAGTGAGGCCACTGAGTCGGTAGAAAAAGAGATCAAACGCATAGGTAGTATCCTCGAAAACACCGCCGGACGCGTGTCTGAATCACAAGAGTCTGTGAGCCAAGTGCGCGAGACCATCACGGATATTTCCGAGCGTAGCGGACAAATTTCGCAAGCGACCGACGAACAACGTCAAGCCATTGATGAAGTCAGTCAAGCAATCAATGAAGCCTCGGAGGCAACCAATTACGTCACTGAGGGCGCACAAGAAAACGCAGCACGCACCGACAAAGTGCTTACCCTCAGTGAAGACATCAAAGCACAAATGGGGAAATTTAAAACGTAATCAAAGGAATAATAACAAGGAGAGGACATGAAAAAGTTATTTACAGTTGGCTTGGCAATTCTATTATTGGCGCCTAGCGCAATGGCCAGAACGCTAACAGCAGCGCAAGATCCGTGGCCACCCTTTGTGACCACGGACCCCAATCGATCGGGCATTTCGGTCGAACTTGTCAAAGCCGCGATGGCAACACAAGGCTATGAAGTCGAGTTTAAAAATATGCCATGGGCTCGCGCCCTTGATGCGGTCAGCAAGGGGAATATCGACTTGCTTCCCGCCACTTGGCATACTGAAGCCCGCACTGAGTTCCTGCGTTACAGCAACCCTTATATGAGTAACCAGCTTACCTTCATTAAACGCGCAGATGACACTTTTAAATTCTCGAGTTTGAATGACTTGCAAGGAAAAGTGGTTGGTATTGTGCGCGATTACGGCTATGGCGATGCATTTTTAGAGGCAACGCATTTTGATAAGCCTGCTGCCAATAACCTAGCAACCAACTTAAAAAAGCTGCTCGCCAACCGTATTGATCTGACCTTGGAAGACAAGATCGTCGCCCAATCAGTGATGCAAGAAGAGGGGCTTGATAGCAGCCAGTTTGCGTTTACTGACCAGGCACTCTCAACCAACCCTTTACATGTCACGAGTGGCAAAGCCAACCCCGACAGCCAAATGTTTATCAATGCCTACAACAAAGGTCTTGATGCGATTAAAGCGGATGGCACGTTTGAAAAAATCCTGAAAAAATATGGCATAAACTGATCGTATATAGAAATATTGAGTATGCTTAAGGGGGAAAGAATAGTTCTTTTCCCCTTTTTTAGCTTGGAGCAATATGGTTTTACCTCGCCACCTTAAAACTTGGTTTATCCTGTTTACGCTCGCGTACGTGGTCACTACGCTAGGCGTAACGGCTTTCATTGGCGACACGATCGTCAACCGAGTCATCCAAGAAGAGCAAGAGGACATTAATCGTAAAGCTTCCTTGATACGGTCCCGGATTGAGGCGGCGATATACCACGATACCTATGTCGCTGATAGCTTGGCGACCGTGGTCACCATTGATCCGGACTTCGCTATGGCCAATTGGGACAGTGTGGCGCAAAAACTCCTAGACAAGGCAGATTATGTCCGCAATGTGGGCCTCGCGCCCGATAATATTATCAGCCATGTTTACCCTCTCGAAGGGAACCAAGCTGCTATCGGGTTAGACTTTCGCACCCGCCCAGACCAATATCGTGCGGTGTTAAAAGCGCGAAATCGTGGCGACGTGTACATCTCAGGACCCGTTAACCTCGTTCAAGGTGGTCAAGCACTCATTGCACGGTTTCCTATCTTCTCCTCCCCAACGGACACGTCGGACTATTGGGGAGGAGTCAGTGTTGTCATTGACCATATCAAGATGCTCGGTGAAGTCGGGCTATACGATCTTAGTGGCGCCAATGTCGCCATCAAAAACAGTGAAACACTGGCTTACTTTTATGGCTCCCAATCGACGGTTGCCAATGCTGACTTTACGGTCCCGATTTCTCTACCTAGTGGCGAATGGTCACTCGCCGTCGAATACACACTCAAGCGCTCACCCGGCATCGTGCGCCTAGGCGCTATGATTTACGCGACCAGCACGAGCATTTTTCTCGTTGTTTATGGCCTGATATTGCTTTTCTATCGCAATTTTCTTATCGCGAAAAAGCAAGCGCTGGTCGACGAGTTAACCCAACTTCCTAACCGGCGGTTCGCGATCGAGAAACTTGATTCACTCACAAAAGAGAAAAAAGAGTCCTTTGCGCTGCTCAATATCGACTTAAATGATTTTAAAAAGGTTAACGACGCATACGGTCATGAAGCTGGCGATGCATTGCTTAGCCATGTAGCCTCAGCACTAAACCAAAGCACCCGCTCATCAGACTTGGTCGCAAGAATGGGCGGTGACGAATTTATTGTTGTATTGCGAGATGTGCACCCTAGCGATGTCAATAACGTGCTGAAGAGCCTGAAAGAAACGGTCGAAGCCTCCGCGTGTCGATGGCAACACTACCATATCTATCCATCGCTCAGTATTGGCTGTGCCCTCTTTAACCATCATTCCCCTCGTGATTTAGATGAGCTGATGGCCTCGGCAGATCAAGATATGTACAAAGCAAAATCAGAGAAAAGCACATCTGGGCTATCCATTAACGCCATCGGTTGATCGAAAGAGAGCGCAAACTATTTTTAATGCTATAAACTGGGTTTAAACCCATTTATTAAGACGATTGTCTGTTGGTCTTTCACTGCAGTATTTAACAACAATAAAAAAGAGGTGACGCATCACCTCTTTTTTTGTTTTTCTTTATAACCATTTATTTAATATAAGTATCGAGAATAGACTGTAATTCGCCGGCGTCACGCATTGACTCAAACCCGGCATCAAGCGTGGCTTTTATTTCCATGGCTTCTGGATGCTCACGCGAGATCATCATATGGAATTTATCACCGCTATTTCCAGGAATAGGCTCAGCTTGCATCCCCCCGGCAAGATAATCAGTGCCTTTAGCCACTTTAAACCCAGCCAAGATTTCATAACGCGCCAAGAAGACATCACAGCGCCCTGCTTCCGTTTTTTGCACTAACTGCTCGAAGCTTTTTGCCGATTTTCTGACTTTACTGTCATCAACACCAAATCCCGTATAATTGTAACCAAGCAGACCACACATTCTTAGGCCGTTTAAATCGTCCACTGAGCTTATATTCAAGCCATTAGGATGTTGGCTTGTTGAATAAATATAACTTGGCTGAAGTGTGTAGTAATACTCGCTGAGAATAAAGTCTTGGTTCCGCTCATCACTGTAGGAGGCACTGAGCGCAATATCATAATTGCCCGCTTTCGTCTGCAGCACACACCGCTTCCAAGGGGGCATTTCAACCGAAATATCTACCCCTTCTTTGCCGAATATCGCGTCAAGAACGTCCACATCATACCCTTGAACGGATCCGCCTTTTTCAAAGGTATAAGGGGGCCACCCTGCACCGTCCCCACAGGCTTTGAGTGATGATGTCTCTAAAGCAAGGGCTGGCCCAGATAGCAGGGTGCCAGTGAGTGCTGTCGCGGCGATTGCTGTTGCAGAAAGTGTCGCTATTTTCATAGTGAACTCCTATTAGGAAATCTCACCCTAAGTATTGACGATATCTGCGAGAATGCGACCTGAATCACTTATTTTTACGGATTCAGTAATATCACTTCACCCGGCTTGATTCCCTTACGCACGCGCCCTTGCTGTGTGAGAGAGACCAGCCGTGTCTTTACCTCACCTGCGTCTAGCACCTTCACATAGTTAAGTTGTCCAATTTGATAATACGCATTGCTCGGTAAATAAAGCACAGGCTCGGCTTTTTGTGACACTGTCACTTTTGCGAACATACCCGGTAGCAAAGTATCACTCACCTCAGTGTTTGGCAGTGTCACTACAACACGATAGCTGCGTGAAGTCGCATCGGCAGCCGGTGTCACGGTGCGCACCACGCCCGTAAGGGTTTTCTCATAGGTGGGGAGCGTAACCGTCAACGATTGACCGATGTCGACAAAGGGTAACGCAGATTCCGCCACATTGACCGTCGCTTCAATGCTTTCAGGATTATACAGAGATAGCAGCGCCGCACCCGGTGTTGCTGTATCCCCTTGGTTGATGATTTTATCCGTGATCAACCCTGGAAACGGCGCGCGCACCAGACTAAAGCCAAATTGGGTTTCCGCCTCATCCACCGCAGCAAGGGCACGACGATACTCAGACTGCGCGGTTTTTAAGCGATTCTCCGCCTCATCGAATTGAGATTGAGGCACCAGCTTTTTCGCCAACAAGGTCTCCATTCGGCGGTAGTCACTGCGCGCGGTATTCAGTTGCGATTGCGCCGAGGCCAAGGCTTGTTGCACTTGGCGGACTTTGGCACTGAGATCGGCATTATCCAAACGCAGCAACACATCCCCTTGCTCAACGCGGTCGCCGACATCAACCAGTACTTCCGCGACGGTTGCCGTCATTCGCGCCGCTAAGGTTGCCGTCTGCCTGGCCTCCAACTGGCCGGAAAAAATGCGGGTTTGTGGCTGTTCGACCGCTTTGAGCGTCAGTGTCTCAACATCATTCGGTGTCTCAGTCGGTGTTGAGACGGGCGCCACGTTCGCGGTAAACACCCCAGCCATCACCAAAAACAGGGTTAATAGCCCAGTGCCTAGCACCAGTGCGAGTACGCCTTTTTTTGCCCTCATGCATTCTCTCCTTCTACTGATAGGCCGTGGGTTGGATGATTTTGATACGCGAGGTTGTACACCACGGGCACAACC
Organism: Salinivibrio kushneri; assembly: GCF_027286325.1. NCBI lineage: Bacteria > Pseudomonadati > Pseudomonadota > Gammaproteobacteria > Vibrionales > Vibrionaceae > Salinivibrio > Salinivibrio kushneri. Next base: position 52,392 of record NZ_CP114589.1, read on the forward strand.
AGCAAGGTAAACACGGTAGACGCAGCAATACCGAAAATAATCGCCCAGGCTAAGCCATTAAAAATCGGGTCGAGAGTGATAATCACGTTCCCCAATAAGGTGGTGCCTGCGGTCAGCAAAATGGGCCGCATTCGCACTGCGCCCGCTTGTACTAAGGCGTCACTCAGCGCCATACCTTGTGCAAGTGACTGTTGAATAAATTCAATCAATACCAATGAGTTACGTACCACAATCCCCGCCAGTGCAATCATGCCAATCATCGCGGTGGCGGTGAACAGCGCTGGATTTGGATAGCCGTTGATCTCTCCGCTTAAGCCATTGAGTAACCAAAAGCCCGGCATAATGCCAATCACGGTCAGTGGGATCGCCAGCATAATAATGCCTGACACCGCCGGTAGCCCGGTTTGTATCAGCATCACAATAAAGACACCCAGCAGCGCCGCACCATAGGCAATACCCAGATCACGGAAAACATCAATGGTGATTTTCCACTCTCCCTCACCACTCCATACCACCTCGATACCGTCACGCACCTGCCAGCCATCACCCGCGCCATTATCCAAATAACTACGCGCTGATAGCGGGCGAGCACTGTCCGACTCTGGTTGATTAAAATCGGCCATCACATCGGCGACCACTTCGCCCGGCACCCGTCCAGTAGGTTCGGCATACACATACACGACGGGGCGTAAATTCTTATGATAGATAGGCTGATCAACGGGCTGTCGCGTAAAATGGCCGAGCTCACTCAACGCGACCAGCGGTTGCGGCGCATCCACCAAGGCCCCTTGTACCGATTGCTTAGCCACTCCAGCCCGACCACGTACGTGCAGTGCGAGCAGCGCATCAAGCTGATCACGGGCATCTGGCGCAAGTTGCAGCCTCACGGGCAAGGGATCCATTTCATCGGCATCGGCCAAATGGGCCAGCGTGACCCCTTGGTTCGCGGCTCTAAGGGCTTGGTTAATATCGGCTACCGCAATGCCAGATAAGGCGGCTTTTTCTTGGTCCACTTCAAACTGCCAGCTCGATAGAGGCCCTTGAACACTGGTGCTCACTTCTGACACCAAGGCTTCACGCTCTAATCGCTCGGCCACCTGAGTCGCTTGCGCTTGTAGGGTTGAATACGGCGTACTTGGCGAGCCATACACTTCCGCGACAATGGTTGCCAGCACAGGCGGACCCGGTGGCATTTCCACTAATTGCACCTCGGCATCATATTTTGCTGCGATGGCTTCTAATTCATCACGCATGCGCGTGACCAAGCCATGTGATTGCAACGTGCGCCGGTGCTTATCCACCAGCACCACCCGCAGTTCACCTTGGTAAGGCGCATGGCGAGTAAAGTAATGGCGCACCATGCCATTAAAATCCATCGGTGAGGCGAGCCCGGCAAAGCCGGATACCGACACCACCTCGGCTTGCGTTTGTAGGTAACGGTTCATCTCTCGCAGCGCATTGGAGGTATCGACATGATTGGCGGTTTCCGGCAAATCCAGTACCACCTGAAACTCGTTTTTATTGTCATACGGCAACAACTTAAGCGGTACGAGGCGCAAAGCAGGCAGCAGAGCGGCGATGACAAACAACACGCCCACTATCGATAAAAACGCTTTAGCGCGACGATTGTTTTCTAGCAATGGCAGCAACACGCGCCGGTAGCCACGGTACAGCGGCGTGGTCTCAATGCGATAGTCATCGCCTTTATTGGAAGCGCAAACAATTTTTTTAGCGAGCCAAGGGGTGACTAAAAACGCCACCAAGGTACTGATCACCACGCTGACCGGCACATTGAATGCCAGCGGTGCCATATATGGCCCCATCATGCCGGTGATAAAAAACATCGGGGTGAACACAATCACAATCGCCACGGTCGACATAATCAATGCGCGCTTGATTTCTAGCATCGCCAGCACAATCGTGCGGCCTCGCGGCTTGTTATCATGGGTCAGGTGCCGTTCAATGTTGTCGATACTGGCAATCGGATCATCAACAATCAGCCCCAACGCCAAGATCAACGCAAACAAGGTGACGCGGTTAATCGAATAGCCAAAGGCTAAATCCAGCCCTAATGCCGCGCCATAACTGATTGGGATCGCAATCGCCACCACTAAGGCACTGCGCCAGTTTAAAAACAAGCCGACAAAGACCACCACGGTGAGCACCGCAATACCGAGGCTGGACACCAAACTCTTCACTTTGGCATCAGCGGTTTGGCCGTAATTGCGAATGATCTCGACGCTCACGCCCTCGGGAAATTGCGTGGCGACCAAATGATTGAGCGTGGTGGTGACATCCTCAGCCACGCTGACCGCGTTGGCGCCTTTTTGCTTTGCCACCGAGAGAAACACCGCTGGATGCGGCTGGCTATCATCGGTCGATTGGATCCACGTATCTGTGGTGGGCTCTTGCGCACCGTCCGATAACTCGGCCACATCCTGCAGATACACAGGTTTGCCATTCACCACCGCCACCACTAAATGGCGGATGTCCTCAAGGCTTTGATACCACTGGCCGGTTTTTAATAAATAGCGCTCACCCTGATGCTGAATATCCCCGACATCACGCTTTTGATGGCTCAACGAAAAGGCATTGGTGAGATCAGACACACTGATCTGATAGCTAGCCATGGCGGCAGGGTCGAGCGTGACCAACACCTGACGCGGCACGCCGCCCACCACCTTCACCGCATTGGTTTCGGGAAGGGCTTTAAGATCCAAGGTCGCCTGCTCGGCAATGCGTCGCAGCGCATAATGGTCGAGCTGATCAGGGTTGTCGCTACGCAGCGCCGCAATCACAATTGGTACATCATCAATTTCTACCGGCTTAATCGCCCACTCGCTCACCGCGGCTGGGATCGCATCTTGATTGGCATAAAGCTTGTTATATAGCTTCACCAAGGCCGACTCGCGATCTTCACCCACGTAAAAACGCACCGTGACCAACGCAGATCCTGCTTGAGTGGTGGAATACACATACTCCACCCCGTCAATTTGGCTGACTTTTTTCTCCAGAGGCTGCGTCACCTGCTTTGCCACTTGCGGGGCACTCAAACCGGGCGCTTGCACCACCACATCCGCCATTGGCACCACAATTTGCGGATCTTCTTCTTTGGGAGTGAGCCACAGTGCCGCCGCGCCCACCAACAGCGCGAGCACAATGAGAATGGGCGGGAAGAAGCTGTTCATCACTCGGGTGATCAGCTGACCTTGTGGCTGAGCATCTCGCATATTCGATCCTTTGGCTGATGACAGTAACGACAAGAAAACGATAGGTAAAAACGCTGAATGTTAATTAACTTAGCGCATTGACTGGCGATGAATATGTGCTGACCTCTCAGATTCAGACTCATCAGGCACAATAAAGCCGCTGTAAGGTAGCGATAATCGCCGCGACGTTGGGGTCATTGAGCTGATAAAACACCTGCTGCGATGACTTACGTACCTTGACCAGTTGATGCCGCTTAAGCACGCTAAGGTGCTGAGAAAACGCGGACTGACTCAGGCGCGACCCTTGCAACAATTGCCCCACCGACATCTCTCCCGCCAAAAGCTGGCATAGCACAATTAATCGCTCAGGATGGGCCATCACTTTCAACATGGTCGCCACGAGAGACGCTTGCTCTCGCATGGCACTGATGTCCATATCCGGTACGCTTTCTGCCTCAAACGGCACCGTTGACTCTGCCATCGCCCACTCCTCTTTCGTCAATACGCATAGCTTAGCGCGGCATTTTATTTAGTCAATTCTAATTTAGATAAATTATTATTAGACTTTTCTAAATATAACTTCTAGAGTGATCCGAGTGCCGACAAACACTGAAGGCGTTCGAGCCAAAGCGGTTCGGTCTGTCGGGTAATCGTATAGAGGATGCAAAGGAGTCTTGCTATGACAATTGATAATGGCGTACGCGTAATCGCTGGCATGATGGTGCTACTTTCTGTCGTGCTTACCCTCACAGTTCACAGCCAATTTGTTTGGCTAACCGTCTTCGTTGGCGTAAACCTGATCCAAAGTGCGTTTACAGGGATTTGTCCGGCTGCCTTTTTCCTGAAAAAACTTGGACTCAGCAACGCTTAATGGAGTCATAATGACCAAAATCGTGATTATTGGCGGCGTCGCCGGTGGCGCTTCTGCCGCCGCTCGCGCCCGTCGTTTAAGTGAAGAAGCCGAAATCATCATGTTCGAACGGGGCCCTTACGTCTCGTTCGCGAACTGTGGTTTGCCTTATCATATCGGCGGTGACATTACCGACCGCAGTAAACTCTTGCTGCAAACCCCGGACAGTTTCCGCGCCCGCTTTAATGTGGACGTGCGCATCAACAGTACGGTCACTGCGATTAACCGCGAGGCCAAAACCGTCACCGTCACCCGTGCCGATGGCAGCGACTACCAAGAAAGCTACGACAAATTGCTATTAAGCCCAGGCGCGGCCCCGATCATGCCGCCTATTCCTGGCTTAGATAACCCGCTAACCCACTCGCTCCGCAATATTCCAGACATGGATGCGATTTTGCATACCATTGATATGAATAATCCCAGCCATGCGACTGTCGTCGGCGGGGGCTTTATTGGTCTTGAGATGATGGAAGCGCTGCATCAACGCGGGATTAAAACCACCCTGTTGGAAATGGCCGATCAGGTGATGACGCCGGTTGACCGAGAAATGGCGGGATTTGTCCATCAAACCATTCGCGATCACGGGGTGGATTTACACCTAGGTACCGCGCTGGAGTCCGCCGAGTTTATTCCCACCACGCATGTTGCCAGTGATGATGCCGGCGAGCCCAGTGAGCCTCAGCATCTGGAAGGCGCTTTACGTCTGACCCTCAATAATGGCGACAAACTGGATACCGAACTTTTGATCATGGCGGTTGGGGTTAAGCCTGAAGTCGCGCTGGCGCAACAAGCGGGGCTTGCCATTGGTGAAAAAGGCGGCATTGTCGTCAACAGTACTCTGCAAACCCAAGATCCCGATATTTACGCGGTCGGCGATGCAGTGGAAGAGATTGACTTTGTGACCCATAAACCAACATTAGTGCCACTGGCGGGTCCGGCGAACCGTCAAGGGCGGATGGCCGCTGACAACATGCTAGGAAGCACTGAGCATTATCTCGGCACCCAAGGCACCGCCATCTGCAAAGTGTTTGATCTCGCGGTGGCGTCAGTGGGCCAAAATGAGAAACAACTTAAGCACGCTGACATCGATTACCAAAAAGTGTATGTCCACGCCGCCAGTCATGCCGGTTACTATCCTGGCGCAGAGGTTGTCTCATTTAAGCTGCTGTTTGCTCCGGATACCGGTGCGATTTTAGGCGCGCAAGCCGTGGGTAAAGACGGTATTGATAAACGCATTGATGTCATGGCCGTGGCACAGCGTGCTGGCATGACCGTTGAGCAGCTCCAACATCTCGAGCTCACCTACGCGCCGCCGTATGGCAGTGCCAAAGATGTGATTAACCAAGCGGCGTTTGTGGCCACCAATATTCTTAAAGGTGACGCAACGCCGATCCACTTTGATGAGGTAGACAACCTCTCCGACGAGCAAGTGCTACTCGATGTGCGCAATGCGCCAGAGCGCGAAAACGGTCAGTTGATTGAGGGCGATGTGCACATTCCGGTCGACGAACTACGTGGACGCATCGATGAACTACCGAAAGACAAAGAAATTGTGGTGTACTGCCAAGTCGGCCTCAGAGGCAATGTCGCCTATCGCCAACTGGTCAATCATGGTTTTAAAGCTCGCAACTTAATTGGGGGCTATCGCACCTACAAGTTTGCCAAGGCATAGTGCGATCACTGCTTTCACATCAAACTGGGTGACCCGACTTGGGTCACCTTTTTTATACCTGCTGGTCAGCGTTTATGAAAACAGTCCCGACGACAAATAACGATCACCGCGATCGCAAACAATGGCCACCACCACAGAGCCGGGTTCGGCTTTCGCGACTTGCAGGGCCGCAAACACCGCGCCACCCGAGCTAACACCTGCACATATACCCTCTTCTCTGGCGAGGGCGCGCGCAGTCTCTTTCGCATCTTGCTCAGAAATGTCCATCACCTCGTCGATATGCTCGTCGGTATAAATGCCAGGTAAATACTCAGCCGGCCAGCGCCGAATACCAGGGATCGCACTCCCTTCGGTAGGCTGTAAGCCAATGGTTTTAATCGCGGGGTTTTGCGTTTTTAGGTACTTTGAGGTTCCCACAATGGTGCCTGTGGTGCCCATGCTGGCGATAAAGTGGGTGATTTGTTGCTGGCTTTGTTGCCAAATTTCTGGGCCCGTACCCGTTAAGTGCGCCTGCCAGTTATCCGGGTTATTAAACTGATCCAACACTTTGCCCTTACCCTGTGCCTGCATGGATAAAGCTAAATCGCGTGCGCCTTCCATCCCCGCCGCTTGAGAGACGAGGATAAGCTCACTGCCATAGGCTCGCATGGCATCTTTGCGCTCCTGTGTAGCGTTTTCAGGCATGATTAAAATCAGTCGATAGCCTTTAATCGCCGCTGCCATCGCCAGCGCGATCCCAGTGTTGCCACTGGTCGCTTCAATCAAGGTATCGCCCGGTTGGATATCTCCCCGTGCTTCTGCTTGCACGATCATATTAAGTGCGGGTCTGTCTTTCACCGAACCGGCCGGGTTATTGCCCTCGAGTTTGACCAAAACAGTGCTGCCTGTCGCTGCGGCTAGGCGCTGCAAGCGCACCAAAGGGGTCTGACCCACATAATCTTCAAGCGTGGGGAAATCAGCCACGTTGCTTACCTCTGCATGTTTCATGAATTGCCTGCCTGATGGGTGCTTTCAACACCGCGTAAGGCACTGTCTATCGCCATATCCTACAAGGAGGCTATGTGCGACACGCAGACATTTTTTCACTAACATATACAAAATGGTTATATTTAAACTGTTTTTTATTCCCTTCGATTGCTTTTATTCTGTGACCTATCCCAACTTTCTTTGCTGATAACAGCAACAAACGGCCATCAAGGATTTTTACAATGAAGGTATTCAAAACTCTGGCTCTTTCGGCTTTGCTTGCCACCAGCGCGGCGCCGGTATCTGCCGCCGAGCAAACCCTCTTGAATTCATCTTACGACATCGCACGGGAGCTTTTTGCTGATTACAATCCACTGTTTGCGGCGCACTGGCAAGAAAAAACCGGAGAGTCGGTGACCATTAAGCAGTCGCATGGTGGATCCTCGGCGCAGGCACGCGCCATCATGCAAGGGCTGCAAGCGGATGTTGTCACCTTCAACCAAGTCACGGATGTGCAGGTGCTGTACGATCGCGGCAAGTTGATCGACAAAAACTGGAAAGAGAATTTCCCCAACAGTAGCTCGCCGTACTACTCCACCACCGCGTTTTTGGTGCGCAAGGGCAACCCAAAGAATATTGAAAATTGGGATGATTTGGCCAAGGACGACGTTGCTTCTGTTTTCCCGAATCCAAAAACCTCCGGTAATGCGCGTTATACCTATCTTGCCGCACTCGGTTATGCGCAAAAGGCGTTCGGAAAAAACAACACCGAGCAACAAGACCAATTTTTGAAACAGCTTCTCGCCAATGTGGCGGTGTTTGATACCGGTGGCCGCGGCGCAACCACCTCATTTGTTGAACGTGGCATTGGCGATGTGCTGGTCACCTTTGAATCAGAAGTCAACAATATCCGCCAGCAATATGGTAGCGACAAGTACGATATTGTGGTGCCTAAAACCTCGATTTTGGCTGAGTTCCCCGTCGCCGTGGTAGAGCGTAACGCCAAACGCAACGGCACCACTGAGTTGGCAACCGAGTATCTGTCTTACCTATACAGTGAAAAAGCACAGCGCTTATTGGCCGATTTTAACTACCGTGTCCATCACCCTGACGTGGTCAAAGACAATGCCGATCGTTTCCCTGAAGTCGAATTGCTGACCGTGGAAGCTATCGCAGGGAGTTGGGACCAGGCCATGAAAACGCACTTTGCCAGTGGCGGAAAACTCGACCAACTGCAACGCCGTTAATTCTTTCTAGGTATTGAGACGCTATGCCATCGCTATCGTATCAACGCCAATCAATGCCTTGGGCAGCACGTCAGCAGCGCGTGCTGCCCGGATTTGGCATCAGTTTAGGCGTGTCTTTGCTGTTCATCAGCTTGATTCTGCTGTTACCGGCCAGCGGCCTTATCATGCAGACCAGCCAAATGACATGGCAAGAATACTGGTTTGCCATCACTGACCCACGGATTGTCGCCAGTTATAAAGTCACGGCCGGTGCGGCGCTGATTGCCTCATTATTAAACGGTGTGATTGGCCTACTCTTTGCGTGGGTGCTGGTGCGATACGACTTTGTAGGCAAACGCTTCGTCGATGCGCTGGTTGATTTGCCGTTTGCTCTGCCCACCGCCGTTGCCGGCGTCACGCTCGCCACCTTATACGCCGATAACGGCTGGATAGGCAGTGTGCTTGCCAACGTCGGTATCCAAGTTGCCTACACGCCGCTTGGGATCGTGATTGCCATGATGTTTACCAGCTTGCCGTTTGTGGTACGTACCGTCCAACCCGTGTTGGAAGAGATCTCCCAAGAGGAAGAAGAAGCGGGCACTGTGCTCGGGGCAAGTGACGGTGCGGTGTTTTGGCGGATTATTCTGCCGACCATCAAACCGGCGTTATTAGTGGGTGTGGCCTTATCATTTACCCGCAGTCTGGGTGAATTCGGTGCGGTGATTTTTATTGCTGGCAATATGCCCTACGTCAGCGAGATCACGTCGCTGATGATCTTTGTTCGCTTGCAAGAGTTTGATTTCCCAGCGGCGAGTGCCATTGCCTCGGTGATCTTGATGGCATCGCTGTCGTTATTGTTTGCCATCAACCTTTGGCAAGGCCGTTATCTAAAACGTATTCACGGGCGGTAAGGACGCTTTATGAGCACAAACTCGGTGAGAATTGGTGACACCCCATGGATCAGGCGCAGTTTAATCGCGCTTATGCTGCTGCTCGTGGCGCTGGTTTTGGTTGTGCCGCTGGTGAGTATTTTTTCCATCGCCTTCGCGGATGGTATCGCCAGTTACTTCCAACACTTGCTCGCGCCGGATACCCGCCACGCGATTGGCCTCACTTTATTAGTGGCCGTTCTCACGGTACCCATTAACCTAGTATTTGGCGTGATGTTGGCATGGGCGGTCACCCGTTTCCAATTTCCGGGACGAAAACTGGTCACCACCTTGATTGATATCCCGTTTGCCGTATCGCCCGTGGTCGCAGGCTTACTCTATTTGCTGCTGTATGGCAGTAACGGCTGGCTAGGCGCGTGGCTGTTTGAGCATGACCTTCAAGTGATGTTTGCCCTACCCGGCATTGTGCTAGTCACTATTTTTGTTACCTGCCCTTTCGTCGCCCGCGAGCTGATCCCGCTCATGCAGCAGCAAGGGCAAGCGGAAGAAGAAGCAGCCGTGGTGTTAGGCGCATCATGGTGGCAGCTTTTTCGCCGTGTCACCTTGCCCAATATTAAGTGGGCTCTCATCTACGGGGTCATTTTGACTAATGCCCGTGCCATCGGCGAGTTTGGCGCGGTCGCTGTGGTGTCTGGCAGCATTCGCGGTCAAACCAATACCCTGCCTTTGCAGGTACAGCTTCTTTACGAAGATTACCAAACTCAAGCAGCCTTCGCCTGTGCGTCATTACTTGCCTTTATGGCACTCGCTACCTTGGCATTGAAAGCCTTGGTGGAATGGCGTCAACACCGTGCACACGCCAGTACCGCGACGATGGATGAAAGCAGTGCGTCAACGCCTGCCCGCTTAACCTTACAAACGAACCAAAGTGAGCCGTAAGCCATGCGTATTCAACTGAACAACATCACTAAACACTTTGGCCAGTTCCAAGCGTTATCGCCGTTATCACTTACTATAGAGCAAGGCGAGATGATGGGACTGCTTGGCCCCTCAGGCTCCGGTAAAACCACGTTATTGCGCATTATTGCCGGATTAGAAAGCAGTAACAGCGGCCAGATCTTATTTGGCGAGCGCGATGTCACCCGCGTCCATGTGCGGGATCGCCGTGTCGGGTTTGTTTTTCAAAACTACGCCTTGTTCAAACATATGACGGTGGCAGAGAACATCGCCTTTGGGTTGCAAGTGATGCCACGTCGCGAGCGCCCCTCCCCAGCCACGATTACGCAACGGGTGAACCAACTGCTTGAGGTCGTGCAGTTAGGCCATCTGGGCCAACGGTATCCCGAGCAATTATCGGGCGGACAAAAGCAACGTATCGCACTGGCGCGAGCGTTGGCGACTCGGCCGGAGATCTTATTGCTCGACGAACCGTTCGGTGCGTTAGATGCACAAGTACGCAAAGAGTTGCGCCAATGGTTACGCCGACTACACGATGAAATGGCTTTTACCAGTGTGTTTGTCACTCACGACCAAGACGAAGCACTCGAGCTATCGGATCGCGTGGTGGTGATGAGTAATGGGCAAATTGAACAAGTCGACAGTCCGGTCGATCTTTATGCTGCGCCGAAAAGCCGCTTTGTGTTTGATTTTTTAGGGAACGTGAATGTTTTTTCCGGCCACTATCAGCAAGGCACGTGGCAAAATGGCAATGCCTTTATTCAACCTACACTAAACACGCACACCCAACAGTCAGGCAGTTTGTATGTACGCAGCCATGAGTTAACCCTGGCTGATAAACCCAATAGCCAACTCTCGCTGCCCATGCGTGTGGTCTCTATCAACCCGGTCGGTGCCGAGGTGCGGGTATCACTCGCCCCACAAGGCTGGGAAAGTGAACAACTATGGGAAGCCACCCTAACCCATCATGTGTGGCAAGCCGCACCGTATCAAAAGGGCGATACCGTGTATGCGATGCCGCACCGTGGATACTTTTTCAACGGCACAGACACCGAGCCGCACCGACTCAATTGGCCATTTTTGACGGCCGATAGCTTGGTGTATGATATTTAGATGATTTAGCGAGTGGATGTTGGCGGTGCTCTATCAGTTATCTAGTAAGCATTTACCTTCATACAGACATCGCCACTTTCAACTCAGAGAGTGAAGAAGGGTAGCCTAGGTAATACCCTTGCACATATTCGCAATCAAAGCCTTTCAACAATGCAAGTTGTGTGGCGGTTTCCACGCCTTCAGCGACCACGTTGATTTCTAGGCGTTTGGCAATATCAATAATGCCGGCCGTGATCGCTTTAGCACGGCTATCGTTTTCCATCGATTGGATGAAACTGCGGTCAATCTTGATTTCATCGACATTAATTCGATTAAACATCCCTAAAGAGGTATAACCCACCCCAAAATCATCAATGGAAAACATCACGCCATGGCGTTTGAGGGTATCAACCACTCGCGCGCACTCAAGAATATCATCAAGTGCTGCGGTTTCAGTTATTTCTAGGCACAGGTAACGCGCGAATTCTGGGTTCAATTGCAAGTAATCGTCAATACGCCGAATCGCACTCTCACTATTAAACTCAACCGCAGAAATATTGACCGACACACGCTGAATGATATTTCCCAACAGATCACTATCGTGTAACTGCTTGGCGGCTTTTTCGAGTACGAGCGCCGTTAGGTCTTCGCAAAAGCCCTGTTCTTCGGCGAGCGTGATAAAGGTACTCGGTGGAATCACACCAAAGGTTTCATGGGTCCATCTCGCCAATACTTCTAAACCGGTTAGCTCGCCTGATGCCAAGCGATATTGCGGCTGAAAGACAACATCAATCTCTTTGTTATTGATTGCAACTCTGAGTGCGGAAACGAGCTGCCTACGCTTTTGAGCTTGCTCGGTTAAATGAATATCATGATACGTTATCGTCCCTTTGCGCTTTTTGGCATCATTCAGGGCGCGCGTAGCCGCCGTCATCAAGGTGGCGGCATCGTCACCATCTGGCCCGAATAACGCCACCCCTATCGAGCAAGTAGCTTTTTGATCATATCGTTGCAAATGACGATGACATTCACGGTGCAACCTATCAATATAAAGTGCCATATCGCTGGCACCGTCTAACGCTACAAGGCAGGCAAAGCGGTCTGCGTGGACGCGAGAGGTGAGTTTATCGAGTAGCGTTGATACCTCAATGGCATGAGCCATGTCAGACAACAGGTGATTGGTACGTTCAAACCCAAGTTTATTGGTGAGTGATGTAAACCCATCAATGTCGATAATCACCAAAACATACGAGGTTTGTTGATCCCGTGGGGCAAGCAAAGTATCGACATGACGCATAAACACAGAGGGACTGTGCAAGCCGGTCACACTATCAATGTCACTCGCTCGCTCTAACGCTAGGTTATTCCTTCTTGCCAGGTTCCAGAGCATAATCGACGTCACCACCACAAAGAAATGCCCTTTGAATGCTTGCGCCAATTCGTACATCTCTAGGCTGGCGGTTACAGCAGTTACCACACGATCGGAGAACAAGATCCACAAGGTCGCAAAAAAGAAATAGATAAACGCCAGCTTCAGTGCGTAGTAGTTCGTTTTTTTCATTGTGGTTCCCGTGCGATGACGTCCATTCAACCTTCTTGCAACACCCTAACTCGCGCTCGGCGAGACACAAAAGGAAAGACGCGGCAATAAAACCCGCCTCTTTCCAATCATTATTAAAAATGAGACAGCACTTTTAAAGTGTGTAACTGCATATTAGGTCTAATGATTGTTGTCCGCCAGAAAAAACGACCATAAACAATCTACTAATTGATAAACGCCTTCCATGTATACTAGTGATAGCATTAATGAATAGGCGTTAAACCATCAACCCAACACCACTCGGTAAAGCGTCCTACATTACCCCGCCGCGCCATCTGCGCGTGCTTGGCTCAGCATGGGGCCAAATCGCACCGCAAACCAGCCATAGCTGATCGTCCAAAGCAGTGCAGACGCAGCGACCAGCTCTAGGGTATACACCGGCCAAAACCACATGCCAAATACACGGACGAGGGCTGATATGAGCAAGGCATAAAACAACCAAGAAACAGCGGGGCCCTGATAGACATTGCGCCCAGTATGGCCAAGCGTGACTCGCGCAATCATGGCTAAAATCACTCCGCCAAGAGTGGCTATCGCAAAAAGGTGCCAAATGAGGTTTGATGCCCAGGGGTTAATCACCACCGCTTTTAATAACAAGCCAAGTGGTAAAAAGAGATAGAATAGGTGCAGCGAGAACAGCATTGGTACCTGGTACGCTTTCCAGCCTTTCCAACAGTAAAGCCGAACACATTGAGCAATACCCGCTGTAAGCAGCAACCCACGCGCGACCATGTTATCAGTGCCGGACACCAAAGTGACGCCAAGCAGTAGCACAAACACAACGATAATCGCTCGCTCCAGCCATACAGGTGTGCTGGACACCTGTATACCCAACTTCTTCTCCGTGAAAAATGGGATCACCCGGCCACCCATTACGCTAATAAGCAGCATGAACCACAACAAGGTACTGTGCCAAACTTGATTAATGGGTAGTGAGACTTCCCCTAGCAGTACGCCGTAAGACAACGCATTAAGTAAGGCCGCCACCGCCAAGATAGGAATAAATAGATAATTGCGCTGACGCTTAGTCACTACCACGCGATAACCCAACGACCATGCCACGCAGGCCATAAACAGGGTATCAAGTACAAGGCTCGACCAAATTGGGACATCCACCCAGAAGCTCAACCGCGCCAACAGCCATAATGAAAAAATAGCGAAAAGCTTCAGCCCACGTGTACCCGGAATACTGGTCCAATTTTGTACCGCTGTGATTAAAAACCCACCAACAATGGCCATCGAAAAGCCAAACAACATCTCGTGAGCATGCCACCAAAGCGAAGGAACCGTGAGTGACACCATCCCAGGATGGGTGTACAGCCCACTCCATATAATAATGACCAGACAGGAGTAAAGGGCACCAAAAAGGAAGAAGGGCCGAAATCCCAACCGAAACAGCGGCGGGATCTTATCCTCTTTTTGTTTGTCGGTGACGTTTAACAGCATGGCAAAGCGCTCCATAGGGGCAAAATTAATATTGCTACCCTAGCACACAGACGACCACGGCTATTGATGTCAAACAAACTCAAACCCATTTAATGTGCCACAAAATATGTGGTTATTGGCCAATTTACGTGGCTTAGACGAGCAGCCACGGCCATCCAATTCGCTGGGTTACAATAGTGAAAGAACGCTCTAACACTTGCCTTGTTTAGCATGGCCAGGTGGACAAAACTTGTCAGACGATGGTCCAGTATCCTCTCTGCCTACTTTTACCTTAACGTCATCAAGCTCTCCTTCGACACGGGTCAGCTGACAGCCTGATACCAGAGCAACAGTTAATAGCATTAATATCAAAGATTTCATTTTAGCCCTCCAAATAGTCGAATAAACGGGAGGCTATCAACGACTACCTGGCCTTGTGTTAGAGCAATGACAAAATCATTAATAACTGCCACATGCTTTTCTTGGTTATTTACTAACCAAGCTCAGCCTTGGCTTATCAAAAAACTGGACGTCATTGTTGATAACAACAACAATTTGCACATCTGCGATCGGCGCGATACGCCAGTGATACAGGCACAGATTGAGGAGGCCCATGACCTATCCATCTAGCACTAAATTTGCGGTTCTCGGCGCAGCACTTATCGCCATAAGCTATGGGTTAGCCCGCTTTGCATTCGGTCTGTTCGTTCCACCCATTCGCGACGACTTAGGACTCAGTCCCTCACAAATAGGGATGATTAGCGCCCTACCGTTGATTAGCTTTGTGGCCGCTACCCTGTTCGCCCCCCTGATTGCCGACCGAATTGGCGCAAGAATCACTGCGATTGTTTCTGGTTTATTTGGCACGCTGGGTTTAGCGGTCATCAGCCAAGCTACTGGGGACGTATCGCTAGCTATCGGTGTGTTTGCTTGCGGTATTTGCACCGGCTTGATGATGCCAGCCCTCACCGCCGCCATGCAGGCCATCGTCAATCGCGCCCTGCACGGTCGAGTCAGTTCAGTAATGAACGCGGGCACAAGCATTGGTGTCGTGGTTGCTGTGCCTATAGTTCTAATACTCGAATCGGCCTGGCGCACGGCCTATTTATCGTTTGCCATACTTGCTGCACTTGGCGTATTCGCTGCATGGCGTATGTTGCCGTCTGTCTCGCCTGTCACACCCACAGATGCCGCGCCCGCTCCACCGATCAGCCGATTACAATGGGCGCGGCTGTTACGTTTATCGTTGTTTGCATTCGCGATGGGGTTTGTCTCTGCCGCATACTGGATTTTCGCACCCGATTTGGTCATCACACTGGGAGGGCTTCCCAGCGATGCGACCGGGTGGTTATGGGTAGCCGTTGGCATTGCCGGTTTAGGCGGTGCGGTCGCAGCGGATCTCGCTGACCGTAACAACCCACCCATCACTCATTCATTAATGTTAATGATGTTGGCGGCAAGTATGGCACTCATTGCCGCCAGTCCACAAAACAGTGGGATCGCGGTGTTTTCCGCTCTGGTGTTTGGCCTTGCCTACATGAGTTTAACCGGCTTATACCTAATGACCGGGATCCGCCTTCTCCCCGGGCGTTTATCCCTCGGGCCTGTTTTACCCTTTATGGCGGTCTCACTCGGTCAAGCCGTCGGCTCTCCGGTGTTAGGTCTATTGATTGAAAGCATGGGTTATGCCGGCGCTTTTTCGGTGTTTGCCTCCGCCAGCATTGTGGTTGCCATTATCTCACCACTCTATCCTCGCCAGCTCGAGCAAGAGTGGGACGAAGACGTGATTGAAGACACCGGCCTGCAAGCGGCCTATGATCATCAATTACATGATGAAGAGGGTGAGCCTTATCGCGGTGTGGAAATAGAAGAAGAGACCCAAACCACTGAATAAGACCACAGCTATGAAATATAATTACAAAATTGTCATTTAAAACAGGCTTTAATCAAACATTGATCACACATAAAACACGAACTATGCTCTAAATATACTGATATGTAATTTATTTACACACAAGGAGCGTGCTATGTTGTCTGCAATTAAGGAACTTTTTACCCCTCATAAAGATTATGCGGGTCGACATATTGATGCGGTTATTGACCGTTTGGCCGCACAAACAGGGACCGAGCCCCATGTTTGGTCTTACCTCCGAGAGCAAGCGGTATATGAAAATACACGCAATGGAATGCGCGTGTATCCTCATGAGCTGAGAAAGTACGCGGCCTAGAATCAACCGTACCTAGGACACCAACAGATTTTGCGTCGTGCTACTGTAAGGTTCGTGCTAGACTCCACGCCATTCAGTGTGTCTGGGCGGTAACACAGTCACACGCTTCTTGTTTGTTGAGTCTGTTATGCCATTTAAAAAACTAGGGTTAAGCGCCTCGCTTTGCCAAGCCATTGCCCAACGCGGCTTTACCACGCCAACGTCTATTCAAGCGAAAGCAATTCCGATCATCCAACAAGGGCACGATCTGATTGCCGCGGCACAAACGGGCACCGGGAAAACCTCGAGTTTTATCTGGCCTATCATCGATAAGCTATCTGCCGGTGAAGCTGGGCGCAAAAAGCGCGCTCGCGCTCTCGTCATCGCCCCCACTCGTGAGCTCGCCTTGCAAGTGGCAGAAAGCGCACGCCAAGACAGCCAGTTTACTGAGCTAAAAACCTTGGCGATGGTGGGCGGCATGGACGAGCAAGCACAAAAGCAAGCCTTAGTGGACGGCGTCGACATTTTGGTCGCTACCCCGGGACGACTGCGCGATTTACTCAGCCAACGTGCCGTCTATTTAGATGAAGTAGAGGTGCTGGTGCTGGATGAAGCGGATCGCATGCTCGATATGGGCTTTATTGATGCGATTCAGAATATTCTAGATCGATTGCCGGCGAGCACGCAGTGCTTACTGTTTTCGGCCACGCTGTCTAATAAAGTGCGCGAGCTGGCCAAAGCGACCATTGGCGATGACGGCAAAGAAATCAGCATTGCCGCACGAGATGCCTCGAAAGACAACATTACTCAGTGGTGTATTCCCGTCGATAAAGATAAGAAATCCGCACTACTTAGCCATTTAATTAAAGAGAATGGCTGGACGCAAGCGTTGATTTTTATCGAAACCAAACACGGCGCCGCCAAACTCGCTACCCAGTTGGAAAAACGGGGCATTGCCGCTGAAGCTTTTCACAGTGGACGCAGCCAAGCCGTGCGGACTCAATTGCTAGAAGACTTTAAAAACGGTGACATCCAATTTTTAATTGCCACCGGTGTCGCCGCGCGTGGTATTGATATTGAGTCGCTTGAGCGCGTAGTCAATTATGATCTACCCTTCCCAGCCGACGAGTACGTACACCGGATTGGCCGTACCGGCCGTGCCAGTGCTCAAGGCGAAGCAATTTCATTGGTCTCAAAAGACAACACCAAAAACTTGCGTATGATTGAAGCACGTCTCGGGCATCCACTTGAACGTCGCATCATCGAAGGCTTTGAGCCCAAAAAACCGGTGCCGCTGACTGCGCCCAAATAATTGGTACGCATACAATGATCGCAATAAAAACGGCGAGCCTCATGCTCGCCGTTTTTATTTGCTTGCTTTATGCCTGAGTCAATGTTTGCCAGAGCGCCTGCCATGCGTCTGGGCGGCGATAGTATTGGCTTACTGTGATGGCTTGCCATTGACCGTTTTGCTCCACCAGCATGGATGGAAAACCGCGTAAGCCATGCGCTGCCATCAATTGACGGGTTTGATTCACCGCGGGCATCACGTCATTCTCGGCGCGATTCATCGCCTGTTGCCAAGCCTCTGCCTCTATCCCCATCTCACTGGCAAGCTCTGCGAGCGTGTCAGCGTCACAGACGGAGCGACCTTGCTGATAATGACCCCGCTGAATGCGTTTCAGCATCTCTGCGCCCTGAGCATCAAGCTGCTGGGCTGCGAGGATAGCTTGCGCGGTCATAAAGGAGTCCAAAATTACCGGCTGATCGCTTGCTACGCGGTCAAGATAGGCTTGACCAAATGTCTGTCCGGTTTGATCGGCAATGGTTTGATCTGCCGCCAAAATGTGTTGACGAAAACTGTCTTCAATCGGCGCACGCTCACGCATACCACCCGGACGAAGCTGCAAGTTAATCTCAGGGTTGTTGCTCAAGCTTTCAATCAAGGTGGCGGCGCCGAAGCACCAACCACACATTGGGTCAAAAATGTAGTGGACGTTTACCATTCCATCTCTCCCATGTGCACTTTGGCACCAATTTCCAAAGCCATCGGCAGGCCGGCTTTCGGGTATTTCGCTTGCATGGTTTTCATCAGCTCAGCACTGTCTTTGCTGTTTGCTTTCGCCTCGGCAAAGTCTTGCAAATACTGCTGGGCAAAGGCGATGGTGTCAGCGTTTAGCGCCGTCCCCGCGGTCATATGTCCTGGGATCACCACGTTAGGCTTCAGTGCTGCCATTTCTTCTAGCTGTGCGGCCCAACCTTCACGTGCTTGATCAGATTGTGCGTCTGCCATCCAAAGGTGAACATTGCCATACACAGCGACGTTGCCCAGGATCGCCTCGTTGGCTGGGATCCAAAGATACGGGCGGTGTGCCAACTCACCTTTCGCGCCACGAATTTCAATCTTACGGCCGTCCAGTGTCAATGATGAACGGGTATAGGCAGCTGGCACCACTGGGTTTTGCGGGGCATTGTCACCCATTTTTGGGGCCCAAAATGCCATTTTTCCATCCAGTTTTTCTGCAATCGTGGCACGTACTGCCGGTGTAGTGATCACTTTTGCGTCAGGGAACATGCCGTGCAGCACTTCCGCACCAAAGTAGTAATCTGGGTCGGCTTGGCTGATAAAGATGGTGGTCAGCTCTTTCCCAGAGTCCAGCACCTTAGCGGCAATACGTAGCGCGTCTGCTTTAGTAAAGCCCGTATCAACCACCATGGCTTCGGTTTCGCCGTACACCACGGTTGAGTTTACGTGGAAGCTGTTACCATCCGCGTTATACACGTCTAGGTTCAAGGGTTCAGCATTATTTGCTGCCATTGCGCTACCGGTCAGTAATAAAGAGGCAGCTAGGGTTTTTATCAATTTCATCGTCGTGCTCCGTTGTTTTGCATTCGGTGTTGAGATGCTGTGCAGTTTACGGGCTCGACTTGTTCGGATATATAGCTAATAATTTGCATCATTGTTTCATATTTCGATCATATTGATACTTCGTCGCCATGCATCACACGATCGATATTGTTTATAGCCAACCTCGGAGCACACTCATGGATAAACTTACTGCGGCAAGAGTCATGGTAGATGTCGCCCTGACTCAAAGTTTTACCGCCACTGCCGAGCGGCTTGAGATGTCGCGCCCCATGGTGACTCGTCATGTCGACGCGCTGGAAGACTGGTTAGGCGTACGCTTATTGCAGCGCACCACGCGCAAAGTATCGTTAACCTCCGCCGGCGAGCAAAGCTTGCCACAACTGGAACAATGGGTTGAGCAAGCCAATGCCCTGACACAGCAATGGCAGCAAGAGACGGGCTTGACTGGCAAAGTACGGGTGGCGACCAGTATGTCGTTCGGTTTTGCGCAACTGATCCCCGCGGTAAAGCCCTTTATGGACTCTCATCCCGGGGTAGACGTAGATATTGAGGTACAGGATAAAGCAGTCGACTTGATTGCGGAACGGATTGATATTGCCATCCGTATTGCGTCCAACCCAGACCCTTCCCTAATTGGTCGCCCGATCGCCGCGTGTGATTCCGTCTTGGTGGCGGCACCGGATTATTTAGCCGCCCATGCACCCATCCGCTCACCAGACGATCTCACCGCGCATAGCTGCCTCAGTTACAAGCAATTTAATCGGCCAATTTGGCATTTAGACAAAGGTGAGGAACACGCCGCGGTTGAGGTGCAAGGTAAGCTGTCTGCCAACGAGGCAACTACCTTACTCAGTGCCGCCATCCAGGGAATGGGCGTGAGCATGCAGCCGGTGTACCTAGCCCATAGTGCCATTGCGCGAGGTCAGCTAGAAGTGGTGCTCCCCGATTGGCAACCCAAAGCGATGGATATCTACGCCTTGTACCCGTCACGTCGCAATCAACCACCGGCGGTGCGTGCATTGCTAGATGCGCTGATTGCCCACTTCGCAGATAGCGAGTGGGCACCGGTTGCTATTTAGCCAGCAGAAAAGTTAACTGAGAAAAGCCATTTAGTAAGAGAAAAAGCACGCCGGCTTAATCAGACGATTTTGCTTGCGCGGCATGATAACGCTGAGCTTTAACCAACCATTTATCCAGCTGGTTGGCAAAGGCTTGTTTTTGCTGCGGACCAAGCGGAGCAGGCCCGCCGGTGTGCACACCGCTACTGCGCATGGTTTCCATAAAATCACGGATATTAAGTCGAGCACGGATGTTTTCTTTGGTCAGCAATTCACCGCGGGTGTTAATCACCGTCACGCCCTTTTCAATCACTTCATCCGCGAGCGGAATGTCTTGGGTGATCACCAGGTCGCCCGCTTCTGCCTCGGCAACAATTTGGTTGTCCGCCACATCAAAGCCCTTTTCCACCTGACGTGCGCTGGCATAGGGCGACGGCGGTAAACGAATAAACTGGTTGGCAATAAAGGTGGCTTGAATGTGTGTTCGGTGTGCCGCGCGGACTATCATCTCGCGCATTGCGACCGGACAAGCGTCCGCATCTACCCATATTTGCATGCTGGTTCTCTTAGCGTTAGCGTCAATGCCTGCATTAAACCCCAATTCACCGCAAAATGAAACGTTACCCCTGCGTCGTATTCGTGTTTAGCTCGGGCACGCAGATAGTTGTCGGTCTTGGTTGCCCACTCTCAAACTGTGCTAACCAAGCCGTTAAGCATGGCATCACACCATCGGCGAACGCTGCCTCCCCCTGCCACCAAATCCGTGTCAGTGTTAACCAGCGGTGACGCTTACTGTACGCATTGGCGATGTTGTCGGTGCGCAGTAGGCTGTGATCGGCATGTTCAAACACACGCACGTGATAAAAAGGCAGCGGCGCGTTAGCAAGCAGTTGATGATAGATTGAAGCGGTTTTATCCGAATCGACATAAGCATCCTGCGCACCAAACAACGCTAACATGGGCACGTTGAGATCGATAAAATCCGCGGTCACATCCGAGGCCCAATTACGTTGTACAAATTGCCAAAAGGCCTCGCTCATGGGCGCTTTGTCATCCTGATTTATATGGTCTAGATACTGCTGATACGACGCGCCGGATTGAATCAAAGCATCTACTTTCGCCTCGGCCGCTTGCTCAGTCGCACTCTCTGACTCACTGTATCCGGTGGCTAATCGCCGTTGACGTCCAGAATACTCGGATTGCGCCATCCAGTTGACCGCCCCGCCGACACTGATCAAAAAGTCGATATCTTCCACTTGGTGCACCACCTTAGGGATCACCCAACCGGCTTGGCTAAAGCCCATCAACCCCAGCTTGCCATCCTTTAGCCCCAAGGTTTGGCGCAAATAGCGAATCGCCGCCGCGACTTCATCGGCGCGATCTTGCATCGATTGCGACCGCCAATCCCCGCTGGAATCCCCCACGCCCGGCTTATCCCAAGACAACGCACACCACCCATTCGCCGCTAACACTCGCCAAAGTGGGAGGTAATAGCCAAACGCATCGGTCGGCACGTCACCCGAGCCATGCACAAACACCACACACTGATGTGGCGTCTCTGTACCCAAAGGTAAAATTAACTCACCGGCGAGCTGATTATCGCCAGCGTTAAAGTGAATGGCTTGACGCTTAAGCCCCGCATTTGGGTCATCCATGACTATCACCACAAACGCGCCTATCAGCACCAGCGCTATCAAACCTCGCTTTAGCCACTTCATCCCCTTTCTCCCTCCACCCAATTACCGCTAAAAGGTGTATAAATAGCCGGTATTGAACGACCAAAGATCGTCTCTATCAACAATCGGGCTGTCTGATACTTCATCGCCATAGTGGCCATAACTCACCCCCAGCAGCAGATGATGCGCACGGCCAAGCGTGTAATAGAGATTGAGATCAGATTGAAGCGTGCAGGTTTCATCAGGTTGATAAGTGGCTCGGCCAGCTTTGGCGTCTTGGGCTGACACGCCAACGTAATAACGACTCACCGCACTACCCACGCAAGTCAGTGACAATTGTGGATCCACCACCCATTGGCCTTGCTCTATCGGCGCGCCATAGCGGGCCACTACCGTGCCACTGTTATGATTATCCGAGATATCATGATGGTAGCCGAGCTCAAAATAGCCCACCGACGTTATCCAGCCGGTAGTTAGATTAGCGGTATATACCTTATCGAGACTTTTCATATCCTTGAGGGTTTTGCTGTCACCGCGGGTGTGATCGCCAAACACATCGTCGCCCACGCCCGCCGACACATACCAGCTGTCACCCTCGGCGAGATACACACCTAGGGTATCGTTGCGATAAAAAATCCCCTCCCATTGCGCCTCAACCACCAGCTCAATATCTTGGTCATCTTCACCATCTTTATAAATCGACGGCTCGGTATAGCCGACCAAACCGACGGTTAGATAATTATCCCCAGACACGCTGTCGGTTTGCGCGTGTCCAACCCAGGGCACCAAGATCAAAACTAAACAGATAAGTGTGACAAATGGCTTCACTGGCGATTCTCCATAATGGCGAGGTAACTGAGAGTTCGCCCTTATCTTGAAACAACCGGTATTAAGAAAACCTTAAGCTCGCTCCCTCAAATTGTGCGCGGCTTCCCAATTGATAACCGCCCTCGCCATCTGAGCGTCGCACTGAAATTCAAAATGCCAGTTGAGCTGACCGGCAATGCGCTCAACAAGCTGTAGGCCCAGACCAAATCCCAGCTGATTCTCGTCGACGTCTGAATCAATAGGGTTGGCAATCGAAAACTGCCCGTTGGTGACCTTAATCTCAATCACGCCGGGCGCACTGTAGGTGAGCGCATTGCGAATCAGGTTGGCGCTCGCAATGCGAAATAGGTCCCTCTCGATACAAATAGGATCACTGTGATTGCCAATATGGACAGTCACTGGCTTGTGCGCAGCAAGATACGCCAGCTCATCCACCAGGGTTGCGCACAGCGAGCCAAGGTCGACCTTTGATTGACGAACTTTATCCGGATGTTGCCGCGCCAGCCAAAGCAGTGATTCAGACAGCGCCATCATATTAGCGTTGGCACGCGAGGCGCGCTGCAAGGCCGGATAACTGGCATCCTTGTCACCGATGCGCAGTGACAAGGTATCCAAGGAAGCCTGCATAATCGCCAAGGGCGTACGCAGCTCATGGCTGGCATGCTTTAAAAACTGCTGCTCCCGTTGGTTATGCTCACGCACCTGTTGCAGCGAGGCCATTAAGTGGTCGGCGATTTGGTTAACTTCACGTACCGAAAAGCACACATCGATAGCTTGATCAGGGTGTGTTTTTACTCGCGCCGACCATGCCACCAACTCTTTGAGTGGCTTCAATGCATTGTTGAACAACAGCCCAATCACGGTGACAAGCACCAGCATAAAAGCGGCAATTAACACGCTGGCATCGGCCAAAGAGCGCTCGACAATCATGGCAGCTAATGCTTCGATTTTTTCTGCCGCTTCAAACTCGACCAAGTATAGCCCTTGCGATAGGTGCTCGCGGGAGTACACCAAATAGCCATATTCACGTGCTCCACTATCGTTGATACGCTGAATTTCTATCGGATCATCGGGTTGTATCGGCTCCGAGGAAAACAAATCACGCACCGATTTTGGGATAGCCTGCCAATCTCGATACGCACTGACAGTGTCGCTTTGGGGCAATGGGTAGTTAGGATCGGCGGCCAGCTTTTGCTCTAGCTTGATAGCATCGAGCCGCATGTAGTTTTTACCTGCCTGACTGATTTGATAAAAACTAAACACGGTGACAAGCGCCAATAACCCAATAAAGATCGCCACCGCTATCAACAAAAGCTGGCGACGCGATTGTGCCGCGAGGCTTCGAACAGGACTTTGGCTCATACCGGCGCGGCTTCAGAAAGAGACAAACCAATGCCGACATGGGTGTGGATCAGCGTTTTTGCAAACGGCTTATCAACCACTTTACGCAAATGGTGGAGATGCACGTTAATGGTTCCTTGGCGCACATCCTCGCTAGCCCAAATCGCTTCTTCAATGTCGCTTTTGGACACCACAGTGGGTGAGCGACGCGCTAACAACAATAAAATATTCCAGCCGATAGGGGTCAATTTAAGCGGCGTGTCACCGCGCGACGCGATATGCTCTTTGGGATAAATCGTCAGATCAGCGATGGTAATACACTCTCGCACCGGTTGATGACGCCGATGCAAGGCCTGTAAGCGGGCGAGCAACAAAGGCATGGTGCAAGGTTTGACCACATAATCATCCACGCCAGCGCGAAAACCCTCAAGCTGGTCGGTGTCCGCGCAGCACGCGGTCAGCATTAACACCGGGGTATCAATGCCCTGCTCACGCAGATCACGACAAACCGCCATACCTTGTGTTTTGGGCAGCATGTTATCGAGAATCACACAATCAAACGTCTGCTGGCTGGCAAGCTGAACACCGGTTTCGCCGTTATAGGCAAAATCACAGTCGATATTATGCAGCTCTAGGTACTCTGAAATCGCTAAGCTGAGATCGTGGTCATCTTCAATGATGAGTATTTTCATGCGACGTGCTCTTCTATCCGTGTCGTTTTTAATCTACACGAATCCACTGAATAAAATACACCCCACTCTTTTGATCTCGCCCGATACAAAAAAAGCGCCCGCAGGCGCTTTCATCGAGAGACTATCATCTGACTTACTTTAACAACGCCAATACCGCGTTAACACAGGCTTCAGACGAGACTGGGTTTTGCCCGGTGACCAAGTTGCCATCGGTGACCACATACGAGGTAAAGTCATCCGCTTTCTCGTAAAGACCGCCGTTTTCTTTGAGCATATCCTCAACCAAGAACGGCACCACCTCAGTCAAGCCAACGGCGGCTTCTTCACCATTGGTAAAACCGGTGACACGTTTACCTTGCACCAGTGGCTCGTCACGATCTGAACGTGTATGGCGGAACACTGCTGGGCCGTGGCACACCGCACCAACAGGTTTGCCCTGATAGTAGAAAGTCTCAATCAGCTGACGAGAGGTCGGATCTTCCGCTAAGTCCCACAATGGGCCATGGCCGCCGGGATAGAAAATCGCGTCGTACTCGTACGCATTCACATCGCTCAGCTTGACGGTGTTATTAATCATATCTTGCAGCTCAGCATCGCCATCAAAGCGGCGTGTGGATTCCGATTGCGCATCTTCCGCTTCGCTGTTTGGGTCAATCGGCGCCGCGCCACCTTTCGGGCTAGCAACCACAACGGTTGCCCCTGCATCTTTAAACGCGTAATAAGGGGTGGTGAATTCTTCAAGCCAAAAGCCTGTCTTGTGTCCCGTATCGCCCATGGCATCGTGAGATGTCAGCACCATCAAAATTTTGTGTTGTTGCATCATCGCTCCTTATTGTCACGCGTTTGGGTAATATTTACTTGGTTTTCATTGAGTAGACTAACAAGACATGACTACTAACGTAAAAGGAAGCCAATTCGATCACCATAATCTATTGACGGTTTCTTTACGTTGATTGTCTAACTCTGACCTAATGCTAGCGCAGTAATGACACCTAAGCTTGGTATCTCGCTATGATGGACACATTCATCGCTGGCAATCCAGCAACGTTTTAGCTTGAACACATTAAATGAGGTCCACATGAAGAAAACCTATTTACTTGCACCACTGGCTCTAGTTGTCGCACTGGTTGGCTGTGAACAGCAAGCCAACGAACCACAAGAGGCGCAATCGCAAGTCGAATCTAGCTTAGACGACGCCCAAAATGCAGTGAAAGAAGGCACAGAGCAAGCGATGGATAGTGCAGAAAACGCCATCGATAGCGCAGAAAACACCGTTTCTGAAATGGTTGATCATCATAATGCAAAAACATCACTAGATTGGAACGGTACGTATCAAGGTGTGGTGCCCTGCGCCGACTGTGAAGGTATTGATACCACACTAACTCTAAACCAAGACAACACGTATTCACTCACCAAAACCTATCTGGGTAAAGAGGGAGAAGCCCTTAAAGAATCAGGCACTTTCAAGTGGGATGAAACAGGCAGTGTCGTGATCCTTGAAGGCCTGACTGACAGCCCTAACCACTTCTTTGTGGCGGAAAACCAGGTGATCATGCAAGACATGAATGGCGAAACCATCGAAGGCGACCTTGCTGAGATGTATCACCTGAAAAAGCAGTAATCTATCAACCTAATCGTACTTAATAAGGGCCTGGCGCTTACGCCATAACCAGCACCAGGCTCTTTCCGCGTACTCTGTATCCCCTTCCCACACTTCCTCATTTGGCACCAACACTTGCCTGTCTGCACAAATTGGCAGTTTAGTGACAAATTTGTTGCTAATAAAACTTGACGGTTTTTCACTCTATGGTTTAACACTTAACTAGAGGCGAAACAAAATCTTATCCGGTGAGCAGGCGAATGGGCCCACTGAGCAGCAATCGCACCAGACAGTAGAGTCGCCTAGACAGGACCGCGCAACACTCGCGCTTCCTCCGTTTGTTCGATAACAAGACCGAAAAACGGCACCTTTCTGCACCGGTAATCATACTTGATCCAAGTTTGATTACCGGTCAGTAGTACGTTTATAAGCGCCACAGTCGTGGTATTGAACAGGAGTCACGCGTATGAGCGACGTTGTATTGAAGTTCTCTTACGAAGAATACAGCGCCCGTTTAGCCAAGGTTCGCTATGCCATGGAAGAACACGAAATCGATACCTTGTTAGTGCACGATCCGTCCAACATGGCGTGGCTAACCGGTTACGATGGCTGGTCTTTCTATGTGCCTCAGTGCGTAGTGATTGGCGCAACGGGTGACCCTTTGTGGTTCGGACGTGTCCAAGACGCGAACGGTGCGTTGCGTACTGTCTATATGAGTGCTGAGTGCATCACTTACTACCCTGACCATTATGTGATGAACCCTCCGCTCCATCCCATGGAGTATTTGGCAAACTATGTGCTGGCTGAACGTTACTGGGATCGTGGCCGCATTGGCGTCGAGAAAGATAACTACTATTTCAGCGCCACAGCGTTTGAGTCGCTCAAAGAACATCTGCCTATGGCGACCTTGGTTGACACCACTGGATTGGTCAATTGGTGTCGCGCGGTCAAATCCGATCAAGAACTGACTTATATGCACACCGCGGCACGCATTGTCGAAAACATGCACCGTGTGGCGTTTGAGATGATTGAGCCTGGGTTACCCAAACATTTACTGGTGGCCGAAATCAATAAACACGCGGTGGTTGGCCACGATGGTCACTTTGGTGATTACGCGGCGATTGTTCCCATGTTGCCCTCAGGCGGTGATGCTGCTGCGCCTCACCTCACTTGGGATGATCGTCCCTTTAAACGTGGCGAAGGCACCTTTTTTGAAATCGCTGGGGTGCATCGTCGCTATCACTGTCCGCTCTCTCGCACCATTTTCTTAGGAGAGCCGGGCTATGAATTCTTGCGCGCTGACGAAGCCTTGCAAGTCGGACTAGAAGCCGGTCTCGCGGTCGCCAAACCCGGCAACACGTGCGGAGACATTGCCAACGCCCTCAACGATGCCTTGTTGCGCTATGGGTTTGATCGGGAAGGCGCGCGCTGTGGTTATCCGATTGGGTTAAGCTACCCACCCGATTGGGGCGAGCGCACCATGAGCTTACGACCAAGCGATCAAACGATGTTGCGTGAGGGTATGACCTTTCACTTTATGCCTGGGCTATGGATGAAAGACTGGGGCATGGAAACCACAGAAAGCATTGTCATCACCCGTGATGGCGCGCAAACCTTGTGTGATCTGCCACGCCAGCTATTTGTTAAACACTAATTGTATTTACGTTCAAGCCAAGCAAGGGCACAAACGTTGTGCCCTTTTCTATTCAGCTAAGTGGGAATTGTTAGCTACACTCATAAGGTAATGATTTAAAAATCAAACTTGATCCCGTTTTGCCGGATAGAACGCCACAACAGATGACAAGGAGAGGTTATGGAACCCACCGCGATTGAAGCCACCGTCGATTTTCATGCCGATGGCGTACAGCATGGCTTTCTTAAACTGCCTCACTCTCACGACCAATCTGCATGGGGCTGTGTCACCATCCCGATCACCGTCATTAAAAATGGCGAAGGCAAAACTGCACTGCTCACAGGCGGCAACCACGGGGATGAGTATGAAGGTATCACCGCGCTACTCAACACCTGCCATCAACTGATGCCCAGTGACATCAAAGGCCGAGTGATTATATTGCCGATGATGAACGCGCCCGCCGTAACCGCAGGCACGCGCACCTCGCCTTGGGATCAAGGCAACATGAACCGCGCTTTTCCGGGATCGCCTACTGGCAGTGTCACCGAGCAAATTGCCGATTACTTCACTCGATATTTGATCCCGCAATGTGATACTGCGCTCGATATTCATTCTGGGGGTAAAACCTTGGATCTGATTCCCTATGCTGCATCTCACCGTTTAGAAAATCTGCAACAAGCAGAAGCCTGTGCGGAAGGCGCGCGCTTATTCGGTGCTCCCTATCAAGTGCAAACCACCGAAATGGATGCCACCAGCATGTACGACACGGCGGTAGAGCAACAAGGTAAGATTTTTGTCACCACAGAGCTTGGCGGCGGCGGCACCAGCACACCAGACTCTATCGCCATTACCCAGCGCGGAATTCATAACTTTTTAGTGTTTTCGGGCATTCTACAAAACGATTATCGCCACCCACCGGCTGCGCCCGTCAAGCTCGAGCTACCCGATAAACACTGCTATGTGCAAAGTGAACATGCGGGCATCATTGAGTTCTGTGTACACTTGGGCGATACCATCAAAAAAGGCGATTTGATTGGTAAAGTGCATAATATCGAGCGCACTGGCACCGAACCCGTTCCCTACTATGCCGAACGCGATGGCATTTTATTGGCCAAACGTCACTTGGGACGGATCTATATCGGCGATACCTTTGCGGTGATTGCCGAACCTGTTTAGCGGAGGGGCCATGAAGCTGGATAAATTCGATATCAAAATCTTGCAGATCTTGCAGCAAGATGGCCGAATCACCAAATCCAACCTTGCACAGGCCATCAACCTGTCTGTGAGCCCTTGTTGGGAGCGAGTAAAACGGCTCGAGCAAGCAGGTGTCATCGAAGGCTATGGCGCCCGTATCAACCCAGATGCGGTGGTCAAACTTAACACTGTGCTGGTCGAGATCACCCTTGGCCAGCATGATGTTAACAGCTTTCAACGTTTCGAACGTGCCATGCAGCACTGCGACGATGTCAAGGAGTGCTGGGCTACAGGCGGCGGGATTGATTATATCGTTCGCCTTGGTGTCACTGATATCGACTATTATCAACGTCTGATTGATAGCTGGTTGACCGATGACCTTGGCATCAAACAGTACTACACCTATATCGTCACCAAACAGGTGAAGCGGCCGGCCCTCACCTTACCGCTTGAAACACCAGATGTTGCTGCTAATGGTTAAAACAAAGTTATCCTTGCTGTTGAGTGCTCAATGACGCTCACGCATGAGTCGTTAACCTCTTAGCAAAACCTGCTCACCTGTTACACTATGATGCCAGGTGCCCGTTTCTCTCATGACCAGAAAATTTTCTTCTGTTATTGCATGGTTTCAGAAAAAATTTCGTTAATCCCTCATCTGAACAAAAAACCTCTTTTTTGCTGATTGCATACATTAACAGTATGCAAACGCTGATAGGCAGCGTGGCGGTTTTGAATCAGGAGGGAGTATGACCGTATTCCAATCACGCGATCTTCACTACTCGGGAAGCGCAGCCAATGCATTGCGCCACGATGTCGCCGGCAAAGCCAGTTCCGACGTGCTTGCCTACCTCGACGATCAGCGTCTTTTTCGCCAGCTCGCCTATTGCAACGGCAAATGGGTTAATGGCGATTCAGATACACCGGTGCTCAACCCAGCAACGGGCGAAGTGCTCGGCTACACCGCATCACTCAATGCTGCGCAAATCAATCAAACCATTGATGACGCCGACACCGCTTTCCATCTGTGGCGTGCCGAGTCCGCCGAAACGCGCGCCAAGCTGTTGATGAAATGGCATGACCTCATCATGGAAAACCAACACGATCTCGCGCATTTGATGGTGCTCGAGCAAGGCAAAACGCTGCGCGACGCCGAGGGGGAGGTAGAGTATGGTGCCTCGTTCATTCACTGGTTTGCCGAAGAGGCTAAACGTGCCTATGGCGAAACCATGCCCAGTCATATTCCCAACGCCCACCTAGCGACATTGCGTGAGCCCATAGGGGTGGCGGCGTTAATCACGCCATGGAATTTCCCTAACGCGATGATCACCCGTAAGGCAGCAGCAGCACTCGCGATTGGCTGTAGTGTGATCGTCAAGCCCGCAGAAGAAACGCCCTTTTCTGCGCTGGCGTTGGCGGAGCTCGCCGAACGTGCTGGGATCCCTGCCGGTGTCTTTAACGTGATTATGGGCGACGCGCCCATGGTCTCTACTCAGCTTTGTCAAAGTGACAAAGTCAAAGCGCTGAGCTTTACCGGCTCAACACGTGTGGGCCGCTTATTGCTCGAGCAAAGCGCGCAAACCGTGAAAAAGTGTGCCATGGAGCTTGGCGGCAATGCGCCCTTCATTGTGCTGCCTGATATGGATATTCAACAAGCGGCGCGCGCCGCCATTGATGCCAAGTTTCAAACATCGGGACAAGATTGTTTGGCCGCCAACAAAATTTTAGTGCCGCGCGACAAGCATCAAGCGTTTGTCGATGCCTTCGCGGCGTTAATGGATGAACTTGAAGTGGGTAATGGTTTGCTGCCCAGCACCGATATCGGCCCATTGATTTCATCTCGTGCCGTGGATAAAGCACAAGCGATTGTCGATGATGCCATCGCCAAAGGGGCAACCGTAGTAGGCGGTAAGCTCAACCCCAACCTAGGCGAAAACTTCTTTGCCCCTACGCTTATCACCAAGGTGACACCCGATATGTTGGTGTACCAAGAAGAAAACTTTTGCCCCGTAGCGGGCGTGATTGCCTACGATACCTTGGACGAGGCGATTGCGATGGGCAACGATACCGAGTACGGACTATCAGCCTATGTCTACGGCAATGATATTCGTGATATTTGGCGCTGCCTGCGCGGCCTTGAGGTCGGCATGGTCAGTGTCAACTCAGTGAAGATTTCCGGCCACCCTATTCCCTTTGGTGGCGTCAAACAGTCGGGCTTGGGCCGTGAAGGAAGCCGCTATGGCATCGACGAATTTAGTGAAATCAAATACTACTGTTTAGGTGGCTTGCCCACGGTGAGCGGCAGCTAATTCAGGTTTGCTGACGGATAAGGAGACTGATCATGCGTCCAGAAACAAAAGCCTTGTTGGAAAAAGACAGAAACACCGTATTCCACGCCTCAACGCACTTAAAGCAGTATGCGCATGGAGAGATGCCAGGGCGAGTGATTGAAACAGGTAAAGGCATTCGTATTACCGACTCAGAGGGGATTGAGCTAATTGATGGCTTCGCTGGCCTCTATTGCGTCAACATCGGCTATGGCCGTGAAGAAATGGCCGACGCCATTTATGAGCAAGCGAAAAAGCTCGCGTATTACCACACCTATGTTGGCCACACCAACGAAGCGCTGGTGACGCTGTCGGAGCGCCTGATCAACATGGCACCCGGCATGAGTAAAGTCTATTACGGTATGTCAGGCAGTGACGCCAATGAGTCACAGCTCAAAATTGTATGGTATTACAACAATGCGCGGGGCAAACCTGAGAAGAAGAAAATCATCTCACGAGATCGAGGGTATCACGGCTCCAGTGTGGCATCAGGGTCACTCACGGGCTTACCCTTGTTCCATGCACACTTTGATCTGCCCATTGAGCGCATCAAACATACCATGGCTCCCTACTATTATCGCCGTGAAGACAGCGGCATGACCGAGCCTGAATTCGCACAACACTGTGCGGATGAACTGGAGAAAATGATCCTCGCAGAGGGGCCAGATACGGTTGCAGCGATGATTGCCGAACCGGTACTCGGCACCGGTGGCATTGTGCCGCCCCCCGAGGGTTACTGGGCGGCGATTCGCAAAGTGTTGGATAAGTATGATGTCTTGTTGATCGCCGATGAAGTGGTGTGCGGCTTTGGCCGTATTGGGAGTGATTTTGGCTCTATCTACTACGACATGAAGCCTGATCTGATTACCGTTGCCAAAGGGTTAACCTCGGCCTATCAACCACTCTCTGGGGTGATGATCGGTCACCGGGTATGGGATGTTTTGGAAGACGGTACCGATGCGTGGGGCGCGATTGGTCATGGTTACACCTACTCTGGCCACCCACTGGGTGCAGCGGCAGCGCTGTGTAACCTCGATATCATCGAGCGCGAAAACCTCACCCAAAACGCCGCGACCACGGGTGAATATCTACAAATGAAAATGAAAGCCGCTTTTGCTAACCACCCGTTGATTGGTGACAGCCGTGGGGTGGGTTTGCTCCATGCTCTCGAGTTTTCGCCTGATCGCGCCAACCGCAGCCACTTTGACCCCAGTCTAAAAGTGGGCCCACAAGTGGCCGCTGCCTGTATGGAGCAAGGCTTGATCGCTCGTGCGATGCCACATGGCGATATTCTAGGTTTCGCCCCACCCTTGGTGGTCACCCCCAATGAAGTGGATGAAATTGTCGCCAAGGCACAAGTCGCCGTCGATAAGGTGATGGATAAACTCGTCACCAGCGGACAGTGGCAGCCCAAATAACGCGATGATCCCTATCCAATAAGCAAAAAAAAGCGCCGATAACTCGGCGCTTTTCTCATTAACAGACTCAGGTCTTACTAGCTGGCAATCGCCGGCTGTAACGCCAAGTTCGCTTCTTTCTCTTGCTGCATTCGCATCACCGCAATCGGGCCGGTGATAAAGGTAAAGGCAATCAAGAAAGACACAGGCACTGCAGTGATCACGATAAACGACTGCAAAGCGTTCAAGCCACCATCGCCGGCAAGCAGAAGCACACCGGCCACAACGCCCATCACAATCGCCCAGAACAGACGATGACGGCGAGTTGGCTGGTTGTCACCTGATACGGCCATCGCGATAGAATACGCCATTGAGTCACCCGTGGTCGCCACGAAGGTGGTGGTCAGCAGCATAAAGGCTGGGATCAGAACCACGCTGTAAGGCAGCTGTGACAAGGACGCAATCAAGATCGCAGGCAAACCCGCATCCGCCATTGGGCCAGAGATGCTGCCAGGCGATTGCAACTCATAAAAGATACCCGTACCGCCTAGTACCGAGAACCAGAAGTTAGTCGCAATCGGCGCACAAATCGCAACGGCGAAGATCAGCTCACGAATCGAGCGGCCTTTCGAGATGCGTGCAATAAAGATCGCCATCATCGGCGCGAAACCAATAAACCAACCCCAGAAGAACCAGGTCCACCATGCATTCCAGCTACCGTTATCGGTATTCAGTGCTAGCGTATGCATATTGCTGAGGTAGTAGCTAAAGCCTGAGCCAAACTGCTCAAAGATAAAGCCTGTTGGACCCAGCACAATCACCACGCCCAACAACACGGCTGCACCAATCACATTCATGCGGCTCAGCCATTGCAGACCTTTATCCATCCCGGTAAACGCGGAGATAGAGTAAATCGCCACGACTGCAGCCAAAATCAGCATCTGCATTGGCATGGTGTTTTCGATACCCACAAAGCTTTCCAAGCTATAGCCAAGCTGGGTGGCCAAAAAGCCAATCGGGCCGATGGTACCCGCTGCGACTGCAATGATAGAGCAGGCATCAATCACAGAGCCTAACCAGTGGTTTTCTAGCTTGTCGCCGAGCAACGGATACAGCAACGCACGAGGGCGCAGGCGTACACCCGCCTGGTGGTGAGCATACATAAGCACGATGGTCGCCAAAGTACCTAACACTGCCCAGGCTAGAAAGCCCCAGTGGAAAAAGCTTTGGCTTAACGCGGGAGCAACGGTATCCATCACACCCGCTTCCATGTCACCCAACGCCGGCGGCGGGGTCATGAAGTGATAAATAGGTTCCGCGGCTGACCAGAAAACACCACCACCCGCAAGCAGGGTGCACATGATCATCGCAACCCAACGGAAACGACTCATCGAGACAGTATCCGTGGCGCCAAGTTTTAATTTACCAAATTTACTGCCGCCAATAGCAAGCGCCAGTACAAAATTGATCACCATCAACCACTGCCACCAGTAACCAAAAAGGTTGGCAGACTCAGAAAATAGAGACTGGATAACAGAAGAGAAGTGTTTCAGGTCAAACAAGGCAAAGGCAAGGAAGACAGCAACAAAGCCGATAGTAAATACGGCAACGAGACGGTCATTATTTTGTGTAGATTTAAGCATTAGTTCGCTCACAATGTGTGTGAGGGAGGGGACTCTATCAGCGTGGCGAATGAATGACCAGAACAAATTGTTACAGTCAAAGAAGGGAAAAACGTGACAAGTATCACCTATTCAGCCATGGCGGGGGCTAAATAGGAATATGACACTTTTATTAACTGGATATAATTTACCCAACACTGTCTCGTTACGCTGGCTCTTTGGGAGGCTCTGCCTTTTTAGCCTTACCCGTTTCGAGCACTTTTTTATGCAACACCACGGTGGCGCGATACAGTTTAGGGTGGACCTGTGACTCGCCTTTTTTTGCACGATTACACGCCGAAATCACTGCCGCCGTTATGCAAGCGGCCACTTTCAGCTGTCCAAGCTGATAGGCATAGTTAGCAACTTTAATCGCCATAAAAATCGATTGGTCGCTGTATTTGTAATTACGGGCGGCGAATTTCTCAAAGCGGAGAAAGTCTTTGTGATAACCCTTGAGAATACGATCAACGTGGCGATCGTAATATTTTTTATACTTGGCGTAGCTCCCTTTGGGATTGCTCGCCATGATGTCTCTCACCCAGACAAACGATTGCAGCTGTTCCTTTTCAAATAAGCCACTCAGCCAGGCAAACATATGACCTCCCTACTGCTAGCTTAGCGGTCTTATTCTACTCAATTTCCGTGACTAATCTATGAAAAGGCGAAAGTAACTCATTGACTGGCGGTTATTTAATCAGCATTGGCCGCTAACTATTATAATGCCTAATGGGCAACAGAGAGCGACCAAAGAAAGATCAGGCTTGCGTGTTGATGTTAATGGTATAGGTGGCATCCCCGACGGGGAGCATATGTAGAATCTGCTCTCCAAGCGCGGGATGGGTAAGCAGGTAATTTCCTTGCGGAAAGCGGGTGTCTTCCGGCCCTTTCAACACCAGGCTGAAATTTTCTACCGTGTGCCCGCCCACCTCATCACCGTGGCCAGGATGGGTGTCGACACGCGCCAGCGTCATTGCATATTCCGTATCCGTTCCATCAATGAGCGTGATCGTTTCATCAATCAATTCATTGACATGCTGGAAAGATAGTACATTCATCGTCCCTCCCGCGCCCCTCTTTGGGTCAGTGCGCTTGTTAAAGCTTTACCGATAAGATTAGACGAAAAATTCGACAATGCACAATGGCTTAGTGATTTTTTCAATCGCTTAGAACAACAAAAGGCAACCGATCGGTTGCCTTACCCACGCTTGATTACGCTGACCCAGCTGCTTTAACTTGACGGGTCTTATTGGACTTTGTTTTGTAGTAATACCACAAACGTCTGCTTTTGTTGTTCATCGAACACCTCTCTATCAGATTAATGAACGATATTGATGACAAGCGCCGAATGCGGCGCCAATTCATAGTCTTATATTATTTCGATCCGGAAAGCAAATTCGATCACCGTCAAGCAGCCAATTGGCGGTTCGTGATTCCAAAAGATAATGAGCAAGCGTCGAGCCCATGGCAAAAGGGAGTGGGTACACATTCAGCGATCAGCCGGTTCAGGGTGTTACATGCGCATTCAAATACGTCAGCGCTAGACCCACAAAAGAGAAAGCCGCTCGGCTGAGCGGCTTCTAGATCCATTTCCTGTTGGTTGTTGGTCAATGAACATGTTTCTTACATTGCCCCGCGTGCTCACTACGTTGAGCGTCCTTACCGCATGGTCTTGTGTTAATTGCCTGGCTGGCGGCTAACAAGGTGTCGTCATGGGCGCCTGACATTAACGGGGTCTTAACGCATTATGTGGCGCGTCACTGCGCGCTAATCATCTACCAAATTGTGTGTCAGCTCGGCTGACACTTTCAGTAAAGCACACTTTTGACACTGTGCCATGGCGTGCCGTTCAAATTGTGAACAGAGTAATAAATCTGACATAAACTGGGATTTCGCACAGCATACCGGCCTGATTTATGCCACGGAACTACAGCAAGACAAAAAATTCTTGCACCACTAGACGACCGGTCTAATTTTAATTATGCTACCCCACATGAAATCGAGCAGCACCCAAGAAACCAGCACTCACAACGCGACCCACCAACACTTGTTGGAAACGGGCGTGAGCGTGATGGCGCAATTTGGCTTTAGCGGCGTCGGCCTTAGCGCAATACTAAAACAAGCCGGCGTGCCCAAGGGGTCTTTTTACCACTACTTTGCGTCGAAAGAACAATTCGGCCAAGCGGTGTTAGACCACTATTTTGCTGGCTACATCGCCGATGTAAATCGCCTGCTGACTGATAAGGCACTCTCGCCAATTGTGCGAGTGCACAACTACTTTAGCCGTTGGCAAGCACAGTATTGCAGCTTAGATCCGGTGCAGACTTGCTTAGTGGTAAAGCTGAGTGCAGAAGTGGCTGATTTATCCGAGCCTATGCGGCTGGCACTGCGCGATGGTACCGATCAGCTGATTGGCTGCTTGGCGAATACCCTCGCCCAAGACAGTGATAAGTTTGATAACCAAGCTGCACTGACCACCGCGACAACCTTATATCAATTATGGTTAGGCGCAAGCTTACTGACCAAACTGCATCGTAACGACAGTCATCTCGCGCAAGCGATGACCATCACCGAAGAAAAGCTTGGACTGATCGATTAATCCTGTTGTGCTCTACCCAGCACGGCAGTAAGCAATAAATAACCGTTGATGCATAGCGGCGACATAGATTATCGCCCCACCACTAACTCGAAACCCGCCAAGGCGGGTTTTTAACCGGCACCAACTAGACGACCGGTCTAATTTAAATAAACGCTTGATACCATCAAGCACAATAAAAGGAAGGATGAGCAATGAACAACTTTGAGTTCTACAATCCCACACGTATCGTTTTTGGCGAAGGTAAGATTGCCGAGCTGGATCGGCTCATCCCGGCCGATGCAAAAGTGTTGATTCTTTTCGGCGGCCAAAGTGCACGTAAAACCGGCACCTTGGATGAAGTCGAACAAGCGCTGGGGCAACGTCAATTTGGCCTGTTTGGCGGCATTGAACCCAACCCGCGCTATGAGACCTTGATGAAGGCAGTCGAAAAAGTCGGCGCTGAAGGTTATGACTACCTCCTCGCCGTGGGCGGCGGCTCAGTGATCGATGGCACCAAATTCGTTGCCGCGGCCGCGAAATATGACGGCGACGCATGGGACATCCTCACCAGCATGGGCGGAAAAGTGGAAGCAGCGCTGCCATTTGGTACCGTGCTCACCTTGCCGGCAACCGGCTCTGAGATGAACAAAGGCTCGGTGGTTACCCGTGAGTCGATGCAAGCCAAACTGCCGTTTATGAGCGAGCTGGTGTTCCCGCAGTTCTCAGTGTTGGATCCGGTGAAAACCTACACCCTACCGATCCGACAAGTGGGGAACGGTGCGGTCGATGCGTTTGTTCACGTGGTTGAGCAATACCTCACCTATCCGGCCAATGCGCCGGTACAAGACCGCTTCGCCGAAGGCCTGCTACAAACCTTGGTTGAGCTGGGCCCACAAGCGCTGGAAACACCAGAAGATTACAATGTGCGTGCAAGTCTGATGTGGACAGCCACCTTGGCACTGAACGGGCTGATTGGCGTGGGTGTCCCGCAAGATTGGTCAACCCACATGCTTGGTCACGAGCTTACAGCCCAACATGGCTTAGACCACGCCCAAACCCTTGCCGTGGTACTGCCTGCAATGCTCAATGAGAAGTTTGAGCAAAAACAGGCTAAGCTCGCACAATTTGCTGAACGTGTTTGGCATATTGACCAAGGCAGCGACGCCGAAAAAGCGCAACAAGCGATTGAGAAAACGCGCGACTTTTTCGAGCGCATGAACGTGAAAACGCGCATGAGCGATTACGATCTGGATGAAACCGCGATTGAGCCCTTGATTGAAAGCCTGACTCAACACGGCATGACCCAACTCGGTGAACATGGCGATGTGACGCCGGACGTTTGCCGCCGCGTGCTTCAAGCCGCACTGTAATCGCCGTTTTATTTCTTAATGAGGCGCGCTAAACCAGCCGCCTCTTTTCCCATCTTCAAGGGAGGAATCCATGTCAGCATTAACAAATCAACGTTTTGTTCTCGCATCACGCCCAGTTGGCGCACCCACTGCCGAGAACTTTCGCTTAGAAGAAGTCGCCATTCCCGCACTAGGCAACAATGACGTCCTGATTGAAAACCATCACCTATCGATTGACCCTTACATGCGCGGTCGAATGAGTGATGCCAAATCGTACGCAGAACCAGTAGCCATTGATGGCCTGATGGTCGGTGCCACCGTGGGTAAAGTTTTGGAATCTAACCACGCCGATTACCAGGCGGGTGATTGGGTATTGGCTTACAAAGGCTGGGAAACCCATTCCGTGGTCAATGGCGATACCCTGCTGAAACTCAACCCAGATTTAGCCCCAGTATCATACGCGCTTGGGATCTTGGGGATGCCCGGCTTCACCGCCTACATGGGCTTATTAGATATCGGCCAACCCAAAGAAGGCGATACCCTTGTCGTCGCCGCAGCCACTGGCCCAGTCGGGGCGACTGTCGCACAGATTGGTAAGCTAAAAGGCTGCCGCGTCGTAGCGATTGCCGGTGGTGAAGACAAATGCCAATACGCCCGTGAACACCTCAATGTTGACGCCTGTATCGACCACAAAGCCGACAACTTTGCCGAACAGCTTGCCGAAGCCTGCCCACAAGGCATTGATGTCTACTTTGAAAACGTCGGCGGCAAAGTATTCGATGCGGTGATGCCACTGCTTAACACCGGCGCCCGTATTCCCGTGTGTGGCTTGGTGTCACAGTACAACAACACCGCCCTGCCAGAAGGCCCAGATCGTCTTTCGCAACTGATGGGGACTATTTTGGTCAAGCGCCTAACCGTAAAAGGTTTCATCATTTTTGATGACTACGCGCACCGTTACCCTGAGTTCGCTCACGACATGGCCAAATGGGTTGGTGAAGGCCAAATCCATTACCGTGAACACGCGGTGGATGGCTTTGAGCAAGCGCCACAAGCACTGATTGATGTACTCGAAGGCCGCAACTTCGGCAAGATGGTGGTCAATATTAAATAAAGTATCCGCGCTTTATTTCGTAATACCGAAAAACCTGCCTCCCCCTTAGCGATGGATAGCTAAGGGGGTTTTTTATGAGTGACGTTCGTCTATTCTGCTTGCAACTGCAACGCCGTGGGCAATGCGGTCATTGCGCCTTTTGCTGTGGTGGCCAGCGCGCCACAGCGGTTGCCTTGACGCACCGCCTCCGTCACCGCCTCGGGCGTTTGCCAGTCGGGCAATTTGGCAAGGGCCGCCAGCAAGCCGCCCATAAACGCATCCCCTGCACCCGTGGTGTCCACGACCTTGGTGGGTGTTGTCGCCACCTGCCAAACCGTCTGATGGAACGCGACTCGCGCGCCTTCACTGCCTTGTGTCACCACCCACAACGACACATTGGGTGCGTGATCGGCTAACGCTGCTAACCTTGCTTTCACTGAATGCGCCTCGGTAATGAGGGGCGCCGTCAGTAAAGCAAGTTCATCGTCAGACACTTTAACCACATCCGCCAGCGGCAAGGCTTGCCACACGGTGTCTAGCATTTTCGCCTCGCTTTGCCACAGATCCTCACGCAAATTGGGATCAAAACTGACAAAGCCACCATTATCACGACAAGCCTGCATCGCGCCGAGGGTCGCAGAACGCGACGGCTCATTCGCCAGGGCTATCGAGCAAGCATGCAACCACTGCCCTTTTTCGAACAGTGGGAAGTCGTAAGGCTGCACAAACTGATCAGCACTGGGTTTCACCATAAAGGTGAAGCTGCGCTCGCCGTGCTCATCAAGATCCACCAATACCGTTGAGGTACGTTGCGTTTCATCGCGATGCATAAATCGCGTATCCACGCTTTCACCCGCCAAGGTATTTTGCATAAAACGCCCTAGCGGATCGCCGCCCACTCGGCCAATAAAGCCGGTTTCACCACCCAGTCGAGCAATCGCCACCGCAACATTGGCGGGTGCACCACCCGGACATTTTAGGTAATGGCTTTCACCATCAGGGATCAAATCCACCACCGCATCACCGGTGACCCATACCTTACTCATCACGCTTGCTCCTCGTTTCACGCTCAATTATGCCGCTGCAGCTTGTGCATATTTTTTACGTGCACCCAGCATATAGGTCACGGAAAATGCCACGACAAAGGCAATCGCCATACCAATGATATACGGCACCACACCGTCAGGGCGGATAGAAATGATCCCTGGTAGCCCAGCAGCACCCAACGCTTGCGCTTTCACTTTAAAGAAGGTGATGAACGCGCCTGCACAGGCTGCGCCTACCAATGCACCGATAAACGGATAACGGTATTTAAGGTTAATACCAAACATCGCCGGTTCAGTGATCCCAAGCAGTGCTGTGACCCCAGCTGGCATCGCAATCCCTTTCGCTCTCACATCCGCCGTTTTTAAGCCAAACGCTAAACAAGCTGCGCCCTGCGCCACATTCGACATCGCGGCAATTGGGAAGATAAAGGTGCCGCCAGTGACCGCAATGTCTGCCAACAGTTGGGTTTCAATCGCGATAAAGCTGTGGTGCATCCCGGTGATCACAAACGGGGCATACACAAATCCGAACAACGCACCGCCAATCATCCCAGCCGATTCATACACCCAGTTAAGACCATCGCCGAGTAAGAAGCCGAGATCACGGGTAAATGGCCCCACCAGGGTAAAGGTGATCAGGCCGGTGATGAAAATTGCCAACAACGGGGTCAGCAAGTTATCTAACACCGAAGGAATAATACGACGTAAGCCTTGCTCGACTTGCGCCAAAATATAGGTGGCAACCAGCACAGGCAGTACCGATCCTTGATAGCCGACTTTTTCGATCTCAAAACCAAAGATCTTCCACACCGGAATATCGCCGGACACCGCTGCGCCCCCAAAGCCCCAGCCATTGAGCAGGTCAGGGTGCACCATTAACATCCCGAGTGCCGCGCCCAAAAAGGGGTTAGCGCCAAACTTTTTACTGGCAGAAAATGCTAGCAGTACCGGTAAGAACACA
Source organism: Salinivibrio kushneri (assembly GCF_027286325.1). NCBI lineage: Bacteria > Pseudomonadati > Pseudomonadota > Gammaproteobacteria > Vibrionales > Vibrionaceae > Salinivibrio > Salinivibrio kushneri. The sequence continues at coordinate 93,846 of NZ_CP114589.1, forward strand.
AATGGCGCATTGGCGAAGGTGTTGATCATATTGGCCAGATCGCCCATTTGAGGGTAGGCCTCAATCAAGGACTTGCCATCAACAATCAAGCCTGGTGCAGTGAGGATATTGAAGATCCCCATCAACAGACCACCGGCGACAATGGCTGGAATAATGGGAACAAAAATATCTGACAGCCCTTTCACCGCGCGTTGTAGCCAATTTTGCTTTTCGGCACCAGCCGCCGCCACGTCCTTCGAGGACATATCGGATTGGCCAGTCAGCTTACTGAACTCGGCATAAACACTATTAACAATGCCCGAGCCAAAAATGATCTGTAACTGACCGCTAACTTGAAATTGGCCCTTCACCCCCTCAATCGATTCAATCGCGCTTAAATCCGCGAGACTGTCATCATGGAGTGCGAGTCTTAGCCGCGTGGCACAGTGTGCCGCCGCCGCGATGTTTTCTTTTCCACCCAGTTTATCGAGTAGTTGTTGTGCTATTTTTTGGTAGTTCATGGCTACTTCCCCTGCACGCTCTCACCGTCTTTGCCACCGTCACTTTTATTTTCGTGTGGCGTCACACGCTCCACATTTTCGGGAACGATCCCGAAAATGATGTGCTGAATCCTTTAAAGCATCAAGTATGGCTGATAATTGCTGTGAGATCGATCAGCAAACCGGAGCCTAAAACTCACCCTAAACGTGACACAAATCACTAAATAAGGGGTGTTAAGGACACTATGTTTGCAAAGGATCCGCAAATGGAACGATCATAGTGATTCCAGCAAAGGAGAATCCATGGCTAGCTTGAATGATGTCGCCCGTTTAGCGGGGGTTTCCAAATCCACTGTGTCGCGCGTAATTAACCAAGAGTATGGCGTAAAACCCGCGACGATTGAGAAGGTTAATCGTGCCATTGAGCAATGTGGCTATGTGGTCAATCAAATTGCTAAGGATTTAAAATCCAACAAAACCAACCTCATCGGGGTGATTGTACCGCGAGTATCGTCGAATGCGATGTCAGCCAGCGTTGATGGACTTAGCCATGTGTTTGATCAAAAAGGGAAACAAGTGCTGCTGGCTAACACCCGACAAAACGACAATCGTATTTGTCATTACCTTGATTTGTTCAATCAAAAGCGCGTAGAAGGGATACTGCTGTTTGCCTCCACGCTCAACCCCGACTTGGTGCGCGCCATTAAGCGCTCGAGTGCGCCGGTGGTGGTGATTGGCCAAGACGGCTCACCCTATAACATCCCCAGCGTGATCCATGATGATTACCGAGTCGGTTTTTGTGCCGGCGAGCAGCTTATTAAAGCAGGATGCCGACAGGTGGGCTTTCTGGGGGTACAAGCGGAAGATATTGCGGTTGATCAGCAGCGTTATCAAGGTCTTGAGAGTGCCTTGACCACACTTAGTCAAACAGCTCCCTTGTTCCATTATCAAGGCCAGTTCTCGATTCAATCAGGCCATGTCGCTATGACCGCCATGCTAGCGCAATACCCTGATCTTGATGGCGTATTTTGTGCCACCGACCGCATCGCCATTGGCGCTATCCAAGCCTTGCAAGCACAAGGGATCACCCCTGGACGCACCGTGAAACTGATTGGTGTGGGCGATGATGAGCTTGCCCAAGTGGTATCGCCAGGCTTATCCACGTTTAACTATGCCTTTGATGCTGCAGGAGAAAGTGGTGCCAAAATGCTACTCGAGTTACTGGAAACCGGGCAAAGCCATGTGTCTAAGTTGGTGATGGGCTTTAACTATATTAGTCGCGCCACCTGCCCTTAACACAGCGATCGTTAACCCAATACAGAGAAATTTTACTTGCGCCACCGCCGTCTTATTCGCTATTTTTGGAACGTTCCCGAAAATAAAATTGGTACGGATAGATGGAAATAACCTCAACAGGCCTGGTTGACGCATGTGGTGGCGCCGACAATGTACGTCGCGTATTACGTCATCAAGACAAGGTGATCATTGAGCTCAACGCGCTTGAGCGTGTCAATCAAGACGCCTTACCCATCCATGCGATTGACGTATCGCTGCGCCAAATCACGCTTGATCAGCCAATCGGTGAAGGAATGCTCGCTGCACTGGGACGCCTTATCGACCAAAACCTGCGTGAACAAGCCGCGCACCGCTATTCACCAACCAAAAGCATTGACTTCCATCGTCCTGCTTGGCACATCAGTCCTCCTCAAGGACTGCTCAATGACCCCAATGGATTTATTTACTTTCAAGGCCACTATCACCTTTTTTATCAGTGGTACCCGTTTGCCTGTGAGCACAAAGATAAATTCTGGGTACATCTCATCAGCCCTGATGGGGTGCAATGGCACACCGCACCGCTCGGCCTCACCCCCAGTGATTGGTATGACAGCCATGGGGTATTTTCAGGCCACGCCATGGTGATGGATGACGCCCTCTGGCTTTATTACACTGGCAACACCCGCATTGGCCCCGCGCGTTTGCGCCAAACCACCCAGTGTGTGGCACGCTCAACCGATGGTATTCACTTTGAAAAACTCGGCCCAGTGATTGATGCCCCACCGGCTGGCGTGACCGAGCATATTCGCGATCCCAAAGTCATTCACGACGGCAAAAAATATCGGATGCTGCTGGGTGCGCAACGTGAAGACAAAATAGGTCGCCTGGCGCAATATTCCTCCATTGACGGCCTTACGTGGCACTATAACGGACTAAGCGGTGATAGCTTAGGCGAGCATGGTTATATGTGGGAATGCCCGGATCTGTTCCAATTAAGCGAGCAATGGGTTTGTATTCTCTGCCCACAAGGCAGCTCATCACCAACGCCCGATCATCATGTTCCTCACCACAATGGTTACGCCAAAGCCACGCTAGAAGCGGACGGCATCACGCTTGATAACTGGCAAGTGCTGGATCATGGGTTTGATTTTTACGCCCCGCAGACGGCGCAAACTCCTGACAATAAACGTATGCTCATTGCTTGGATGGGCCTACCAGACGAAACAAACCAACCTAGCCTCGCCGCCGACTGGCTTCATCAATTGACGTGTCCTCGCGAGTTACATTGGGAAAATGGGCAACTGTATCAACGTCCTGCTACCGCGCTACAAAGCTTACGAGGCCCTCAGCAACTTTTGCTGATTAACACCGAATGCCACTCAACCACGGTGGATTTAGGCACCAAGCAATTTGAGCTCAACACCACACTGCCCATTCCAGCCAGCGGCCAATACACGTTATATTTTCACAGCCGCAGCGGCATGATCACGCCAGCCTCATCCGGCGAACCATCCGGTTGTGCGCTCACCCTTGACGGTGACAGCCGCACCCTAACACTGGATAGAAGCGCAAGCCTCGCCACCGAAGGCGATACTCGCCGCTGTATTCACTTGCCTGAGCAGTTGGAGGAGTTACCGCTACAAGTCCTCGCCGATACCAGCTCATTGGAGTTCTTTATCGCCGGCGGCCAGTGGACGATGACCAGCCGTTACTTTAGCGCCGTGGATGCAACTTTTTTAGCACTGACACGCGATCACCACGACACGCCTTTGCCAAAACAGATGGATTGGTATGCGTTGAAAAACGCCAGTGTTAGGTGATTCATCAGGAAAGTGGCGTTGACCATACTACGCCACGTCTGACTGGCACAGTTAACGCCCATCAACTAGCATTAACGGTTTGAATCTTCTGTGTTTAATCATCACCATTATATTATTGGCGATGATTAAACACGCTTCTTATTTCAACCAAGGTGACGATATGCTGCTTGCAACACTGGCGATTATTGCTGGATTTGCGCTTTTGGTGTGGAGTGCAGATAAGTTTGTAAACGGCGCGGCAGCAAGCGCGAATTATGCGGGTATGCCACCGCTACTCATTGGCATGCTAGTGGTAGGGTTTGGTACATCAGCACCGGAAATGGTGGTCTCAGCGATGGCTGCTGTAGACGGCAACCCTGCATTAGCATTGGGCAATGCGCTGGGCTCGAACATCGTCAATATCACTTTAATTCTCGGGGTGACCGCCCTTATTGCGCCTATTGCAGTGCATTCTGCCATTGTGCGCAAAGAGCTACCCATTCTGCTAGCCATCACTCTCATTATCGGGGCAATGCTATGGGACTTCACCATCAGCGCCTACGAAGCTTTACTGCTTATCACAGGCTTTTTACTGCTGATCGGCTGGTCAGTGTGGAGTGCAATGCGCGCCAAGAACGACGCTCTTGCCACTGAGATGGATGCCGAGCTCACTCAGCAAACTCTCTCGCTGAAAAAGGCAATAATGTGGCTGGTGATCGGGCTCGCACTATTAGTTGTTAGCTCACGGATTTTGGTGTGGGGTGCCGTTGAGATAGCCCTACAGTTGGGCGTCAGCGATCTTATTATTGGCTTAACCATAGTCGCATTAGGGACCTCCCTGCCCGAGTTGGCTGCCTCGATTATCGCCGCCCGCAAAGGAGAGCACGATATTGCCGTGGGCAACGTAGTCGGCTCCAATATTTTTAACTCCCTCGCCGTAATTGGTATTGCCGGCGCCATCGAGCCAATTCGCGACATCACCGAAGAAGTCTTCTGGCGAGATTGGATGGTGATGCTCGCCGCCACCGTGCTCTTGCTGCTCGTCGCAATACGCTTTGGCAAGACACGCGAAATCAACCGCGCCGAAGGGGGACTACTGTTTATATGCTACGTCAGCTACACCGGCTTGCTGATCTATGCGGTGCGGTAGGAGCCTTTAGGAATCAAGGTCTAAAACGTGCATCGTCTCATCAAATAGCGATAACTATCTCGAGCTAGCGATGAATTGATTTCACACATAGTTACACAACGGTGCGCATTTGCGCTTTACATCGATTGCGGGTCGATGAACACTGCTTGGCAGAGTATAATGACAACCGATATCACGTAGAGTTAGTCACACATTATGAGCAATACCACCGCGAAAAAGCCGAGTCCCCTGTTTGAAATCCTGTTCAACGTTTTCATCCCCTCGATCATCCTGATGAAGTTGAGCGGCGATGAATACCTAGGTACAGCCATGGCACTGGTCGTCGCTTTGGCCTTCCCTCTCGCTTACGGCGGGATGGATCTGGTCCGTAACCAGAAATTCAATTTTATCTCAGCACTGGGTTTTATCAGCGTATTACTGACAGGTGGGATTGGCCTACTCGAGCTCGATACTCGTTGGTTAGCCTTAAAAGAGGCACTGATCCCCGGTATTATTGGCTTGGCGGTGTTAGGGTCAACCTTTACCCGCTACCCACTGATGCAGAAGTTAATTCTGAATGACACCGTGCTCAACCTCGCGTTGATCAATCAGCGTTTAAAAGAGAGCGGGCAATCCGCCGCCTTTGAGCGTTGCTTGATGTGGTCAAACTATCTGTTCGCCAGCACCTTTGTGTTCTCATCGGCGATGAACTACTTCCTTGCCACGTGGATTGTCACCAGCCCCGCCGGCACGCCCGCGTTTAATGAAGAGCTAGGCAAGATGACGCTGTACAGCTACCCGATGATTGCTATCCCTAGCATGTTGATGATGTTTGGCATCCTTTACTACATCTGGCGTCAGATACGCGCGATGACATCGCTAGAAACAGAGCAAATCTTCCACTTAAAATAACAAGCGCCACGCTTAAAAACGGATCAAAAAAGGGAGGATAGCCTCCTCCCTTTATCATCACTTCCACCCTTGACGCCACTTCTCGTCACTTTTGAGCTCACGCCAGTCAATCGGATATTCTTTTTTCGACAGCACCGACTCGAGCACGCATAACACCACCACACCATCTTCATCATACTCAACGTCGGAGACCAAAAAGTGCTTCTCGCGATTAATGGGTTTGACCGCCGTCCACTTGCTATTGCGTAACTTGGCTGGATTGATATGGTTCACGACTACCCCTTAACAAAAAGCCGGATAAGGCTGACAAGGAATGCATTCGTTTCAACTTATCAGCCCTTTCAAGAATAGCAATACAAGGTAAACGAACGCTACCATTGACTAATTTGGGTTAGACGGTCAGCCCGTTCGAGTGAATCAGCACTCATTGCTTTGAGTTCAGATGCCCCTTCAGCGTTCTGCTCCGACAACGTCCTGATTCGATCCGCCAGTTGACTGATCTCTTCTGTTACATGCGCTTGCTGCTCCGATGCCGTGGCAATGCTTACGGTGCGCTCTTTAATGTTATCAAATGCTGTGACAATCTCTTCAAAGTGCTCACGCACCACACTCGCTCGCTCAACCGAAGCTTGAGACAACTGATAACTCGATTCAATCACGTCCACGCCCTGGCTAGCCGCCGAATGAAGCTGCTGAATCATGCCATCAATTTCCTCCGCTGATTCCTGAGTTTTGGCGGCCAATGAGCGCACCTCATCGGCAACCACTGCAAACCCACGTCCTTGCTCTCCCGCACGCGCCGCCTCGATAGCCGCATTCAGTGCCAGTAAGTTGGTTTGCTCGGAAATCTTTTTGATGACCTCAAGGACCGTTCCCACCTGCTGTGAATCTGAGGCCAGTTTATCAATTACAGAGGACGCTTCTTTCAGTGTGGTAGCAAGCTTGGCAATCGCGTCACTGTTCTCATCGACGGCTTGCTGCCCTTTTGCCACCACGTGCGATGCATCCTCGGCAGTATCTGCGGCAGTGGCAGTATTGCTCGACACCTCGGTGGCACTTGCGGACATTTGGTTTATCGATGAGGCGAGCGTGATATTCTCATTCGTCTGCGCCGACGTTCGGTCGCTCAAATCTTGGCTCAGTGCCTGTAAGTCGTTTGCACTGCTTTTAACGCCAATCGCTTCTCTCGCTACGTCTTCGAGAATTTTTTCAAGATGGGCGCCATAATCGTTGACAGCGCGCCGTAGCTCGCCCATCTCATCAGCACGAACAATCTCTAACTTACCGCCTTTCTCTCCTTTCGATAGACTGCTAACCTGCTGAGTCGTCTCTTTGATACTGCGAATGAGCCTCTGGCCGAGCCATACCACAACTAACGCGAAGACAATCACCAACGGTAACAGTGTTATATACAGGCCAGAACTTACTCGATTCAGCGCCGCCAAGGCCGTTGCCTCAGGCAACAACATACCCACTGTCCAACCCTGTTCCGACAGAGGAACCTGCACGAGGAGCGACCGGCTATCGCCTACTACACCTTCCGGCAGATAAACCGGCTCCTCAGCGTCCAAGGCCGAGACAAGCGGGGATAAACGAGGATACTGTCTACTTGCGTCGCTCAGGCTTTGCATACTAAGGCTTGAAGAACGCACATCGGGAAACGACAGAATGCGATCGGTTTGATCGAGCACAAAGGCATAGCCTCCGGTTGCCTCATTTTGGTCAGTTAATAAGTTTGACAGACCGGAGAGCATCAAATCGATTGTCGCAACGCCCCAAAACTGGCCATCTCGGCGAATTGCGACTGTGCAAGTGACCATGGGCGTGCCAGAAATCGCATCCTCATAAGCGGCAGACCACGCGCATTGCCCCGCCGGTAAGCCTCGCCCTGCTTGATACCAGCTTTCGTTGTGATAACCACTGCCAGCGGGATCATTGTAATCATCTAATAGATCGAGCGAGCCTTGTGCATTACGTGCCCAAAATAAGGAATCACGTGTTTTTCCCGGTGTTAACTTACCAGGCTCAGGCCAAACACCACCGCCCGCAATCGCGGCGTTACCGTAGTGATCGACCACAGGCTCAAGGCGTTCAATAAACTGGGCGCGATCTAACGGCAATGTTTCCGATAGCGCCGCGAGTGTATCGGTTAACACTGCCCCTTCATTCAATGCCGTGGCAATACGCCCTTCAATGTTTGTGACGGTTTGCCGAGCGCCAGCCTCTGCCTGTTCTTGCAAAACGGGCTTCGCTACCCACTCCATAACCAGGTAAATGGTAAGAAATGACCCCAGCAAAAGGGCAAGCGCCATGGCTTTAATCTTAAGGCTGATTGTCATGGCAAAATCCTCTGCACTGCTATTTGCTATAAGCGTAGCAGCGAGTCGTCTAATTACCATGAAGGTATATTTTCTCGCGCAAAACGTGCTGAGCGCGATGAAGGGGTTTAACCGCCGTCCACTTACTGTTGCGCAACTTGGTTGGACTGGTTGGGTTCACGCGAACCCCGTTAGACAAAGATAACGGTTAAAATGCCGATAAACAGCACGTAAGGTGGCTCGGTTTGGTTCAGTGGTTGGGGTTGGTGTAACTCGTTCCCACGCTCCTGCGTGGGAACGGACCGATTCCAGCGGATTCTTAATTATATCACTATGTTTCTACCAACCGGCTTCGAAAGTGTTGGTGCGCCGACTCAGAAATATCACAACCCAGATATTTTCTATCTAGATTTACTGCCGCAACTAATGAAGAACCAGAACCAAAGAAAGGGTCAACTACTAATTCATCTTTTTGAGAGCTCTGAGATATGAGCGTTTCAAGAAGTTCAACTGGCTTTTCTGTCGGATACCCACGATATACACGTTTATACTCTAAAATATCAGGGACACTTAAATTGTTTAGTTTCCTTTTCCCTTTTTCAAAAAAAAGGATGTATTCGTGTCTAGCTCTATAGTGATAGCCCATACCGATACACACTTTATCCCACACTATGGGTTTCCAGAACTTAAAGCCAACCTTCTCTGCTATTGGCTTGATAATAAACATTGTTTCTTGATCACAAAACAAATAGAAGTGAGAGTTTTTCTTTAACACTCGATAGACTTCCGATAATAAGCTCTCGAAACGTTCATTAGGGAAAATATCGAACCATTGATTGCTAGAGCCCTGACTAACTTTCAATCTGGTTGTAGTGCCAATTTTCCTATGTTTTTCTAATGACTCGTATGGTGGGTCAGTCACTAAAAGATCAACGCTCGCGTCCGCGAGCGTTGAAAGCCAGTTTACGGCGTCATCTTTAAATACTTGCATAAACCTTCAGACCAAACTGCTACAAAGGCGTCCATTTTGATGTACAGTAGAGGCTACACCTTTATTTAGGCGACGACAATCAATACAATAACTTTGATGACCTGTAGGGTTCTGTGCTGTTTTTCGTGCGGGTGTTTTACCAAAATTTGACGGATACGGGTGGAAAACATGCTCTCCACCATTGGCATCTGAACAATGTGGGCATGATTTATATTTACGTCCTGTAGCCGCATCTTTCTTATAAATCATGCCACTATTTAGTGCTTTACTACAACAACTACAATTCATGGGATCCTCCGAAAGTTATTTCATAGTCACAATGCCATAAGTTGCATAGGAGTAATGAGATATAATTCTTATTTCTTGAATGTAGCGAATGATATAAGTTACCGTCTGAAGGCTCTACCACACTTAGCTATGATGTTTACTATCGGAGGAAATCATGTCTAATAGATTCTTTTGTCACCTTGATCTCGCCGAGTACCGCATTTCTCTCCACACGTATGATATCTTTTTACCTTTCTCATAGACTGACCTCATCAGATCGTCGATGCGTGTCCAGTAAAACGGATCAAGTCCACAGTCCCTCTTGAGGCGTTTGTTATGTTCAATTTATTAACTCAAATGAGGAGCCTGTGTAAAATAGTTTTAAGTACTGTACTGTCCTAACATTTTTCAGCGATTCACTAACTACTTTAAATTTCATACACTTCTTCACTTTAAGGAGACAGGGTTCAATATGTAGTACAAAATCCATTCTTTCACTTGGTTCTAACTCAGTGACATGTGAAAACTTTGAGATGTACGGACTTCCTTTTCGATGACAAAATGGTTTTATTGTAAATAAGCCTTGCACAAGCTTAATATCAACGTATTTTGCATGATTAGCACTAACATTTTTAATACTAACCACCGCTACACCATAATCTCCCCAAGACAAAACATTTCTATTCTCTTTATCAAAATCATCAATATCTTTTGATTTGGTATATACAATGGAAATCTGCGTATTAGACTCAATATCTTTTGTGTTCCCTGCCACTGACCAAATAAACCAACATCGGTCAGACAGTGTTCGTTGTTTACTAAATAGAACGTATGCAGAAATAAAGGCCAGAAAACCTCCTGAATACCCTCCAAGGTAACTTAACCACCCATCTTCTGTGCCATCCATAAATCCTGGCACATAAGCAATATAATATTTGAATAATATAGGGGACAGGAATGGAATTGCCAGCCCTATGACAATAAGAAATAACACTCTCACTATATTGAACTCCTTGAACATAACGCCCCAATCAATTGCGCATTGCAAGCAACCGAAGCGTTGAAAAACTCTAAACCACAATCGTGTGGTTTAATTGCGTCAATTGAATTGGCTTGTTATACCTAATTACCCTGAAACCGTAATTCTTACTGCAACACCTATTACTGATATTACAATCGCAACTATCGATAATGTGAGTGATAACTTATAGCGAAACTCTTGTTTTTTCATCGACAAAATATTTAACAAATGATCATAGCATTTAAACCATTTTTTCGAGTAGTCATTGTCAGTATCATAAGGCTGTTTGTTGCCATCGCCTTTGTCTGTATATGGGAAGTATTCATATAATTGCTTCAACATAACTTTCAGCTCTTTCGCAGATAATTCTGACGTTTCTGGCTCAAAAACCTTGCACTGAAAATTATATACATCTTTCAATTTAGCCATGAATTCCCCTTTTCCGAATGTGTTAACAGTAGGTATAACATTGTATTAGTGCGCACGCACGATTTCCCAAAACCGTTATACGCACTCTTTTCTACCTAATAGACTGTTATTATTTGAATTTCTCACCTCTAGTGGATACTGCTCTTCCGTGAAAGTGTGCATGCCGCCTATCCCTTCTCGGGCGTTCACATTATCCCCAAGCGTTGAACTGTAACCACATGAATAATCTATTATTTTTATCACCCATTCCGAGATAGTGTGAACCTGTCACGGATAAACGTGCATGCTTTTGCCTGTATCTAGCCGATAAGCTGGTTAAGCATCCAGTGTTTAGCCACACGCTACCGCCGATCAGTTGTCGGCACCTAACACGCCATTTATTGGCTACTTTTCGAGTTAGTGTATCAAGCGCTGTTTTGCTTTTCGTGCGCTATTGTCCAAAGTGTTAGCCAAGCCATGTTTTGTGAAATGGGTACAAAAAAGCGGCCTAGGTGGCCGCTTGGGGTCTCGACGTGGTTTGTGCCTACCGCGCAAAGCGGGTGGCGTGGAAGGCGAGGTGTTCATCAATAAAAGTACTGATGAAAAAGTAGCTGTGGTCGTAGCCGGGTTGCATACGCAAGGTGAGCGGTGAGTTGTGTTTCTCGGCCGCTTTTTTCAGGGCTTGCGGGTTAAGCTGCTCGGCCAAAAAGCCGTCTTTGTCGCCTTGGTCCACCAGCATCGGCATGGCGGTGGGGCCTTGGGCGAGTAACACAGTGGCGTCGTAGGCTTGCCACGTTTGTTCGTCATCGCCTAAATAGGCGCTAAAGGCCTGTTTGCCCCACGGGCATTCGGTGGGATGACAAATCGGGCTGAACGCCGAAATGCTGCTGTAGCGCGATGGGTTACGCAAACCAATCACTAACGCGCCGTGGCCGCCCATGCTGTGTCCGGCAATTGCGCGCTGGTTGTTGACCGCAAAGTGCGATTCAATCAGCTCCGGCAGTTCGTCAGTGACATAGTCGTACATCTGGTAGTGCGACTGCCACGGTGCTTGGGTGGCATTAACATAAAACCCCGCCCCTTGGCCGAGATCGTACTGATTGGCGTCTGCCACGCCCTCACCGCGTGGGCTGGTGTCCGGTGCCACAATCGCTATGCCCAAGGTGGCGGCTTGTTTAAACGCGCCGGCCTTTTGCATAAAGTTTTCGTCGGTGCAGGTCAGGCCCGAGAGCCAATAAAGCACCGGCACAGGTTGTTCTTTCGCTTTCTCTGGCAGAAAGATCGCAAAGGTCATTTTGCCGTTGGTGGTGCTTGAGTCATGCTGCCAACGTTGGTGCCAACCGCCTGCGACTTTGTTTTCGCTTATTTTTTCTAGTTGCATGGTTATTTTACCGCCGCGTTGCCACGGCGGCCGTCCTGTTATTGGTCCATATGGATCACGCTGCGAATGCTTTTGCCTTCGTGCATCAGGTCAAAGGCACGGTTCACTTCGTCAAGGCCCATGGTGTAGCTAATGAATTCTTGCAGGCCAAACTCACCATCGAGGTAGCGCTCGACAATGCCGGGTAGCTCTGAGCGGCCTTTAACGCCACCAAATGCCGAGCCTTTCCAGACGCGCCCTGTCACCAGCTGGAACGGACGGGTCGAAATCTCTTGGCCTGCGCCAGCAACACCAATGATCACTGACTCGCCCCAGCCTTTGTGGCAGCACTCGAGCGCTTGGCGCATCACATCCACATTGCCGATACATTCGAACGAGTAATCAACCCCGCCGTCGGTCATCTCCACAATCACTTGCTGGATAGGTTTGTCGTGGTCTTGAGGGTTAATCACATCGGTGGCACCCAATTGCTTGGCAAGGGTGAATTTGCTCTCATTAATATCAATGCCGATGATGCGGCTTGCGCCGGCCATGCGCGCGCCGATGATGGCTGACAGGCCAATGCCACCCAAACCGAAAATCGCCACTGTGTCGCCTTTTTCTACTTTGGCGGTGTTCATCACTGCGCCCATGCCAGTGGTCACGCCACAGCCGAGCAAGCAAACTTCTTCGAGCGGCGCGGCTTTGCTCACTTTCGCCAGTGAGATCTCGGGCAATACCGTGTATTCCGAGAAGGTCGAGCAGCCCATGTAGTGGAAAATGGTCTCCCCGTTGATAGAAAAACGCGAGGTGCCGTCTGGCATCAGGCCTTTGCCTTGGGTTTCACGTACCGCGCCACATAGGTTGGTTTTGCCAGATTGGCAGAATTTACACTCACCACATTCCGCGGTGTAAAGCGGGATCACATGGTCGCCCACTTCTACGCTGGTGACGCCCTCGCCAACCATTTCAACAATCCCGCCGCCTTCGTGGCCGAGAATCGAGGGGAAGACGCCTTCAGGATCGTCGCCCGATAAGGTGAACGCATCGGTATGGCACACACCAGTGGCAACGATTCTGACCAACACCTCACCCGGCTTAGGCAGTTCAACGTCGACCTCTTCCATTTTTAGTGGTTGGCCTGGCCCCCATGCGACGGCGGCTTTGGATTTGATATGTGTTTGTCCTGGCTGGATGGTTAGTGCCATTGGAGGTTCCCTTCTGTTCTTGTTAATTGCGTACCTGACTATGCTAACCAAGTTAGATTTAGTTATAATCCCGCAAATTTGAAAATTATTATTTCACTCACGTAATAATGTATATGGGTGAATAATGACAGGATAGACAGCAATGGCGCCCCATTGGGAAGGACTTAACGAATTTTTATCGGTCGCCGAGCATGGCAGCTTCACCCAAGCGGCCAATAAACTCGATACCACAGTGGTGTCAGTCAGTCGCCGGGTGGCTGCACTCGAGGCCTATTTAGGGGTGAAGTTGTTTCATCGTACGACGCGGAAGGTGTCGTTGACCGATGAGGGTGAGCTCTATTATCAACGTTGCCGTCCGCTGATCGCGGCGTTGGTGGATGCCGAACAAACCATTACCCAGGCTCAGTCGTTACCCGCGGGGCAAATTCGTGTCACCGCACCGGTAAACTTTGGTGAGCAATATATCGCCCCCCTGCTCGCGCCATTTATGGTGGCTTATCCGCAAGTGGCGGTGGATTTGCATCTAACCAATCGGCGAGTGGATATGACCGATACCGGCACCGATGTCGCGATCCGCATTGGCCACTTGCCCGACTCAAGCCTGAAAGCTAAGCGGCTGGGCTCACGACAGTTAACCATCTGCGCCAGCCCAGGCTATTTGGCTTTAAATGGCCGCCCCGACTCACCCAGTGCGCTCAGTCATCACAGCTGCTTAGTAGGATCGAACGAGCATTGGCACTACCAAAGCGGCGGCAAAGTGCGCACGTTAACGGTATCAGGTCGATTGCGCTGCAATTCAGGCGTCGCGCTGCTCAATGCCGCCAAGCACGGATTAGGATTGGCTCAATTGCCGCATTATTACGTACAATCCGCGTTGGCAAGCGGCGAGTTGGAAGAAGTGTTAACCGATTATCGGGTAGACGATGAGGGCATTTGGGCGCTGTATCCAAGCGGCCGTCAATTGCAACCCAAGATAGCCGCCTGGCTGGCATATCTTGCCGAGCACTTACCCGCCCAGCAGCTACGAACAGGTGTTTAGTAACCTCTACTTTTTTAATGATTAAGCAAAAAAATCGCCAGCACAAGGCTGGCGATATAGGTGACTGGGGTACACGCTGAATTAGTCGCGCGCTGCCCGCAATGTGTTACCAGTGGGTTTAATTGCCGAGATTTTAAATGCCCCGACATGGTGGTCCAAGGTACGCGCTAAACCGGCCAAGTCTTGGCTGCTCGCCTCAAGGCTGTGGCTATCATCTAGGCCTGCTTGCGCCGCTTGGTTAACCGTATCCATGTTGACGTTGATTTCATTGGCCACGCTCGATTGCTCTTCCGTCGCCGTTGCCACATGGGTGTTCATGTCCAAGATGGTGCTGACTTGCGTGGCAATGCTTTCCAGTGCGGTCAGTGCTTGCTCAGTAGCACGATTGCCCTCGGTGGTCAGCGCTTTGCTGGTATCCATGGCATCAACCGCATTTTTCGCCTCTTGCTGAAGCTGATCGATGGTGGATTGAATCTCTTCGGTCGATTGCGAGGTTTTGGTCGCCAGGCTGCGCACTTCGTCAGCCACCACCGCAAAGCCACGTCCCGCTTCGCCCGCGCGCGCTGCCTCAATGGCTGCGTTTAGGGCAAGCAAGTTCGTTTGCTCGGAGATCCCCCGGATCACATCCAGAATCGACACAATGGATTGGGTGCGCTCGGCCAACGAGGTGATCACCGTCGACATATTGTCCATCTCGGTATCGAGCTGGTTAATCGTCGCGGTTGCTTCGGCCAAGGTTTGCTTACCGGCTTCGGTTTCACTGTTGGCTGACGAAGCTGAATCTGCCGCATTCGAAGCGCTTTGTGAGATCTCATTAATGGTAGCAATCATCTCATTCATTGAGGTGACCACCAGCAACGCTTGTTCACTTTGCGACTCGCCACGTTTTAGTGAGTGCGCCGCTTTATCACGCAGCGATTCAGCCGAACGTCCCAGCTCTTCACCGGTTTCCACCACATTGGCAATGATTTGGTCGATTTTTTCCACAAAGGTATTAAACGCCACCGAAATCCGGGTAATTTCGTTGTTGCCGGTCACCGGCAAGCGCACCGTTAAGTCACCGTCGCCTTTGGAGATATCGGTCAGCGCATGCTCGAGGCCTTTTAGTGGCGCGAATAAACGGCCCAACAGCCACACCAACACCAGGGTACAACCGACAAAAA
The DNA here is from genome assembly GCF_027286325.1 of Salinivibrio kushneri. Classification (NCBI taxonomy): domain Bacteria; kingdom Pseudomonadati; phylum Pseudomonadota; class Gammaproteobacteria; order Vibrionales; family Vibrionaceae; genus Salinivibrio; species Salinivibrio kushneri. The sequence continues at coordinate 109,215 of NZ_CP114589.1, forward strand.
TCAAACCAATCGCGGTGAGCTGAGCAATGGCGATACCGTTAGCAGCGGCATCGACCTCAGTAATCGGGATGCCAACATCAAATGCACCCCACAGGCGGCCATCGACATAAACCGGCATCATGATGTCGTATACCCATACATCTTGCACATCGGCATACCAGCGAGAATGCTGCGGCTGGCCTTGGCCAGCACCGGCGACGGTATAGTTATCGCTATACACCTTGCCAAGCTTTTGGGTGTCGCTGTGGGCAATGGCTTTGATGTTTTTATCAATCATCACCGCATAGCTGATGTCGTCGCGACCTTTAAGATCCGACACCATGTCTTGTAAATCGGCGGTAGGAGTAGAAGAGTTTTCTAAAATGTATTCAGCACGATCGGCCAGGAGCTCAGCCTGTGCTTGCGAACGCTTGAGAATAATGTTGTCAATCTCGTCATGCGAGATAAAGGTGGTTGCGGTGATACTGGCAATCGCCGCAACGGCAAACATGGCGCATACCACGATCAGGATGAGTTTTTTCACTTCGCTGACTTCCTATCTGTGCATCATAACTGCCAAGGAGCATAGCGACAGGTCGGAGGAGAAACAAGCGATACCTCGCAAAAGTCAAATTAGGATGGGACTTTTACCGCAAAAATAATCATTATCAATTGACTATAGCGAGGAATAACTATGTTGGTTCAAACGCTTACGCAGCACCAAACCGGGTTGCGGAAAAGCAGTTAAGCAGCTTGTGCACCATAAAACACAACATCAAGGTGAGCACAATCGCCACCAGGTTACTACTCACTCTGTATAAGGCATCATACATAAAGTCTTGGTTAGGGCTTAAGTATTGCCCGAATAAGATCCCAAGTGTGGCCATGGCGCCAAACCCTACGCCTGAGCCACCGGCCTCTTTCAAGTGCGCCTTGGCAAACAGCATGGTGCCAATCCATAGCAGTGGGATCACCAAAATCAGCACGTTGAACCAATCATATAATATCACTTGGCAGCCAATGCCGTAGGCGACGCCGAGTACTGTGCCTATTGCCCGTTTTCGTGCATAGCTGAGCGAGCCATTCCAGTGCATCGGGAACAGTAGCAACACAGTGGTGGCTTGCGCTGAAATCGAATCGCGCAAGTCAAATAACTGGAAGATGAAAAACGAGACCGTCGCCAAGGTCGCGCCCATCAACGCTTCGTGGCGCATCCGGTGCGATTGTTTTCCCCCTGCCGGTGCAGCAGGCGGCTGACGCGGCGTGACATCGGGAATTAACCAAGTGACTAGATACGCCACCGCGACCGATAACACATTCGCGCCCAAGTTACCGAAGATTAAAGTGTTGATCGGCAAATCGGGATAGCTGGCAAAGTGCAGCATAATGCTCAGGCTTAACACACTGTTGGCGCCAAAAAGAAAGAAGCGCCCTTTGGACATACAGGCAAATTTGTAGGTGAAGAGCAAGAATACCAGCGGTGTCATTAATCCAGGATGTGCTCCAAACAATCCCCCGAGCAGTCCGACTTCTATCCCACTGATCACCGCCGAGGCGAGCAATTGCCGTGCAGCGCGACCGTTAATCACGGGCACAAGGCCAAGCAACAACATCGGCGTGACGGTAAAAAACACCCCGAAGCTAAAACCGAAAAACTTACACACCGCAAAACCGAGCGTGGCACCGGTGGCAATGCGCGCGCACTGGCGCACATCGTTATCACTTAAGGGGTGATGCCATAACCTCATCGTCAGCTCCCCTTAGTAGATGTAGTGCAGCATACTCAAAAAGCCGACTTGCGCGCTGGCCAGCCACTGCGTCACCGTGCTGCCAGGCATTAACTGTACCGTGGCGCGAGCCCCGGTTGGCAAGGCGTGATCAGGCCATTCGTCGAGCTGAATGTGCAGGCGCATTCGCTGCGCATCACGCACCCAACGGTTGGAATTAGACGGTGACGCCAGTTGGCCATTGGCGTCGATTTGTCCGGCACTGACCCCGGCATCGACACTGCTCACGTGTCCCGCGTAAAGTTTGCCCGGCTCGCTATCAAAAGTGACATTCACTGGCGTGCCGGTGTGCACATCGCGTACGCTTTTTTCGCGAAAGTCGGCAATCACATCGGCGCGTTCAGACACCAAGGCCATCAGCGGTTTGCCCGCACTGGCATAAGCTCCCACATCCAACTGCAAGTTAGTCACCACCCCATCATGGCTGGCTCTAACGGTGGTGTAGGATTGGTTAAGCTGGGCGCTTTTTAATTTGCTCAGCGCCACTTGTTCAGCAATATTGCTCGCGCCATCGCCACCGCGTTGGATCTGGAGGGCACTGACGCGCGCTTTCGCCGCTTCCCATTTGGCCCGAGCGGTATTAGCGGCGCTGATCGCATCATCACGCTGCTGCTGGGAGACACCATTTTTGGCAAACAAGGCTTTTAAGCGTTTTGCTTCACGCGCTTTTTGTGCCAAGACCGATGCCAATGCTGAGACATCTTGCCGCGCGGCCATCAGTGAGGCATCCAACTGGGCGTTAGTTTGTCTCGCCTGGGCAAGGGCGAGTTTGGCTTGGTTGACCGCAATGCGATAAGGCGCACTTTCAATTTTAAACAGTACATCGCCCTTTTGAACGCGCTGGTTATTTTCTACCGCCAGCGCACTGACCGGCCCACTGACTTGCGGGGCCACTTTGGTCACGGTGCGCGTGACCATCGCGTGGGGCGTTAGTGGCATCAGGTTATCGGCCGCCAAAAAGTAGCCAAAAATCAAAACAAAACTGAGGGCGGCCACTTTTACCCAGCGTGCAAATTTTTCATCCGGTGTCATTCGTACTTCTTACCTCTATTACCTATTGTTCTGTGCCGCAGTCGTCTTCGGTGGTGGCGGTATAGTCCATTGCATTTTGATTAATGGTGACCAACACCCGCTCAAGGGCGTCAAAATCTTCAGCCGCGATACCAGAGAGCAAATGCTTGCGCACCCGCAATACCCGCGCTTCGATGCGTGACATTAAGTCACTGCCACTGTCGGTGACATGCACGGTTCGGGTGCGCTTGTCTTCGGGCGAGCAGCGCCGTGTGATCAGCCCCTGCGCTTCCAAATGCTTCAACGTGCGCATTAGCGAGCTCAGTTCAATTTCCAGTGCCAGAGCCAATTCACTTTGGCTGATGCCATCCCCCAATCGGCGCAACATCCAAAGTGCACTCCAGCGCGGATAGCTCAGCCCCAGAGGCTCAAGCTCTGAATTCGCCACACGGCGCCATAACCGCGCCGTGCGTCCTAAGTGCTCAGCAATAGACATGTGTTCGGGATTGGGCGATGTCATCGAGTTTTCCTTCCATCGTGAAAATACTTAGCAGGCTAAGTAATACCAGACAGGCACTATAAAATAGTTAGCAGGCTAAGTAAATATAAAGGTGATATGCATCACAAAAAAGTGACAGACTGCCTGAGGGAAACGTGCTCGCTGCTCCCCGCCATCTCTGGTAATCTATCGTGCGTCATCTTTTTGTTTGTAAAGGAATTACCATGCAAGATCTGTGGGATCGCCACCTCCGTTATCGCAGCCATCATGTTGATGTACCGCTGGATCATAGTGACGCTGATAGCCCCTCAATCTCGATTTTCGCCCGCGAAGTGGTGGATACGCGTAAAAATGAACAAGACTTACCCTGGCTGGTGTATTTCCAAGGTGGTCCTGGCATGGAGTCACCTCGCCCTAATGGTGCGAGCGGTTGGCTAAAACGGGCACTAAACGATTACCGCGTATTGCTGCTCGACCAGCGCGGCACGGGCTTAAGCTCTCCGGTGAATCACCAAACGCTTGCCCATCTCACGCCCGCGGAGCAAGCTGACTATTTGAGCCATTTTCGTGCTGATAGTATCGTGAAAGACGCTGAGTGTTTGCGTGAGGCGTTGGGCATCAAGCAATGGGCAATCCTCGGGCAAAGCTTTGGTGGGTTCTGTGCGCTCACCTATTTATCTTTCTTCCCACAATCGCTATCGCGCGCGTTTGTCACCGGCGGCATCCCACCGATTGAAGGACATGCCGATGCGGTGTATCAAAAAACCTATCAGCGGGTGGAAGATAAAAACCAGCGGTTTTTCGCCCAATTCCCGGACGCACAAGCCCGCTGCCACGAGATTGCCCAGTATTTGCAAAACAATGCGGTGACGCTACCAAACGGTCAGCCATTTACGGTGGAGCAGTTCCAAACCATTGGCCTAAATCTCGGCCGCGGTCATGCCGGGCTGCCGCTTTATTATTTGCTGGAACGCGCCTTTATTGAGGTGAATGGCGAGCGTGTGCTGAGCTATCCATTCCTTGATGCGATGCAGACAGAACAAGGGTATTTAACCAATCCTTTCTACGCTATTTTGCATGAATCGATTTACTGCCAGCAGCAGGCCTCGCAGTGGTCAGCCCATCGGGTACGCGATCAGTTCCCGCAGTTCCACTATCAGCCCGATCAGCCGTTTCGGTTTACCGGAGAAATGGTCTATCCGTGGATGTTTGATCAACTCGCCACGCTCAAACCACTCAGAGAGGCCGCCATGCTACTGGCGGAAAAAGCCGATTGGCCAGCGCTTTATGATCTCGAGGTGCTAAAGCACAACACGGTGCCGCTCGCCTGTGCCACCTATGTGGATGATATGTTTGTCGAGTTCGATTATTCCCGTCAAACCTTGACGAAGATTGCTAACAGCCAAGCGTGGATGACTAACGAGTACGAGCACAACGGCATTGGCGTCGATGGCGAACGTATTTTAGATCGCTTAATCGATATCGGCGATAACCTCGCCGCCCTTAATGGTTAATGACGCTCCGCTTACCTAATGACGATGGCCATGCCTTTGCTGCTTTGGCATGGCCGCATCACGGTTACCAATCTGATGTAGCGTCTGCGAACATTTTCACTGCAACAAACTGTGATCTAATTCAAATCAATTATTGGCGCTGACAAAGCTGATACGCTGACTGTTAATACGGTGCACACCGGTTAAACGTATAAAAATGTTCGCTTACGGCTGTCTCGTTAGTGTATCGCTTACTCCCGCGGATTTTGTCTTTATCACTAGACAATGAGGCATCCGTCAAGCGCTTGCATGTTGCGTTAATTGGCGTAGTATAAATGCGTTCTCTCAGGGACCAGGACGTTCCCAGCACGATGTTGGCGTAGGAAGTCGTGCCACCGTACATCGTCACTTTTCTTTTCAAACTTTGCGTTCACACAGATGAAAATTGTAAGTAAAACAGGCAAGAAGAGAGCCATTTTTTACAAATCTAGTGTTTTCTTTGATAAATTATGGTCTCGCGATAAAACGCCCGTTTCTATCCTTTTACTCGCGGTAGTCATTGGCTTTTTAGGCGGCGTGGTAGTCACCCTTTTCGAGCTCGCCATCCACTCACTGTCTCAATCCAGAACCGATTGGCTAGACAGCAATATCAGCTCGATGCTCCCACTAGGCGTGCTCGCTTTTCTCATTAGCGCAGGACTCGCCTTGGTCGGCTATTGGCTTGTTCATCGTTTTGCCCCTGAAGCGGCAGGTTCTGGGATCCCAGAAGTTGAAGGCGCGATGGAGGGCATTCGCCCCACACGGTGGTGGCGGGTTATCCCAGTGAAATTTTTTGGCGGCTTAGGTGCGTTAGGCTCGGGGATGATTCTCGGCCGCGAAGGCCCAAGTGTGCAAATTGGTGCCAATATTGGCCGAATGGTCACCGATACCTGCCGCATCAAAGACAGAAACAGCAACCAAACCTTGCTCGCCTCCGGTGCCGCAGCTGGGCTGGCGGCTGCTTTTAATGCCCCACTCGCGGCTATCATGTTTGTGGTTGAGGAAATGCGACCGCAATTTCGCTATACCTTGATTTCAATTAAAGCGGTGATTATTGCTGCGATTGTCGCGGACATTGTTTTTCGCTATATCAATGGCCAAAACGCAGTGATTGTGCTGCCGCAATATGAAACGCCACCATTGATCTCACTTTGGTTCTTTCTCGCCCTGGGTTGTTGCTTCGGCGTGTTTGGCGTGCTGTTCAACTTTCTGATTATTCGCTTTCAGGATTTCTTCCAACGCTTTTATCAAAAAAGCCAAACGCGGATTTGGCTTGTGGGTGCCACGTTAGGTGGCTTTTTTGGTCTGCTACTTGTCTACGCCCCGGAGCTGACCCACGGTGGCATTAACTTGGTGCCGGACTTCGTCACCCTCAATTATTCAATCAGTGCCCTACTGTTTATCTTTATGGCGCGCACATTACTGACGGTGATTTGCTTTAGCTCTGGTGCGCCTGGCGGCATCTTTGCGCCTATGCTGGCGCTGGGCACCTTATTAGGCACTGTTTATGGGTTAGTGGTTGCCAATATGTACCCTGAGATGGGCATAGAGCCGGGGATGTTTGCCATTGCCGGCATGGGTGCCTTATTTGCGGCCACGGTACGCGCACCTATCACTGGGATTTTGTTGGTGATTGAAATGACCAATAACTATTACCTGATTTTGCCGTTAATCATCACCACGCTCGGTGCCACCTTGGTCGCACAGTTGCTAGGCGGACAACCAATTTATACAGAACTATTGCGGCGTAAAGTGCGCGAGCAAAAACTGCGGATAGAGAACTCACCGAGCCAATAAGCCGTGTTCTTTAAACAGAGCGGTGATCTCGCCGTTCTGCTTCATCCGTGCAATCGCAACACTGGCGTGTTCGGCAAGTCGCTGATGACGCTGGTGGAACACAAGGTAGACTGGGATCGAGGCGATCGGCTTTTCGCTCGCCACCACATGTGAAAGCGAGGGGCGATCTAGCACCTGTTCGATACTACGAAAGCCAATCATTGCGTCAACACGTCCATTTTGCACCATTGTTAGTGCATCCTCTTCAGAACGTGCCCAAACCATCCGCCATTGATGCCTTTTTGCTATTGCCGCAGATAGCTGATCGCCGATCACTCCAACCACACGTTGATAGTCATCCGCCGCTAAAACATGCGTACGAGCAAATAAGTGATAGTTGATTCTGAAGATTGCTTCTGAGGTAAAAACAACGGGATCCGACTCATCATACGCAAATCGCGTTCTGGCAAAGTCGATATCAATAATCCCCTTAACCATAGAGAATTGGGCGCGCTTAAGTGGCATTTCCTCCCACCGAAACTCAATATTTTGCTTTTCGCTAAGCAGTATGCGTTCGGTCAGTTGCTTGGTCACCTCTCCTATACCTTGCATTGGTTCCCGAAACGCAACGGTTAGCACAGACGCAAATACACTGGTTGGTAACAACAGTACACAAAGCAGCCAACGTCTCATTATAACAACTCGCTTATTCCAGTAGTCAAAGCATAGAACACATTCAGCATACTAGTACACGCCCAATTGCGTGACAACGTCACATAAAAAGTGTGGCATTGTGTTCACCCAATGTGACTTTGACTGCAAACCAAAGCATAAAACGACCTAAATATTCGCTTTAATCTCGTCAACAATATTGATCGCGCGCTGAGGCAGCTCGCGTCCGGCAAGAGAGGAAAGATATAAGGTTTCACTGATCGGTGTCGGTAAATGATGGGCTTTAATGGCCCCTTGTTGCGCGAAGGCGGCGACAGCATTGGCGGGCAAGACGGTAAAGCCAAGTCCGCGTGCAACGGGTAGCAAGATAAGACTTATTTGGTTAGAAAAACCAGATTGCTTTATGGGGCGCAATTGCGCGGTTTGGTATTGCTCGAAGTTCGCCCCAAGTAATAACTCAGCGTGATGCCTAGCATCTGGGTGATCAATGAATCCTAGCTGACAGAGTGTTTCCCATGTAGGGTCTTTAATATGGCGCGGTGTCACCAATAACAATGGCTCTTCCCCAATGGGTTCAGACTGAATATGGGGATCAACTGGACAAGCCGTTGTTAGTCCAATATCAATAGTGTTGTTCAAGATAGCCTTGTGAATATCGCCATTCGGCGCAAAACGATAGTTAATCGTAAGGGCAGGATATGTCACCTGCAGATCGAGCAAACGCGGATACAAGCGGAGCCCAACACTTCCCGGCGACATAATGCTTACCTCGCCTTCATAGCCAGGATCGTGACTGATGCTTACAGCAAGATTATCCAGCGTTTGTAGCACGTCTTTTCCTTGACGGTAGAGTTGTTGGCCTGCTTCTGTCAGCACCACGCCTTTCTTTCCTCGAATAGCCAACGTTGTAGATAACGAGTCCTCAAGCTTTCGCACGTGTTGGCTTACGCCTGATTGGGTCATAAAACACTTATCAGCGGCTTTGGTAAAACTGCCAACATCTACCAGGGTGCAAAAGGTTTTCAGCCAAACAGGGTTAACCATAACAAATTGTCATCATAACTATTGCAAACCATAATTTAACATTATGTTTGTGATACCTCATGCTTGCAACCACTGACAACGTCATCTTAGAAGGAGCAACGCATGCTAACCCCTTATCCACGTACATTTTCACACATTGGTATTTCGGTCCCTGACTTAGACAAAGCCGTTCAATTTTACACGCAAGTGCTTGGCTGGTATCTCATTATGACACCTACCAAGATTGTCGAAGACGATAGTGCAATTGGAGAAATGTGCACCGATGTGTTTGGTCAAGGTTGGGAACGCTTCCGCATTGCCCACTTATCGACAGGCGACCGCGTTGGTGTGGAGCTATTTGAGTTTAAGGATCAGCAAAACCCTGACAACAATTTCGAGTACTGGAAAACAGGCGTGTTTCACTTCTGCGTGCAAGATCCTAACGTTGAAGCACTGGCTGAACGTATTGTTGAGGCGGGTGGTAAGAAACGGATGGCGAAGCCACGCTATTACTATCCTGGAGAGAAGCCCTATCGCATGATCTATATGGAAGACCCATTTGGTAATATTTTGGAGATCTACAGCCACAGCTATGAGCTGATCTACAGTGCGGGGGCGTATTAACCCTCTTGTCTGTGATGGCTACCTTGGTATTTTAACTCACCAGGCTCAACCTGATTGAGCCTGGTGAGCGCCTCAATACCACACCAACCAAACCGTCACCACTCGTAATAAAAAAACAAACGTGACACAAGTCACTCAACGACTCAATATTGACCAGACTAAAAATGTGACTATAATCACTATGATTTTTTATTTCACTATTCTAAAAAAATAAAAAGTGATCTATGTCACTCTAAATTTTATAAGTAAAAAAACAAAAACGTGACGATTGTCATCAATATTTTTATTGACAAGATTGATCTTTGCTTTTTGTACTAAATTTACAGGTTATTTTTGTGATGCGTGTCGGTATAAAATATAGTTTAGATGTTAAAAGTGAGAAGTGAGTCAATAAATCCCCGTTATCAGTTCTCTTGAAAAAATGTGTGGTAAATTGACTGGGTACTTACTAGCCAGACGGTTTTGGCGAACCGTTCTACCACACACGTTCTCTGAGAACATCAAACGGGGTATTGTTATGATATCATCTGATACCAAGATCAAGATACAGAATTTTGGTCGCTTCCTCTCAAACATGGTGATGCCTAATATCGGCGCATTCATTGCTTGGGGGATTATTACCGCACTATTCATTCCAACCGGTTGGGTCCCCAATGAGACATTGGCGGCCATGGTCGGTCCCATGATTACCTACCTACTACCACTACTGATCGGCTACACCGGCGGTAAACTTGTTGGCGGCGAACGCGGTGCGGTTGTCGGCGCAATTACCACCATGGGGGTGATTGTCGGGACGGACATTCCCATGTTTATGGGCGCGATGATGGTTGGTCCATTCGGTGGCTGGGCGATCAAAAAATTCGATGCCTATGTCGATGGCAAAGTGAGAAGCGGGTTTGAGATGTTAGTGAATAACTTCTCTGCCGGTATTATCGGTATGCTTTGCGCAATTATCGCATTCTTCCTTATCGGCCCGTTCGTAAAACTCTTATCTAGTGGCCTCGCGGCAGGTGTGGAGTTTTTGGTCTCAGCACACCTGTTACCGTTGACATCGATCTTTGTTGAGCCTGCTAAGATTCTTTTCCTCAACAATGCGATTAACCACGGCATCTTTTCACCGCTGGGCATCCAACAAGCCTCAGAAGCTGGTCAGTCTATTTTCTTCCTCATTGAGGCAAACCCAGGTCCTGGTTTAGGCATTTTGTTGGCCTACATGGTGTTTGGTAAAGGCACGGCACGCCAAACCGCAGGCGGCGCATCCATTATTCACTTCTTCGGTGGTATTCACGAAATCTACTTCCCTTACATTCTGATGAATCCACGCCTTATTCTTGCCGCGATTGCCGGTGGTATGACAGGTGTGTTCGTTCTCACTGTGTTTGATGCAGGTATTGTGTCGCCCGCCTCTCCTGGCTCTATTTTTGCTGTGCTGTTAATGACGCAAAAAGGCTCGATTGTCGGCGTCTTAGCATCAATTATTGCCGCAGCCAGCGTGTCATTTGTGGTCGCCGCTTTACTGATGAAAACGCAGAAAAGCACAGAAGGTGATGGTGACGAAGCCTCACTCGACGAAGCAACCGCCAAAATGAAAGACATGAAATCAGGCGCTAAAGCAAGCACCTCCGCTCCCTCTTCTGCGCCTAAAGCCACGGTTAACTTTGCTGACGTCAAGCATATTTTAGTTGCCTGTGACGCTGGAATGGGCTCAAGTGCCATGGGTGCCAGCTTGCTGCGCAAAAAAGTGCAAAATGCAGGCTTGGACATTGGTGTCACCAATATTGCGGTCAATAATCTGCCTGAGGATGCGCAGATTGTGATCACGCATAAAGATCTGACCGAGCGCGCACGCACTCACGCGCCAACCGCGCATCATATTTCGCTCAATAACTTTTTAGACGGCGATGTGTACGGCCAGTTGGTTACCCAAATTCTTGCCGCCCAGTATCCCGCGGCAAACGATCCGCAAGTGCTTCAGGTTCCAACAACGGCGGCCAATGACGATAGCTTCGAACCAACCCCGGCACCTGCTTTTCAACTGCAGCGTAAAAACATTCATCTTGGCTTAACGGCCAAAAGCAAGGATGAAGCGATTCGATTTGCCGGTGAGCAACTTGTCAAACTTGGCTACGTAGAGCCAGGTTATGTTGACGCGATGTTTGAGCGCGAGGCTTTAACCCCCACTTACCTCGGGGAATCGATCGCCGTCCCTCATGGCACCGTCAAAGCAAAAGATGGGGTCAAGCAAACCGGCATTGTGGTATGTCAATATCCATCGGGCGTGCAGTTCACCGACGACAAAGAGGATATCGCTAAGTTGGTGATAGGCATTGCCGCCAAAAACGATGAACATATTCAAGTAATTACCGCCATTACGAATGCGTTAGATGAGCCTGATGCAATAGATATTCTTACCAGTACTGACAGTATTGACGAGATCCTCAATCTATTGAGTGATGAAAGCGTCACCTTTATGACGTCATCCCATTAGTCAACCCAATAAGCAGGCCACCTCGGTGGCCTCTCATCACCATCGTTTTTAGTTTGAGGTAAATACTATGAAAAATGCTGTTCATTTTGGTGCCGGCAATATCGGCCGCGGCTTTATCGGAAAATTGCTCGCGGATGCCAATGTCGAGGTCACCTTTGCCGATGTCGATGCGCCCCTCATTGACCAACTCAGTCACAAACAGAGCTACAACGTCAAAGTGGTGGGTAACGACTGCCATATCGACACGGTTTCCCATATCACGGCAGTCAATTCCGCAAGTGATGATGTTGTCGATAAAATCGTAAAAACGGATTTAGTGACCACGGCCGTAGGCCCGAATGTGCTTGATATTATTGCTAAGACTATCGCCACCGGCATTGAAAAACGTTTCGCATCAGGCAATGAGGCTCCACTAAACATTATTGCCTGTGAAAACATGATCCGTGGTACATCGCATCTCAAAGGCGAAGTTTATAAGCACCTTGACCCCGCATTACATGAGAAAGCAGACGCACTGATTGGTTTCGTCGACTCTGCGGTTGATCGCATTGTGCCGCCGGCGGAAGCGGCGAACGATGATCCCTTAGAAGTCACGGTAGAAAGCTTCAGCGAGTGGATTGTGGATGAACAACAGTTCAAAGGCGAAATCCCAGATATTGCAGGGATGGAGAAGACACAAAACCTCATGGCCTTCGTCGAGCGCAAGCTTTTCACTTTGAACACGGGCCACTGTATCACGGCGTATTTGGGTTGCTTGAGCGGCCATCGCACCATTCGTGAAGCTATTACCGATCCACAGATTCATGCGGTGGTGAAACAGGCCATGCAAGAAAGTGGCGAAGTGCTTATCCAACGCTACGGATTCGATCGCGCGGCTCACCAAGCGTACATCGAGAAGATTTTAGGACGTTTCTCAAACCCCTACTTGGTTGATGAGGTCGATCGTGTTGGTCGCCAGCCGATCCGAAAGCTGAGTCAGAACGATAGGCTTATCAAGCCATTACTAGGTACAATAGAGTACGGCACAGATAACCGAGCTCTATTAAAAGGGATTGCCGCAGCACTGAAATACACCAATCACACCGATCCACAAGCTGAAGAGCTTCAAGCTTCATTGGCTGAGGTGGGCGTAAGAAAGACGCTGGCGACATACACCGGCTTGGCAGAGGAAAGTCCAGCAGTTGAGGCAATCGACATCCTGTACCAACAATTGTAAACCGTGCACTTCACAGGGGGGAGTTAGCTCCCCCCGTTATAACAATAAGCAGTATTGAGTCTATGGCAGAAAACTTCGACGAAACAGACATCATTGAGCGATTAAACCAAGCGCCAACCGTGCGTGGCTTTTTTGTTGCCGCGGTGGATACCTTTGAGGCATCTATTGATGGCTTGATTAAGCGGGTTTTTCGCAAAGATAACTTTGCAGTGGAATCAGTGGTGGGGCCTTTACTGCACGACACTGGACCGCTGGGGGATCTGTCTGTGCGGTTGAAACTCTTGTTTGGTCTAGGCGTGTTATCAGATGACGCTTATCACGATATTGAGCTGATCATTAAACTTAAAAACCAACTGAGTAACGATGCCGACGATTATCAATTTACCGATCCCAAGGTGCTTGATGCCGTCAAAAAACTACGCAAAGCGAATACAATGGGCATGCTTCAGCTTGATCTGGGCCCGTCAGGAGATGACATAGATATCGAATTCTATCAGCTACAACTGCAACGCCAACGGCAGGTGATCCGCTCTGGGTTGTCACTCGCCATCGTGGAAATCTGCAATGAATTAAGTAAAGAAAGCCCTTTCTAATGCACCAACATTTACCATCACTAATGAAGCAAGTAGCCTGAAAGCGTTAACCACACCCCTAGCGCGAACGCGCCGCCAAGAATCATGGCTTCAACGAAGTAAGCCTTAAGCACATTATACAATTTCATACCCAACCAACTTTTTTATCTTTCGGGTATGAAATCAAAAAAAGATGCACATTGTCTACCATTGTATACAAAAAGCCTTATGCCGGATCACATAAGGCTTAATGCAAATAAGGCTTAATGCAAGTAAGGTGGGTTAGCTTTCAGCGATGACGTACTTCCCGATTGTTCGACCACTTTCTACGGCTTGATGTGCAAGGATTAAATTGGCTGCATTAAGCCCAGTGAGTTGATGAGAGGCCGTGCCCTTTAGCACGCCTTGGTCAACCAATTTAGCCACATTCGCCAAGATCACATGTTGTTGGTACATGTCCGTCGTCGAGTACAAACTGCGGGTGAACATGAACTCCCAGTGCAACGAAATCGACTTGCTCTTTAACTTTCGGATATCGAGCTGTTCTGGGTCGTCAATCAACGCCAGTTTGCCTTGCGGGATCAGACAATCGACTAGTTGCTCCAAATGCGCTTCGGTATGATTGAGGCTCGCGACATGGGTTACCGCTTCGACTCCCAACGCATCAAGTTGCGGCTTTAAGGGCTGAGCATGGTCAATGACATGATCGGCGCCCATTTCTTTCACCCACGCTTGGCTCTCTGGTCGCGACGCGGTACCGATCACCGTCAACGACGTCAGTTGCTTCGCAAGCTGAGTTAACACCGAACCCACCCCGCCTGCTGCACCCACAACCAGTAAGGTGCTCGACTCTGGCTCAAGTCCGGCTTTTAAGCGATCAAACAGTAGCTCCCATGCCGTGAGTGCAGTTAATGGCATGGCGGCGGCATCGGCAAAGGACAGCGTTTTAGGCATGGCGCTCACTATTTTTGCATTCACACACTGGAATTGACCATTCGATCCGGGCCGATCGAGCGCGCCGGCATACCACACTCTATCGCCGGGCTTAAACTCCGTCACATGTCGGCCAACTTGACGCACAATGCCCGCCGCATCCCACCCCAGCACTTTATGCTGCCCCTCAGGGGCATCGACGTTACCGCGGATTTTGACATCCACAGGGTTAACAGAAACCGCCTTCACTTCCACCAGCAAGTCATCATCGCCAGGACTCGGCGTGGGTAAAATAATGTCAGCCAATGTGGCCTTTTCTATCGGGTGTGCAAAGCGATAACCAACCGCATGCATCTCTGTCGGTAATGTTTGTGTTGTCATGATGATGTCCTCACTCTGTGTGATAGCTGTGGGAGACGGAATAGTTGGGATAGTCGACATAGCCTGCTTCGTTGCCACCAAACAAGGTCTGAGGGTTAAATTCAGCCAGAGGCCAGCCATGTTGGAGACGGGCGACATAATCTGGGTTGGCAATAAAAGGACGACCAAATGCCACTAAATCCACCAACTCACGAGCAATCAGACTCTCTGCTTTGGGTTGGTCGTATTTTCCGGCCACAATGATCGCATTGCCGAACCGCGCGCGTAGCTGATGGCGGAAATCATCATCAACTTGCGGCGCATCATCCCAGTCCGCTTCGGCAAGATGTAAATAGGCAAGGCCCAATTGATTGGCATGGCTCGCTACCTCAAGAATGGTGGGAATAATGTCAGGGCAGTTCATTCCACGCGCAGTGATAAATGGAGCCAGACGGATCCCAGTGCGTGACGCACCAATCGCCTCACTAATCGCTGCCATGATTTCCACCAAAAAGCGCATCCGGTTTTCACGACTGCCGCCGTATTGATCTTCACGATGATTGGAGGTCGAGCGTAAAAACTGGTCGATGAGGTAGCCATTGGCGGCGTGAATTTCCACTCCATCAAAGCCGGCATCTACCGCATTCAGAGCAGCTTGTCGGTAATCATCGACAATGCGTGGGATTTCGTCGGTTTCCAATGCACGCGGGATAGGACACGGACGCATGCTTCCGCCATTTTCGTCAGCTATCCATACACTCGCTTCAGGAGATAATGCCGACGGTGCGACAGGCAAACCGTCTTCGTGAAAAATGGGGTGCGACATACGACCCACATGCCACAGCTGCAAAAAGATTTTGCCTCCCTCAGCATGCACGGCATCCGTAACATGACGCCAGCCCGCGATCTGAGCGTCGCTATGAATGCCCGGCGTAAAGCTGTACCCCTGCCCTTGTGGGGAGATTTGCGTCGCTTCCGTCACGATGAGCCCTGCGCTAGCGCGTTGGCGATAATAGTCAGCCATCATCGCATTAGGAATATTGCCTGGTTGGTCAGTGCGAGCGCGCGTCATCGGTGCCATGACAATGCGGTTCGCGAGCGAAAGCTCAGACTGTTGATAATCATCAAATAAAGACATACTGGTCTCCTTGTGGTGTTAGCGCATGATCGTGTCAGTGTGTGGCTATCAGCCTATTGACAATCACCACAAAGAAAAACCATGCTACAGAGACATCTCTTTCAACATTTTTTTGATAATGAAAGCACTTCAAGATCTGGCTATCTTCGTCGAAGCGGCCAAATACGGCAGCTTAACTGGCGCGGCCAGACAATTAGATGTGTCTCCCGCCGTTGCCAGTGCCGCCATGAAACGGTTAGAAACTGAGTTAGGCAGCCCGCTATTTGTGCGCTCAACACGCAGTTTGCGACTCACTCAGCAAGGCGAGCAGTTTCTGCGCTACAGCGAACAAGCCTTGGACTTACTACAACAAGGTCAGCAACAGCTGCAAAACGCCGATACAATTCAAGGCTCGCTGCTTATTTCCGCGCCATCTGACTTGGGCCGTGACGTAATCCTGCCGCTGCTTGATGTCTTTATGTCGCTTTACCCCAACATCAGCATCCGTCTGTCGTTATCCGACGAGCAAGCCAAGTTGTTTTCCCAGCCTATTGATATCGCGATTCGTTATGGTGTGTTGGGCGATTCCAGTATGATCGCAATGCCGTTGGTTAAAGATAATCGTCGGGTGCTCGTGGCCTCCCCCGAGTATTTAGCTCAGCATAAAAACCCCTCGCATCCTTTCGATTTGAAACATCATGAATGCCTGTTCTACGAGCTCAATGAAGTGCGCTATAACCGTTGGCAGTTTCATCGCCAAGAGGAAGAAATTGCAGTCAGTGTGACGGGGCGGCGCGCCAGCAATGATGGCGGCGTGGTAAGGCAATGGGCATTATCAGGAAAAGGGATCGCTTATAAATCGGCACTTGATGTCAAAGCGGATCTGAGTGCAGGACGGTTAGTGCCTTTGTGCACCGATTGGCAAGGCGAGCAGGCTCCACTCCACTTGTTATGCCCGTCGCGCCACCAACTCACCCCAGCGGTCAAGGCGTTACACCGGTTCTTGCGCGACCAGTTGGCGTAAGGTTATGAATGCTCACATGCCTAAACCATTGGAAAAGTCACCGTAAAACCATTGCCATAGTCAGAAAAGTACGGACTTTGAATCATAATACTCGCGTGATGCTGTTCCACAATGTCTTTGACAATCGACATTCCCAACCCCGCCCCATCACCTTTCTCGGTATGACCGCGGAAGAATTTGTCAAAAATACGGCTCTTAATTTCGTCCGATATCGCGTCGCCAGAATCAATCACTTCCACCACGACGGTATTGGCTGAGTGGCTGGTGATCACACTGATAGATGCGCCTTTTCCTGCATAGCGAATGGCATTATCAATCAGGTTAGTAAATAACACTGACAACATCACAGGATGGCCTTTGACCCACAGGCTCTCTTGCCCTTCAAGCTCTATTGACTGTTGTTGTGTCAATGCCATCGGTGCGAGCGCAGCGATTTGTTCTCGCAACAATGGAACAATATCTACCTGCGTGACTTCGGTATTTTTTTGCTGCTCCACCCGCGAAAGCATGAGCAACTGTTGGATAACACGATCAGTTCGATCGATGCCATTCAGAATATTGGTCAAGTCATTATCACGTTCCGCTTCTGTGGTCGCAGACAAGGCGTTTTCTGCATTGAGTCGCAGCACCGCGAGGGGGGTTTTTAACTCGTGTGCCGCAGTGCTGACCAAACGCTTTTCACGCACCCAGGCATTATTCAACTGAGAAAACAAATAATTGATCTGCTTGACGAGTGGTGAAAGTTCAACGGTGGGTTGTGAGACATGAATATGATCGAGATTATCAACACTGCGCGCAGCGATCGTCTCTTTTAATTCGCCTAGCGGCCTAAATGCGCGGCTAACTAACACCACAACAATAACCGCTAAAAGTGGGATCAATAGGAGCTGGGGTAAGCCAATGGTCAACGAGACTTCTGTCATCAACTCTTGGCGAATCGCCTCTTTTTCCGCCACCAGCAGACTCGCTTGCCGTTTGTCCGGCAGTGTGAATACTAATAGGAAGGTGCGCCACTGTTCACCTGCTGCGGTAACCATATCAAATCCGGGGTTGTCCGATGTCCCTATCCATTGCGCCGGTGCGTTCGGACTTTTGCCAACTAATGCATCATTAACACGGTACTGAAAAAACAAATTATCTTCGTAGGGGTGACCAAATGGTGTGGTCGTATCGTCATCTTTTGCGTTGGCAGTGATCGCGTTTAACCAATAGGTATAGCTTTGTGTAAAGTTATCTGGCGGCTGATCTCCCCAGCTCATTACCGACAGCGCCAACGTTTTTGCCGATTGCCCCAATCGCGCGTCATAGACTTCATTAATTTCATGACGAGCTTCGCTATACACCAGCAGCCAAGAGACAAACATTAACACCCCCACCACACACACAGTGCTGAATGTAAGATGGCGTTTTATTGAATGTGGGCGCTGTTTATTTCTCAATGATATACCCAACCCCACGAATGTTTTGAATCAAGGTTCCACCCGTTTTTTTGCGTAAATTGTGAATATGGACTTCAATGGCATTCGGACTAATTCCCTCATCCATACCATGAAGCGCTTGTTGAAGTTGATCTTTGCTCATTACTCGGCCAGCGTGTGCCATCAGTGTGGATAACAGCTTGAACTCGTTAGGAGTTAACCGAATAGGTGCACCCTCCATATCCACTTCACCCGTTGCCATCGACAAGGTCACGCCATGGCATGACATGGTGGTATCGGCATAACCGGAAATACGCCGAATCATGACGCGCAGACGCGCCAATAGCTCTTCGAGCGCAAAAGGTTTGATCATGTAGTCGTCGGCTCCACCATCTAACCCTTTCACACGGTCATCAATGTCATCGCGTGCGGTCAAAATCATCACAGGGATATCGCTATGTTTGCGGCGAATTTTACGCAACACATGAAGCCCATCAGTGTCTGGCAAGGTTAAGTCGAGAATGATGGCGGTAAAGCTTTCGGTATTTAACAGGGCATCCACACCACCGCCTCGCTGCAACCAATCAACGGTATAGCCGTGACGCTGCAGCGACGCCACCATGGACTCCCCTAGCATGCAATCATCTTCGACGAGTAGCAGCCTCATTGCTGATTAAGCTCCTTCAGTTTTTGGATAATTTCTTGTTGGCGTCCTTGATCAGCAAGAGGACGGTCCGGCCGTGCAGGGGCTTGCTGTGCATGCTTCAAGAATGCCACAGCGAGATTTGTTTTTCCGGTATCCGCCAGAAATTCGCCATAAAAATAGTTCGGATCGATACCGTCTGGATTGATCGCGAGTGCTTTTTTAAACAGCTCAGCAGCCTTATCGTCATCACCAAAGGCGAGTGGCCAGCCCGGCACTTTGTGGTACAACGTCGCGAGGCTCGTTAGGGCCGAACCGTCCAGCGTTTCCGGCGCCTGTGTTATCACATCTTCAAGTAGGATTTTTGCATCCTTGACCAAGCCTAATGCTCCCATGCCACCATCAACCCCGGCTAACGAGCTCTTATTGATAGCAAGCCATATTTTCAGATCATGACGCGCTGGTTGAGCAAGGAGTGCAATTTGCGTGTCATCGATTAAACGGTCGAAGCACGCCACTTTGTCGTCACTGCTTTCGACAGTGTAGTTACATTGTGCCCAGCGTGTCTGGATCTTAGCCAAGATAGGGTCGGCCAGCGCTGTCGCACTGATCAAAGAACAACTGAGTGCCCATACGGTAATATAAAATGATTTACGAATAGTCATGGTGCGATTCCTCTACAACTGGCAAGCCTTGTGGCGTATTGGCGTGAAAATCAATGATGTCTTTTTGTTTTGCGATTCCATGACCCACTAACAATGGAAAAAGTTGATTCAGACGAACAAACAGTTTTTCGGGCCACCCGAGCCACGTCGCAAAGCAACGCTTTTCGATGGCACGAATAATGTGATTCGCTACCCACTCTGGTGAGTCCACATGATTTCGCAATTGCTTATTCATCGCCGTTGCACGTGCATCATTTAACGCCGTCTTAGTTGCTCGAGGCGCGATATAAATGGCACACTGCTGAGTGCCATGTAGCTCCCGATTTAACGCTTCGGTAAAGCGATACAAGCCTGATTTCGTCGCACCGTAATTGGCATATCCGGGGAAACCGATACCAGCAAAGGTTGAGCCAATATTGGCAATGAGGCCTGTCGGTGCGAGCCACGTGAGTGCATGTTTGCAAAGCAAAATAGGGGCGGTTAGGTTGATGGCAATTTCATGTTCAATACTGTCATCTGCGCGCATGGATAGATAATTGAAACCATTTACCCCCGCATTATTGATCAGCATTTCTATAGGCGTACCTTGTTGGCCCAGCCATCGTGCATGCTGATTCACCTTGTCTCTGCCCTCAGCTGTACCAATGTCTGCTTCGATGATCTGATGATGGTCGTCATTCACAAGCTGATTTTTAAGATCATGCAACGCATTGAGATGGCGGCCGACGAGCACAAGTATTGCGCCTTTTTTTGCCAGTGCATCAGCCAGAGCTCGGCCAATGCCCCCTGTCGCACCTGTTAGCAATATAATTGTGTTTTTCATTACCGCCTCCTATGCCACTTGGGTCTGTGTCGTGGTCATGGGAAGTGCTCGCAGCATTGATTCATACAGCGCATAAACACGGTTCGCACTATCAATGATGGCTTGTTGGTCCGCGGGATCCGTTACCTTGTTCATCAAATCGGCAAAATAGCCAATATGCTCTACGTCCAAGGTGCTGTGTGACGTTAAATACCGCATCGCTGTATCGGGTAGAGAAAGCATTTGCTGGATCAGTGCGGCCATCGAGCCGCCGATTGAGACACTCGTCCCTTCCAACACCCAAACCATGCCAAATAGGGCCATTGGGTTTTTACGATCAATTTGGTGATATAAATACGCCACCATCATCTCAATCCCTAACCCGACTTGGCCTTCACCGCAGTTAGCCTTCGCTAGTTCGGCATCAAAGCCACATGCGCGCAAGTCATCCAAGATCCATTCATGGTGACCTTTCTCTTCCTCAATGTATGCGCCGAGCGCTTGGCGTAACCATTCATAGTGCTCCGGCAACCGAGAACCACAGGCCATCAGTAATGGAACGGTATGCTTCACATGATGATAAGCCTGAACAAGAAAGGCCGTGTAGGTTTGCAGCGAGATCGCCTTATCGTCGCAAGCCTCAATCACAGGCACACTCAGCATTGAGGCTCTCGCCTGAGCGGTTTCTTTCTCTAGTACATGGAAAAAACCTTGATTATCCATAAATCCTCCTAGGAATGTGCCGTGAGTGGCAGGGTTTCGTCAGTCAGTAATGATTGGGCCGACGTGTTAAGTTGCGGCTCAAATTGTTGGCAAAAGACATCGCGTTTAGGGCGGCCATTTGCCGTAATTAAATGGGGTTGCTGATGAAAAGGAGCGGTAAATATCACCGCTCGGAGCTGCGCATAATCGGGCAGTTGGTGGTTAAGCTGGATCAGCTGCTGCTTTGCTTGTTCAGGAGAGTCGCTACCAATAATGGCAGTCAGGTAGTCCTTCCCCTCTCCCAATACCACCATGTTGCTAAGCGCCGAATAGGCCATAGCTTCCGCCTCAATCCATTCTGGATGGATGTTGCGGCCAAAAGCCGTAATGAGTTGATTTTTTTTGCGACCTTTCACGTACAAAAAGCCGTCATCATCAAACTCACCGATATCTCCCGTCGCAACGACGCCTTGGTGAGGGTGAAAGTCGCGATCCAGATAGCCTGAGAATGTCGCGCCCACTACCATGATTTCACCGTCTGAAGCCAGAAAAACACGATGGTGAGGTAACGGTTTACCCACACTGCCAACACAATGGTGCTCGGAGGTATTCAAACTCACCACTGATCCGCACTCCGATAAGCCATAACCCTCAAAAACCGATAAGCCAAGCCGGCTTGCTGCGCGCAATAAGGCCGGTGCCACCTTTGCGCCTCCGACAGCAACGTGCTTGAGATCGGCAACCGCACCAGGATGCTGTTCACCAAGATGGATGACGGCTCGCAATAACGCAGGGGTAAGTACCAAGCTTTGCGGACGATAACGAATCAGTCCGCTCATCAATTGATTCAGGTTTAACTGGCTTGAGCCGATCAGCCCCAAGTCATTGCTGGATGGGATCACTGTCGTCACCCCAAGCAAAAGAGGCACGTAAACACCCGTCATATTCTCCAGTAGTGTGGACAAGGGAAGGACGACTAAATGACGGGAGGGTACCGCATTAGTGGAGACGGTACTGGCAAGCGATACACTAACGCTCTCCAACGTGGCTGCGCTCAATACCACGCCCTTGGGAGAACCGGTCGAGCCTGAAGTAAACGTGACCTTTACGGCAGGAGGCAACGCTGGCAGTGCGTCTACGTCTCGTGCATGGCATGGTAATCCCGCCAATGTAGTCACAGATGCGTGGCTTAATGCGACATCAGGGTGTAGCGAGCCAATCACCCAATCTACCCTCGCAGTCTCCAAGACATGCTGTTGTTGGTCCGCCGTAAAAAAGGGCGGGATCGGTACAATTGAGATGCCTGCATACGCAGCGGCAAGATCGATCAATACCCAACTAACACTGTTGTCACCGGCAAGCCCAATCATCTGTGTATCGAGCGCCAATAGCGTTTCACTCAGCGCCCTGATCCGTCCCCAAAGCGCTTGGTAGGTCAGTATCAGGCAGTCGCCAGATGCATCCGACCCGTGAATAGCAACCTGATCAGGTTGGGATCTGGCATAGTCAGCCAAACGTTCAAATAAGACGCGCATTAGCATTCTCCGTATGGCGGTGGTGAGACACAATCCGCTCCAACTGCTCGGCACCTTGAGCAAGGTGACCGGCACAGACACGAGGCATCCGCGTGTAGTAGTTGCCCCATTGATCAGTGGCGGGTTGTAGACGACTCGCTTCCGCATCAGTCAGTAGATGGGGATCAAGGCCAAATCGTCGCATAAGTGCATATAGCGGCCCTGTGGCGGTAAACACACACCATAGGTATCCGTGTGACAGCAGCCCATTCGCTAAAGCGTAGAAATGTGGTAGTGACGTTCCCGAAGAGAATGAGGCCAGTTGCCCAAACTCAATCACTGAGGTACGTGTGATCACTTGCTGATAGTGAGCGCTAAGTACGTCAGCCACATCATCGGTAAGGTATTGTTCGAGAAAAAGCGGCTGATACGCAGCGGGGCGATAGCCGCACACCGACAATAAGCGATCGTCTTGTCCTCTCAGGCAGGACAAATAAGGCATGAAGGTGGTAATTGTCGCGTTGAAGGCTTGTTGATAGCGTTCAGCAATATACGCCTCTATTTCAGCGCGATTCGCTGAGTCTGGTGTAACAATGTCAAATCGACTCGCTGAATTGACCATAGCGGTGACATCCTTTATTGGCTGATTGTCACTGAGCTTACGGCGCGATACTTAAGAAAAGCTTAAGAAGCTCCTCCAGCCGATAAAAAATGCACCCAACAAATTTATCCAATTGTAAAATATAACTTTTTTATTTTTTCGCCCCTCTTAAGTGATTCTTAAGTTTCCTCTCATAGAGTGAAGGCATAACCACATGAGAGGAAATTATCATGACCGCCAACACCACCCGACCATTTAAATGGGACAGAGTCGCCCGGTTCAGCCATTGGCTGATTGCTGCATTATTCTTTGCCAATATGAGCGTCACGGAAGAAGGCAGTGACATTCATCGCTGGTTTGGGTACGTGATTCTTGGGGCCATTGCCTTACGTCTGATTTGGGGAATGCTCACGCATTCAGAAGCACGACTAACCCGTTTTATTCCCTCGCTTTCTGCCGCTCGTGCTCACTTCAGCAACCTTACACGCGGACGTGATCATACAAGCTCAGGTCATAACCCTGCCGCAGCACTTATGATTTGGAGTCTTTGGGGATTGCTCCTCGTCACCATTTTGACTGGCTGGGCAATGACGCGGTCAGGTGAAGAGATCGAATGGTTAGAAGAAGTCCATGAGTTTGCTGCCAACGCAACCCTGGTACTCGTCACTATCCATGTTAGCGCCGCCATTTTGATGAGTCGTTTTGGCAAGCGTAACTACATTAAATCTATGCTGCGTTAAGTGGTGCAAAGATGACAAGCCTTCGCAATTTTAGACCTATTCTCGTTTTCTTTTCTCTTGCGCTCGTCCTGCTTAGCCTATCGAGAGTCGGCTTGCTTGTCTGGCAAGATCATGGCGAGTGACCACAAAAAAAGCGAGCCTTGAGGCTCGCTTGATACCCGAATACGGTGCAGAGATCAGGCCATTGCCATGGCTTGTTGTGCGATCACTAACTCTTCGTTGGTTGGGATCACCAATGCTAGCGGTGACGCTTGGGTGGTGATTTGCCCTGCGGCACCAAAACGTGCGGCGGCGTTGGCATCGGCATCCGCCTGATAGCCGAAAATAGCCAGCTCTTTGAGGATCATCTCACGCACTGGCAGTGAGTTTTCGCCAATTCCACCGGTAAAAACAATCGCATCGAGGCGGGATAACGGCACCATGTAACTTGCGATGTATTTTGCTACACGATAAGCAAACATTTCTAGTGCCAATTGTGCGCCTTTGTGGCCCTGCTCTGCCGCCTCGACCAAGCCTCGGCAATCGTTCGTCAATTCCGAGACACCGAGTAAACCGGCTTTATCGATCAATTCATGGTGGATCTGCTCAGTGGTTAAGCCTTTTTGCGACAAGAACTCAAGAATGGATGGATCAATATCGCCACAGCGTGTGCCCATCATCAAACCGGCTAACGGCGTAAAGCCCATGCTGGTGTCGACACTTTGACCCTCTTTGACCGCACACAAAGAGGCACCGTTGCCTAAATGAACGGTAATCACGTTGCTTTGTTCAGGCGCTTGGTTAAGCCATTTGGCGGCTTCACGGCTCACGTAATAATGGCTGGTACCGTGGAAGCCATAGCGGCGAATACCGTAATCGTTGTAGAGCTGACGCGAAATCGCGTAATGGTAAGCTTTTTCTGGCATCGTTTGATGGAATGCCGTATCGAAAACCGCCACTTGTGGCAAGCTTGGGAAGGCTTTGCGTGCCGCTTTAATGCCCACTACGTGCGCGGGGTTATGCAGTGGCGCCAAGGCTTTTAGCGCATCAATTTGCGCCAGTACAGCATCGTCAATCAGGGTAGCTTGGCTGAAGGTTTCACCGCCATGTACCACACGGTGGCCAACGGCCTGCAGTTTGTCACTCAATTGGTTGCTTTCGATAAGGCCCACAATGATGTCCATGGCCTCTTGGTGGTGGTTGCTTCCTGCACTTAAGGTTTTCTCGGTTTTTTCACCGTCGACTTTCCAGCTCATCCGCGCGTCATCGCGCCCAAAGCATTCTCCAGCGCCGGAAATCACCGCATCGCCAGTTTGCGCATCCATCAGTGCAAATTTTAACGACGAGCTACCTGAATTAATAACGAGTACCAGTGCATCACTCATAGGGTTACCTTATTGGCAGAATTGGGGTCGCGGCTCACAGCCGTGACCCCATTATTAAAATATTTTTGAACAATTCAACTATCGTTATAGTGATAGCATAATTGCGCAACAATTTACTGCGTAAGATCAAGCTAAGTGCGCACGGACTAGACAAAAACAAAAACCGATAGATAGCTCAAGATAGCGGTGGCGAGCACTATCAGCATGCTGATGGCGATTCTGAAACGCCACTGATTTATCTGAGCACTGACACGTTGACGAATACTGGTATGAGGCACAACGAGACCCAAGCAATGAGCATATTGATTAGCTTGATGCTGATGGCCTTGTTGGTTTAGTTCATCAAGCAGTTGGTGAACATGCGCCACCGAGCAGTGACCCAGCACGGCCATACACTCCTCATGGGGCATAACTGTGAGCAATTCAACTTGCTTGTTGATTTCATATTGCAAAAAGGCATTGCGAGCGGCCACGATCTCTGACGTTGAGAAAGTGGTCGATTCAGTAAAAGGGTTGTTCATTACCGTCATGGCGAATCTCCCGATTGGCAGTAGGTAACGACCATCAACAACATAGTGCCCAACTAGGCAGAGTGATGTGTCACAGCGAGAGGAGAAAAACAAAGCGGGCGGGGCCAACTATCGGCGACAGTTGGTAACGATGGGATACAGCAATACCAACTGTCGCTATTTTTCTCCGTTCAGACTCGGAGGATGGTCGGTATTGTTCATGGTTGTCTCCAAAATTCATGTGCTGCTTAGAAAGCGAGGTAATGATAACAAGAAACGCAGGGGCTGTCTGTTAACGGGAAGTCATTTCTCACCCCATTGCCTGATCAAAAATAACCATGACATTAGGATTTCGTTTCAGCTCGCTGACGACATAACAACACACTGGCACCCAACAGTTGCGAAAAAGCGACCGTTAAATCGGTTTGCATTTGTTGTTCACACTCTTGCTGTAGTGTTTTTAAACATCTGAATGCGGCACCATTATCGGCTTTGCCGCTGATTAACACATAAAAGCACAGCTTTAGCGTTGCTTTAAACTCACCCTCGGCATGCATCGCTTGCATCCAGCTTTTCATAAACGCATTGATGGTACTGCGAGTATCGAGGGGCGTACGCAGGCTCTCTACCAAAAAAGGCTCTAATGCGACCATAAAATCTTGCTTGCGGGGAAAGTGGTGGCTGATCCCGGTGCGCGATACGCCTGTCGCTTCACTGAGCGTGGTATAAGACATTCCTTCATAACCAAGCGCCAACAGCTGCCGCTTCGCTTCTGCCAAGATAGTCTCGATGGTTTGCTGTGTTTGGGCTTTACTGCGTTTTGGCATGCGTAATCTGTTCTCCCCGTCAATCGCCGTCATTGGCGCTGTGATGACACGCGCGCCACTCGGCTCGCGGTCAGGCTAACTCACGAAAAAGTCCCGCCCCTTTTAAAATAGTACAGACTGACCCACTCAGCCTGACACTAACGCTTTACCAAGACGCTGAAGCGGATCAAACTTCCAAAAACCTTATTGAGAAGAATATGAAAAAACTGAAAAATCCGTGGCAAATCACTGCAAATAGTGCCATCAGTCATAATTTGAACACGTGTTTAAATGATTATCTTGCTTCCCCTCGCTCCTGATCACTAAATTAACATTATTATAACGTTTAAACGTATTCTTACGTTGCGACAATGAGGAAGTCCAATGTCACATATCAAACCGAACGATCAGATCCTACGGTGGGCCGATGAACGTCCAAGCCATGTTTTTCTCCGCCAGATTCACGGCCGCCGCTTTCATGACTACACCTTTGCGGATGTGGCCGACCAAGCATTGCGCATGGTCACCGCTCTGCGTGACATGGGACTGAAGCCCGGTGATAAGGTCGCGCTCATCTCTAAAAACTGCGCGGAATGGTTTATTGCCGATTTAGCGATGATGATGGGCAGTTATATCAGTGTGCCAATATTTCCAACGGCCGGGACAGACACCATTGACCATGTGGTGACTCACAGTGAATCGAAAGCCATGTTTGTGGGCAAACTTGATGACAGTAAAGCCCTGAGTGCCTCACTGGAAAGCATGCCAGGCTTAAAGACCATTGCCTTTCCTTACCCCACGTTTAGCTGCCATTACGAATGGCATGATTTGATCGCCAACCATGAAGCATCAGATGAGCGCCCTGTGCATCAAGACAGTGATGTGATGTCTTTAGTGTATACTTCCGGCACGTCTGGATTACCTAAAGGGGCGATTTTAAGTTATGGCGGCTACTGCTGGTCAGCTCAGCGGTTAATTGACCATATTGGCATTGAGCCTGATGACCGCCTGTTCTCTTATCTACCACTGGCGCATATTACCGAGCGGGTTTACATCATGGGCTCGGCCATCATGGGCGGGATACCTACCGCTTTCCCTGAATCGCTTGATACCTTTATCGAAGATGTCAAAATGCATCGTCCGACGCTATTTATCTCTGTTCCTCGCTTATGGACGCTGTTCCAGCAACGGATTCAAGAGAAGCTTCCAGACGGAAAGCTTAACCTTCTCCTTCGCATCCCCTTGGTCAATAACTTGATTAAAAGCAAAATCGCTAAAAACCTTGGGTTGGATCAGGCACGCGTGTTGGGCTGCGGCTCAGCCCCTGTCTCGCCCGCATTACTGCAATGGTATGAAAAGCTAGGATTACACATTACCGAGGCGTGGGGCATGACAGAAAGCTATGCCTACAGTACTCTCAACTACCCCTTTAGAGCCGATAAGATTGGCACAGTCGGTAATGCTGGGCCTGGGGTTGAGATAAAAATTGCCGATGACCAGGAAATCCTGGTAAAAAGCGAAGGCCTGTTCAGTGGATACTACAAAAACGAAGAGGCCACAGCCGAGACCTTGGTGGATGGCTGGTTACATACGGGTGATCTCGGTGAACTAGACAGTGAGGGGTATCTCAGTATTTCGGGGCGTAAAAACGACACCTTTAAAACCGCCAAAGGTAAATTTGTCGCGCCGGTGCCGATTGAAAAGCGTTTGTTCGAGCTCTCTAATGCCGAGATGCTGTGTGTGATTGGTTCAGGCATGCCTGCGCCTATTCTACTCGCGCTGCCACATCACTTTCCCAACTTTGACCGCGCACGTTATGAGCGTCGCGTAAAGAAGGTGATTGATACTATCAATGGGGAGCTGGAATCACACCAGCAAATCAAAGGCGTATTGATGATTAAAGAGCCTTGGAGCATTGAAAACGGCAAACTCACGCCAACACTGAAAATTCGCCGCCACAAGCTTGAGCAAGAGTATCATGATATCGGTACTCACTGGCCGAAAGGCACCTTAGTACAATGGGAAGAAGATTGGGACTGATCCCTTAAACCCAATCGCATGATAACGCTCACCCACCAATGGCATAAACGCGAATGGTGGGTGATGTCTTTGTCAGTACCTGTATCGCTTGCTATCGCTACGTGTCGCTACAAACACTGCAAAACCTGACCTGCCTCAATGTGCCACAACCAATACTTTGCTAAAGATCGTCGTATCGACTTACAGCAGGCCACCAGCACGTTTTTCACGCCTGCTGCTTTTAACGTAGGGAAATATCATGAAAGAGAATCAAACCGACACCTGTGATGCATGCGGTGTCAGCGCTGAAATAGGTTACATTATTTCTGAAGGCGACGAAGTGGCAGAAGTGACCATTCACGGCGACAGCAAGGACGCGGTGCAAGCACGCTTCGAGCAATACCTATCCCTTGCAGAAAGCATTAATCCTGCCGTGAAGCATGACTTTGATCCGCAACAGTTCGATGGCAGTCGCGCTCACATCAAACTGCAATTTGAATGCAGTGCCGAAAAGCTGATTTTTGAATTGCGCAGCCGCGGGCTGAATAACGCGTGAGTGTGACGCGAAAACAACGCGCGTTTAAGGGGTTAAGCAACAGGGTGTTATCTCACACCCTGTTGTTGCTTGCCGAACGCTGTTTATAAGCGCAAGCTTTGCCAAGCTTCGCACATTTCACGGAAGGTGGTTGCATCTCCCTCGGGCCGATCTGGGTGCCACTTGAGTGCCATTTTGCGCCACTGACGACGAATTTCATGCTCGCTGGCATGCTCGTCGAGCCCCAGCACTTTTAGCGCCTTATTGCGCTCCAGCATGGCTTCACCCGGCGCTTCGTTGCCGATATGGCGCTGGTAGTGCTTCCAAAACGACGACAGCAGCTCTTTAACGTCATCTTGGCTGGCATCGTAGTTGTTCCAGTCCATGTAGTAATCACGCAACGGATCCTGGTAATCAATTTCTTTGGCTACAAAACCACTGCTGCCGACCCGCCATTGCAGCTGAATATCCATTGACTCAACCTGCAACCATTGCTGCGGCAACAACATTTCTTGTAGTTGATACAGTGCATTCATAATCAGGAAGTTGCGTTTGAATAAATCAAGGTGGGGGTCAGCATCGAGCTGGGCCATCATGGTGTCTTTTTGCAGCTCACCGAGTAGGTGGTGCACTTTCCAGCTTTGTCGCGTTGATTCTAGAATACTGAGTATTGGCCAAATCAGGGGGTTGTCTATTTCATCCCGTTTTTCAGCAAGCATGACGTTCATCCTCTGTCACTGGCCAGCTACCTTGAACCGGCATCTCTTGGGGTTGGTTGTAAAGCCACCTTATTAAGGTATAAACCAATTCTGGCTATTTTGTAGCAAATATCGGGAAATCCATTTTCCAAGCACGCACTTTTGACCGCGTTCTCCGCCATCATAATGACACTCCCAACGTTGCCGATTTAATATTAAGCATATCCAGTGCCAACTTATGATGAAAAAGAGACCGTTTTGGCATATTAAAACCAAGTCTTGTCTGTTTATGTCGAGTCGACATCACAAGGCATTCATCTTAAACCGTGCAAACCCCATAATTTTTGTCATCTAATTCGCATTCTGCCCAGAACTCCATTAATCTTTCTACAAGCACAGACTAAACAACCTCTTTTCTATGACAGCTTCTTCTACACAATGTGAGGCTTGCAGGGATGCCCAGCCACTCGCTTTCGATTTTACCATGGCATT
Organism: Salinivibrio kushneri; assembly: GCF_027286325.1. Classification (NCBI taxonomy): domain Bacteria; kingdom Pseudomonadati; phylum Pseudomonadota; class Gammaproteobacteria; order Vibrionales; family Vibrionaceae; genus Salinivibrio; species Salinivibrio kushneri. Next base: position 139,336 of record NZ_CP114589.1, read on the forward strand.
CCAACCGATCATTCAGCTTTCTACCGGTTCCATTTATGCCTATGAAGCGCTAGCTCGGGGATTAGATGGCAGTGGTGCAGGCAGTGTGTTCCAACATGTCAATGCAGATAATCAGTATCAGTTTGACCAAACCTGTCGCATCAAGGCGGTGAAGCTGGCCGCTGAGCTGGGTATCCCTTGTTATCTCAGCATTAATTTCATGCCCAATGCGGTTTACGAGCCTGAGCGTTGTATTCGTACCACCCTTAAAGCAGCGAATGACTATAACTTCCCACTTGATCAGATTCTGTTTGAGTTCACCGAAGGTGAAGAAGTGTTGGATTACGGCCATATTCAACGCATTATTCGCTATTACCGCTCGCAAGGTTTTTTGACCGCAATCGACGACTTTGGTGCTGGCTATTCCGGCCTAACAGCGCTGGCTAATATTGATACCCATATGGTGAAACTGGATATGGCATTGGTACGGGATATTGACACTGACGTCACCAAGCAGGCCATTGTTCGCCATAGTGTCGCTATGTGTCAGGAGCTACATCGTCAAATTATTGCCGAAGGCGTTGAAACAGAGGCAGAGTTGCAGTGCTTGGTCGGGTTGGGGGTCGATTTTTTTCAGGGCTATTACATCGCTAAGCCTGGATTTGAGTGTTTACCTGAAATCAATCAAGCACCTGGACTAGATGCCTTCCATCGTCAATAATCTGACTGCCCAGCGAGTTTGACCGCTCGCTGTTTTAACTGCCTCACACTCACAATTGATAATCTTTCTCAACTATCGTCTTCCAGGGTATACTGGCGAGCATTCACCATGTTGAGGAGGTTTACAGGATGAGCTGGGATAAGTTGAGCTCTCAGGGCGTTTCCCGACGCCAATTCTTACAAAAAACGGCAGCCATAGCGGCGCTTTCCACTCTACCCGCTTGCTCCCTAGTCTCTGCCTCTCGGCAAAGCGGCCAATGGGAATACCATTTAAGCGCTGAGCCCAGTCAGGCCGAGTTGGTGCCCGGTTATCAAACCGACGTGCTCGCCTTTAATGGCAACATCCCAGCCCCTACTATCCGCTGCCGCCAAGGCGAGCCAGTGACGATTCACTTTACCAATAACCTCAACGAACCCACCACCATTCACTGGCATGGACTGCGTATCCCAATTGAAATGGACGGTGTACCTTTTTTATCCCAAGCGCCTATTCAGCCCGGTGAAACCTTTACCTATCGTTTTACCCCACCGGATGCCGGCACCTTTTGGTACCACCCTCACATGAACTCTGTCGTGCAGCTAGGAAAAGGGCTGGTCGGCACCATTGTGGTGGAAGAGTCATCACCGATCGCGTTTGACGAAGAACATGTTCTCATGCTCAAGCACTGGCACCTCGACCGCCAAGGGCAATGGAAAGATCTCGCTATTCCTCGTTATAGCGCTCGCATGGGCACACCCGGTGAGTGGGGCACCGTGAATGGTACTCATCATCCTGAATACACACTGCAAGAAAAGGCGACCACACGGTTGCGCTTGGCCAATGTGGACAATACGCTCACCTATCCGATTCAAGTGCGCGGCGCAGACGCTTGGATCATCGCTATCGATGGTAACCCGATTGCCACACCACGCCGGTTAGAAGAACACAAGATAGCCCCAGGGATGCGGCTAGATATTGGCCTGATTGCACCAAACGCCGGCGAAAAAGTCGAAATAATGCACATGAAAGGTGACTTTCCTTTCTTGCTCGCGAGCTTTATCTCGACGCCCTCGCATTTGCGCGAGAAAGAGCTTCCGGCGCTACCGCTCAACCCTGTACCCGCGCTTGATTTAGCCAACGCCGAAACCCGCCACTTTGTCTTTGAGTGGGCGGGTGCCATCACACCTGCTGATAAGCAAGGCAAAGGAAAACACGAGTTTTGGCTGATGAATAAGCGAGCCTGGGAGGGAATGAGTAAAGGTAATATTCCTGAACCGATCGCAACACTCGAACGGGGCAAAACCTATATTTTCGATTTAAAGAATGTCACCCAATACCATCACCCGATTCACCTGCACGGCCACACCTTTACTGTGCTGGAAATGGATGGCAAACCGGTGACACCTTTCCACACTGACACCGTGCTGTTGGGTAAAAATGGCCACGCCAAGGCAGCGTTTGTGGCCGATAACCCAGGCCGGTGGATGTATCATTGCCATGTCATTGAGCACATGAAAACCGGCCTGATGGGGTTTGTCGAGGTCGCATAGCGGCCAAACCACGTATATAAAAAACGGCGAGCATTTGACTCGCCGCTTTATGTCGTCACTCGGTTGTCAACCGCTACGATTAACGATCCTTTTCCGTTTTAAAGCGATTCACCAACTCTGAGAGCTCTGAGGCCACCATACGTAGCTCTGCCGCCGTGGCATTCGTTTGCTCTGCCGTGGACGCTGCGCTGTTAGCGCCTTCTAGCACACCGGTCACATTCTGATTGATATCTTCAGAAACAGAGTGCTGCTCCTCAGTGGCTGTGGCAATTTGTGCCGCCATATCGTGAATTTGTCCCACCAAGCTTTGAATGGTATCAAAGACGCTCAAGGCCTCTTCCGTCGCCTCCGTGGTGGTCTGTGAATGCTCAACACTGCCTTGCAGCTTTTCAGAGAGCTGGTTGGTGCGTTGCGTTAAGGCTTGTAGCAGCTCATCAATCTCTTCCGTTGATTTGGTGGTTTTTTGTGACAGAACACGCACTTCGTCAGCGACAACCGCAAAACCTCGCCCATGCTCCCCCGCACGCGCTGATTCAATCGCCGCATTAAGCGCAAGCAAATTGGTTTGCTCGGCAATACCTCGAATGGTATCCAGCATGGCGGTGATATTGTCGTTTTCTTTGGTGAGCTCCGCCATCGCGCTATCCGCTTCGTTGAGCGTGGTCGCCATTTCCTGTACGGCCGCACGGGTATTGTTCATCAAGGCCATACCACGATCGACTTCCGACTGACACTGCTGGGCGGAATCCGCCGTTTGATTACAGTTTTGAGAGACTTCGTTGGCGGTGGCCACCATTTGGTGGAACGCAGTGGCGATTTGCTCTAGCCCTGAGCGCTGCTGGTTACTGGCACCGTCTAACTGCTCCGCAAATTGGGTGGTGTGATCGGCATGAGACGACAGCTTGGTGGATCTGTCCTTAATACCAATAATCAGCTCTTGAATCACATCCACGAACTGATTAAACGCACCGGCCGTTTTACCCAGCTCATCCTGGCTGCGAACCGGTAAACGCTTGGTCAAATCACCATCACCGCTTGCCGCATCACTCAGCCCATCACTGACCGCAATGATAGATGCCGATATACGTTGAATCATAAAGTAGCCAAGCACACCAAAGACGATAACAAGGATCAGACTGATGGACAGGATCACCGTCTGCAACTGCGTCACTTGGCCGAGAACCTCTTGCTGCGGCACAATCCCAATCAAACGCCAGCCACTCTCCGGTGCTTTGTATTGGTTCACGAAATAGTCTTCACCATCAAAGGACGCGGCGGTAAGTGACTCGCTAAAGTTGCCGCCGCTATAAACACTTTCGACACTCCGCGCAGGCTCAAAGTTGTTATCCGGATTGTTAGGATCCGCAAGCACTGTGCCCGTGTCTTCCACCAACACAATGTAACCCGACTCACCGAGGGTAACGTCGCCCAGCATGTTTGTCAGCGCCTCTAGGGTGACGTCGACACCAATCACGCCACTCAGGCCATCTTGGGCTTGAAACTCCATCACATAATCAAGGAGGGGAGCCCCGGTATTCACGTCTTGATAGGCAGGTACCCTGACAGGGGTGTTGCCACTCCCCTGCCCCGTCTGGTACCAAGGACGTGGCCTCGGGTCATAGTCACCCAAATCGCCTTGCGGCCATTGAATGTAACCACCGTCGCTTAAACCAAGAAACACATACGCAAAATCTTCTCGCGATTCTCCCATCGCCTCAAGCAACCCATATGCCCGTGCCTCAGTGGGGCTATTTTGCTTGGAGGTCATGGTTTGGGTTGCGCCCATATACTTGGTGACTGAGCTATCTAAGCGTTTAAGCGCGTCGCTGTTACCCAGCATCTTGGCGTTTGCCGCCAGTCCTTCTAAGTAGAATTTAAACGCATTGCCTATGTGCTGCATTTCTTTGTATGAGCTCTGCTCATAGCTTTGCAATGTACTCGTTCGAAACTGATAGAGTGACACAATAGCGATAATGAGGGTGGGCAGGATAACGCCTGTCAGGACTACAACGAGTAATCGTTTTTTTATACTCATACTGACCTCCGTCAGTGACAGCACATAGGAGCATGTAGGTAAAAAGGTTGAATGTGTTGTTTTAAACTAGATCAACTATTAGTGACAATCTAATAAATAATGCATTTGTCCCCATTTTTACTAAAAGGCAGACTCGTACTGCTGGCCTTTTTAGACAAAAGCAACGACTCGGCAGACACGGATTGCATGATGGCAAAAAACCCTTTAAATTAGATAAATCTAAATTAATAGGAAGGCCTTATGACGAAGAAAAACTATCAGGAAATCAATCAGCAACAACTGGCGCTCAATAAACAATTTAAAGCACACAGCAGTGATACCTTATCCGCATTCGGACAGCTTCACCGGGCAGCGATGGCAGAGGGCGATCTCGATGTAAAAACCAAGGAGTTGATTGCATTAGGGATTGGCATTGCCGCGCGCTGTGATGGCTGTATTGGTGCGCACGTCGCGGCCGCTCTCAAACACGGCGCCACCAAGCAAGAGTGCGTAGAGGCCATCAATGTCGCCGTATTAATGGGCGGTGGTCCGTCATTGATTTACGGCTCTCAAGCACTGGAGGCCGTCGAGCAACTGAGTGAGGCATAGCTTATTAGCGCTCGGCAACAATATCGGGCTGAGATGAGACGGTCTCAGCCGTATCGAGAACCCTTGTTACTGCTAACGCAAATAGTGTATCGATATGCTGCCAAACATCTACTCGTAACATGTTCGACACTCTCTCGAATCCCACCTCCTGTAGGCTCGGGGAGCACATTTTTAGATCACCGATGTTAAAGCGCAGTTTCGGTTCATCCCCGTGGGCACGGGGAACACAGTGATTATGAAACCATCAATATTTATGCATGCGGTTCATCCCCGTGGGCACGGGGAACACCAAAAAGCGTAACAAGAAATTCAACGCGCTCACGGTTCATCCCCGTGGGCACGGGGAACACTATTAGTTCGTCACCAAGATACCCGAATGGAACGGTTCATCCCCGTGGGCACGGGGAACACAACCATTGGCCCGTTAACAAAAAATGCTATTCCGGTTCATCCCCGTGGGCACGGGGAACACATTCAGTTCAAAGTCGTCTGTCTCGGTATTCTCGGTTCATCCCCGTGGGCACGGGGAACACTTATCCGCTTTTGCCTTTATCATTTCCGCGTGCGGTTCATCCCCGTGGGCACGGGGAACACTTGTTTTTGTTTGGATCGTAAACGTTCGCAAACGGTTCATCCCCGTGGGCACGGGGAACACTCAAACCAGTCTTTGTCCCCATCAGAACGAAACCGGTTCATCCCCGTGGGCACGGGGAACACCTGGATCAGCTTACCGAGCATGACAGTGCCACCGGTTCATCCCCGTGGGCACGGGGAACACTTTATCTCTAAGACGGTTGATAATGGCTAAGCCGGTTCATCCCCGTGGGCACGGGGAACACGAAGTCACTTTTAAGACGACCACCGGTCATCACGGTTCATCCCCGTGGGCACGGGGAACACAAAACAGGCCGCCGTTTTGTACCGTCTTTTAACGGTTCATCCCCGTGGGCACGGGGAACACGCCGCAATATATCGCGATTAGCAATGTTAGTCTGGTTCATCCCCGTGGGCACGGGGAACACGGGCAGCGTTACCAACTCACCGTGGCGGATGCCGGTTCATCCCCGTGGGCACGGGGAACACTTTTGAACAAACATAGATGTATTGCCAACGTCCGGTTCATCCCCGTGGGCACGGGGAACACGCCAAGGCAGTACGTGGCGGGGGCTTGCACTGCGGTTCATCCCCGTGGGCACGGGGAACACAAACTACATGGTGGGGGAAGATTTGGTGGTGACGGTTCATCCCCGTGGGCACGGGGAACACATAACAAGTTATTGAAACTGCGTACAGGCGAACGGTTCATCCCCGTGGGCACGGGGAACACTTTAATGGTTCCATGTATTTTCCCTTAATCGGCGGTTCATCCCCGTGGGCACGGGGAACACCTGTGCGGATTCGTTTTTGTAAACGCGTTCGCCGGTTCATCCCCGTGGGCACGGGGAACACCTTTTTCGAATGTCAACTTGTGCCCTTACGAACGGTTCATCCCCGTGGGCACGGGGAACACGGTAGTGACATCAAAGAAGACGTCATGTCACGGCGGTTCATCCCCGTGGGCACGGGGAACACGCGCCACTAGAACAATTGGATAGTTCATCCGCCGGTTCATCCCCGTGGGCACGGGGAACACTGATGGTTGTGGTCCCCAGCAAACAAAACCGCCGGTTCATCCCCGTGGGCACGGGGAACACCATGTATGCGTCAACGTCATCACCGTCTAGGGCGGTTCATCCCCGTGGGCACGGGGAACACAAAGTGGTGGAATCTATGGCCATGTATGGTGGCGGTTCATCCCCGTGGGCACGGGGAACACACAAACCCGTGCGCAAAGATTTTTTAATGCGCCGGTTCATCCCCGTGGGCACGGGGAACACGCGCACCATCAGCATCAAAACAGCCATTATTCGCGGTTCATCCCCGTGGGCACGGGGAACACTCAATTTTACGTATAATGTCAACGACGGCGTGCGGTTCATCCCCGTGGGCACGGGGAACACCTAGGAGCCGGACTACACGGCACTATATCGGTCGGTTCATCCCCGTGGGCACGGGGAACACTTGAGGATAACCCACATATTACAGGATCAGAGCGGTTCATCCCCGTGGGCACGGGGAACACTCATTATACGCGCCTGCCAACGTTTTCATTGTCGGTTCATCCCCGTGGGCACGGGGAACACGATACAAACATCATTTATCGCTGGCTAAACGGCGGTTCATCCCCGTGGGCACGGGGAACACGAAGTTCACCGCATCAAGGTGATGTGCAAACACGGTTCATCCCCGTGGGCACGGGGAACACTTTTTCACCGACCTAAACGCTGGTGCGGCTAACGGTTCATCCCCGTGGGCACGGGGAACACTTCTTTACGTGATGTCATGTCTTCGTCACTCTCGGTTCATCCCCGTGGGCACGGGGAACACCGTAAGCAGCCATAGAGACATTATCATTACCGCGGTTCATCCCCGTGGGCACGGGGAACACGACGTAAAAGGGCATCGAGACTACTCGCCGGACGGTTCATCCCCGTGGGCACGGGGAACACAAAATATCACTCCTGTTAGTAATGGCGGCGTGCGGTTCATCCCCGTGGGCACGGGGAACACGCACTTGCTCAGCCACCCAATGCACGTCACGACCGGTTCATCCCCGTGGGCACGGGGAACACATCTGCCCCCAGCCGAACACAATACCAAGCTGCGGTTCATCCCCGTGGGCACGGGGAACACTTTACGGGCGTCGTGAAACATGGCTTTGTCGTCGGTTCATCCCCGTGGGCACGGGGAACACACCCGTACCAGGTTTTGCGGAAGGCGGTATGGCGGTTCATCCCCGTGGGCACGGGGAACACCCCATAATCTGGCGCGACTGGTGAACAGGTGACGGTTCATCCCCGTGGGCACGGGGAACACCGGGAAGTATATCACCAGCGGTGATCATGAAGCGGTTCATCCCCGTGGGCACGGGGAACACTGTGTCGATATCCCAAAAGACACACGTGCTATCGGTTCATCCCCGTGGGCACGGGGAACACTTTATGGAACCCATCAACAAGCTGTTGACACACGGTTCATCCCCGTGGGCACGGGGAACACCCGCTATCAAAGCGCCTGGGCGTTACAACTGGCGGTTCATCCCCGTGGGCACGGGGAACACGTACGTTCACTCAAGGAACGAACGTCGTAATACGGTTCATCCCCGTGGGCACGGGGAACACTTTTTCACGCGCAAATGCCGCTTTGCGTTTAGCGGTTCATCCCCGTGGGCACGGGGAACACTGTTGTGTTGGCTGCGACACGTTGCTGCAAGGCGGTTCATCCCCGTGGGCACGGGGAACACCAGAAGCGGTATCAAGAGAAGTTAATGACAAACGGTTCATCCCCGTGGGCACGGGGAACACAAATCAAGGAGATGATGAGTTGGGGAATCCAACGGTTCATCCCCGTGGGCACGGGGAACACCTCTCCACAGAAGTCATTACGCTAAACTACGACGGTTCATCCCCGTGGGCACGGGGAACACCAAATCCTGACTCACTACAGCCCCTGACGAACCGGTTCATCCCCGTGGGCACGGGGAACACTGCGCCTTGGTCTCATGGATCACGCGACGGTACGGTTCATCCCCGTGGGCACGGGGAACACAGTAGTCGTTTAATTGGCATCGGTTGTCACTCCGGTTCATCCCCGTGGGCACGGGGAACACGTATCAGCAATTCTGACGGTATTACCAGAGAACGGTTCATCCCCGTGGGCACGGGGAACACATATAATAAACGGTAATGTCGCGCAATTGATGCGGTTCATCCCCGTGGGCACGGGGAACACTTGCGTCGGCTTTTCTAGTGCTGACTCGGTGACGGTTCATCCCCGTGGGCACGGGGAACACTGAGTCGGTGAAAATAAGTCCATAATCTCTCTCGGTTCATCCCCGTGGGCACGGGGAACACAACGAGATTAACTACGACAAAACGCTGGTCAGCGGTTCATCCCCGTGGGCACGGGGAACACATCTTCCGAAAGTCCACTATCTGTCGCTCGGGCGGTTCATCCCCGTGGGCACGGGGAACACGGTTAAATCTACGGGACTGTTAACAGTAAAATCGGTTCATCCCCGTGGGCACGGGGAACACTAAAAGAAATGCTATCCTATCACGACAAGTGGCGGTTCATCCCCGTGGGCACGGGGAACACTTCTACAGCGCATGAATAGTCACGTTCTACCTCGGTTCATCCCCGTGGGCACGGGGAACACTCGTTGTGCCCGAGGTGGAGTACGAGGGTCGGCGGTTCATCCCCGTGGGCACGGGGAACACCCACAGCACTCAGGTTAGCGTCAAAGTCCGGTCGGTTCATCCCCGTGGGCACGGGGAACACGAAGTTTATCCGCACTAACGAAAGTCTGTCTGCGGTTCATCCCCGTGGGCACGGGGAACACTCTAAACGGATATTACTGTTTTATATAACAAAAATCGACCTGCATTTTTCTACCAACTTTTTAAAGAGCAAACTGGGCTTATTTATCCTCATCACTCGGCTTGAATACCACCAACCTTAAACCATCTAAATCGACAGGCTCCCGACGGTTTTCACCATAAGTTTGAAAGTCAAAACCTGATTCATTGTTCATCGCCCAACACATCACCACGTTGCCGGAGTCAGCAAGTTCTGTTACCTGCTCCCAAATCATTTCCCGCACGCGACGTGTTACATCGCCCACATAGACACCGGCGCGCACTTCGAGCAACCAGACAGCAAGTCTGCCACGTAATCTTGGCGGTACGGCTTCGGTGACGACAACAAGCATAGTCATTATTTAGCCGCTCCTATGTCCGCTATCACCGATTGATTTTGGCTCAGGTATAGCTGGTGGTTGGGCGTCATGAGGCGGTTCAGGCGGTGCAATATCACCTGCCGCTAATACCTCTTCGATCATCGGAATAATATTTTTCAATAACTTGCTGGTTCTAAAGAGTTCACGACAAGCAAGACGTACTTGTCTATCAGGTGCTGCGGGTGAAGAGGCGGCAACTTTGAAGGCGAGTGGTATGACCGTGTCAAATTTAACAATGTCTGCAATATCATAAACAAACGAAAGTGGTTTACCCGAGTGGATAAATCCAATCGCCGGCGCGTAACCAGCTGCTAAAATAGCCGCTTCAGTCACGCCATAAAGGCAACTGGTCGCCGCACTAATACATTGATTGGTCACATCGCCTTTATCCCAGTCATTTGGATCATAGTTGCGGCCATGCCATTCAACGCCGTATTGCTTGGCCAATATTTTGTAGCTGTTGCGTACTCGAGCCCCTTCAATTCCACGTAATTGTTCAACACTACGTCTTTGAGGCGCCGGCTCACCAAATCGTCGCTCAAACATTTTACGCACGACTTTTAGACGTAAATCAGGGTCAAGCGCAAGCTGCGCTTGGTATAAAAGACGATCAGACCGCGCACCGCCAGGTTGCCCCACAGAATACAGTCTCACCCCTGCTTCACCGACCCAAATCAATAATGTACCCGTTGTTGCCGCGAGTTTAACCGCAGCATGACTGATGCGCGTACCCGGCTCCAACATAATGCATACCACTGAGCCCACTGGGATATGCATTCGTTCACCATTCACCTCATCAATCACAACAAAGGCACCATCACGCACATCAATGCGCCCCATCCCGACAAAAACCATCGAACGCCTGTCTTTTATCGGGATAGGTTTCAACGGAATGAACCCCATGGTGCCTCCATATTTATTGGCCGATATCTATGCAGGCCGAATCAGCATTAACCCACAACCCATAGCTTTGGCGCGCCCAAAACCTTTTGCGTATTGTTCCAAAAAGCGTTCGCTGTCTTGGAGCGTTAAAGTACCGCGAGCATTCACACTCGAAAACTGCACATGCGCGCCACTCTTTTTCCAACTTTGATGTTGGGTATATCCCTCAATCGTTGGCACGTTATCGAATGTTATACCCCACTGCGACAATCGATTTTCATCACAAAGCCATTGTTGCGCGGCCTGATCCATAGTTTCCTGCAGTTCGATAGCACTCACTTCCCCCGCCTGCTTTTTAGCATGCATAAGGACATCGTGCCGCTGTCGCTTTCCTTTTGCATCTGTCACACAAATCGTCGGGTTTACCTTTAGCTGAAAGTGAAGTCGCTGGCCATTGTATAACTGGGGCGAAAATAGCTTGGTTTGGAGATCAAACACACCAGTTTCATCTTGTGGTGGAATAGTTGAAAGAACATAAAACAATGGCCGTCCCGTGGCCTGTTCTTGCTCCTCTCGATATATAAACGGTCGTTCACTCGCATGACGAAAGAGTTGCCAAATGATTTGGTGCGTACTGTATGCACCATTGTGGCCAAATTTTGAGATCAGTTTAACTGCTTGTGCAGATGACAGTAGCCGGACTTTAGACAGGTACATCATTGGCCTCCTCTACCGTCAATTGATGCATAACGCGTTGTTTAAATTGCCAACGACCGCGATTGATAGGCTCATCCCAAGGGTGGGTGGTTAATACGCGCTCATCATCAATTTCTCCCACATCGCCTTCCCAAAAGTAAGTCGCATAAGGTGTCGCCCCCAGCCAGAGTGCATCGCTTTTATTCGATGCTGTTATCGCTGGAAACTCCATATCTAATGCTGACTTTAAATCAGCATTGGCCACCAGGGTAGGTTGTAGTGGTAAGGCCGGTGGACATGCTTTTCTCCCCAAAGAAAGGGGATACACAGGCTTTAATAACGCCTTTTTTAGCTCGTTTAATGACATCGTAGCCGAGGGAGAGAGCCACACTGCAACTACCCACAAGCCATCACAACGATAATCACGTTTTGAGAGCACAGTTTGTAGTTTCTTTCCCGTCTTTAATTCACTTTGGCGCGTGCGATGTATGCGCTTTTTATCGTGACTCGGCACCTGCGCGGTATGGTAGTCACGCAAAAGCGAACCCGGTACACACTGCTTGATGCCGATACATACGCTTTGTTGCAAGCTTAAAAGCTGCGTCTCATCATCCCGTTTTATGCCAAGTGCCGCCCCAAGTAATCCGAGTACGGCTGAACGCGACGGATACGCGCTGGTGGGTCTGTCGCCACCAACGGCTGGCTCACCCCAACTGGCTAGCGGTCCATATAGTCGAAAAACAAGATAATCTCGCATCTTGCCTCCCACTTATTCTGTAACGAAGTTAAGTAGTTCATCAAACGAGCCGCTACCCTCAAATACATTTAATGCATATCGGCTATCTGCACACTCACCATACACTTGGTCGAATTTTTGCACTTGATCTTTGATCGCCGCTACGGCCGCTTGACCTTGATCGGGATCGTTAATGGGTTTCAGAAACGCTACCGACAATTGTCTTGGTTGGTGTTCGCCTTTCTCGGCTAAAACAAAACTCGCGTAAGCACGTGAAGCAAAGCTATTTTGTTTACCTGAAGGTGCTACTTTAACCGCCGCTTCCGTCAGAGCTTTGATCGCGCTATCGGCAAGTGCCTCATTGCCCTGCAAGTTGTTAATCAGCTGCGTTTTGTTGATGCAGATATAGGAATAGAATAAAGCGGCCGCGAAACCCGCTTCACCAAGGTGAGCAGAGCCCGCATCTTCCTCTTTGTTGTTCAAATCATCCACAGCGGTAAAATAATCATCTTCCACAACCACGCTATGAACACTCAATGCATGCGCAACTTGGCAGGCGGCCTCCACATTAAACGATGGCGAAGAGGCTAACATACGGCCAAATAAGGCGATGTCGGCTGCTGCATGATCTGCCTTTAATAAGTCCAGTTCTTCTTTTTTTGGCGCACGATTTTCTTCTGCTAATATCGCGATCAAAGAGCGTGCTGCATCTTGCTCTTCTGGGCTAATATGAACAAGCTGCTCGATATCTAATTGATCTTTCTTGATTTGGCCAAAAACACCTGCTATCTCTGCCGCCCATACTTTGGCGGATTTTTCGGTAACACCTTGTTCGACAAGCTCACTGTATAACTGTCGGCCGAAACGTTTGGTCCGAACCCCAATTTTACCTGCCAACGCCGTTTCAAAAACTTCCGATGTCCGCCAATGGCGTTTTAAACTTTGCGAACTCACACGTAAGCGCTCAAATCCGCCCATTTTTGCGGTTTTGGGCCGGCCTAAATCGTCACGGTTTAGATTAGAAGGCGCATAAGAAGTCAGTAGGTGTAGTTGAATAAATTGGCTCATTCTCTTTCCTTTTTCTATTTAGTGCCCGCTGCGCGGTAATAGTCCATTGCCCATTGAACAGTGATGCGTTTATCTGCTTGGCGAGGATAAAATTGGCTGTGTTCCTCAAACCATTGATAGATATCCTTCGCCAAAGATTTGACCAAAACACTGTGATCAAGCTGATGCAGGATCCTTCTTAAACGGCGCAGAAATTCATCCGGTGTCTTGGTATCTTGCAGTTGTGCAAAGCGCAGCTCACTCACTCTCGATTTATCACTTTGTGCTTTGCTCCCCGCCGCCGTCGCCAGATTGTGTGCGCTATCATGCTTCACATGTACTAGCGCACCAGCAATGGCTGCCCAGCATTCCATGTCACTTGATGTAGCATGCTCCGTTATGAGAGCAGGCAAACTTTGCCATAAGGCACGAAACCCTGGCGTCAGCATAACGGCGTCAAGATCTCGACAGCGTTTTAGCTGTGCTTTTTGTGCGTTTGGAGCTGGCGTGATACCTTTTTTGTATAATTCATTCGGTGATAAGTACATACTTTGCCACCAGCGTAAAACACTATGTTGTAGTGCACTATCCATTAGGCGATCTCCTTATCAATCGCAATATCATGTTCACGAATAAATGCTTTTATATCTTTACTGTTAAATAGCCACCAGCTCAGAGTCTGTCTCGCTTTAATCCGTCTCGCCATATTTCTCGCATTACCCAGCTCAGTCATGGCATAACCATCAAATAAGTCGAAACATACAGCGCGTAATGTGTTGAGCCATTTTTTTGCTTGTTCCGGGGTTAAGCTCTCGTCTTCTTGCTCTATATTTTCAATCAACTGAGACACGGCAGTAAAAAAAGCAGACTCCGTCTTCTGCCAGAACGCGAGATCGATAAAAGATGTATCGCCTTTCGCATCCTTTGGACGATCAAACCACGCATTTTTAATTTGGTCGCGGAGCTGCTTAAGACTTTTGACCGATAAATCTTGCAGTGTGTTTACTGCTGTTAGCACATCCTCTTGCTGCTCTTCACTAAAGGCAAATAAAGGCAATTCACTGTTGTACCACCCTCTCGCCTTCATATTATCCATGTCATAACCGAAAGCTTTGAGGTGTGGACGGTAACCTAATAACTTTCCGTGCCTTTGACTTAGAGCGTAATAGTGAGAAATCACGGTTGCACATCTATAACCTTGGGCGTCGCTACTTAACGTTAGCGTATCCCAAATTTTATAGGTGATACCGCCAGGTTGTGCTTTAACCGAAAAAGGGGGCTCTTCGGGCTTTTTCGGGTTAAACCGATATGGCGTTAAAGGATGAGACCATTCTCCATCATAATTCGCCCCGTAATTTTGCGTCCGGTAATGGTTAACAACCTGCTCAACCTGTTGACCGAGTAATTGACACTCTGCGTCATGATATTCGACTTCTAGGCGGATACGTCTTGGCATCGCCCAATAAACATGTAATGGATGAACCGCATTGGCATAAACTTCACTGCCCTTTTTCTCACTTGTCTGCGTAGGAGCAAGCCACGGGAAAACGGAACCATCTGTAAAATTAGGCGATGGATACCGCCAAAAATCTTTATTAATGATATTAAGCCAAAGCTTTTCCCACAGGCTGGCCTCGCTTGTTACTGGCATCACTAACGTTGTTAACGGCCCGCCACCACGCAAACCGACACGATGTCCAGATCCACCAGCAGGCGCATTGATTTGCATAGTAAACAAAGCCAACGCTGCCATTTCGAGAGACAACACTTGACCAATACCCCGCTTGATAAAATGATCGGTATTGTTCTTTATGCCGTTGGCGCCAGGCGCTTCTATCAATAGCCCTGAGACCGTGGTGGATGGCGCATCCTCGAGGGAGTCAAAATCCTGCATAAATAAGGGACCCTCTCCAACCACATTAAAGGCGTGACTGACCTGGTCAACCGCTTCTTCCAAAACAGCATCGGCCGGTGGCGTTTTAAAGTAATGGTGCCATTGTGACAAATCTTTTGGCGCAAACGCGGTTTGTAATAAGCCAATAGCAAACTGATACGCTGCGCCATAAAAATCTGCTCTTGGTAGTGAAAAATCTACGACGTCGGGATCACATATCGCAGTAATCGGCCGTTTCTTAATGTCGCCATTACGATGGATATACTCCAACCATGGGTCTTGAATTAAATTCATGTCGCCTCCTGTGGCCACTCGTAAAATCCTTTTTCCTCGCTATAAGCAAAACGAGAATCGTTTTCGGGCAACCAGATTTCCATATATTTCACATGAGGGTGTTGCTCGATCAACTTTGTCAATGCAGGCTCAAGCCGCTCGGGCAAAGGCGCAAGTTGTTCGGCGTACTTTCTTTTTGACAGCTTGACCGTGCTAAGCGCCACTGCAAATCGATTGTCTTTTGCTATTGGCACTAGCTCACCTGCTTGTTCGTTAACCAGCAACACGTCCACGGTTTCTATGTCGTTATAGCGGGTACTAATATCTGTTTCATCATCAAACCAATAGTCTGCACTGCGATCACAATAACCATATTGCCAATCAATACATTGCGACTGTGCTTTCGCGCCGATACTGTATGTTTTTCCCAAATATTCGTCTTCCATAGGTTGAAGCGCGGTTGGAATTTGTGCCAGTGCTTCATCACTGTAAACGGCTTCAACCAACTCGCGTGCATGCATTGGCATACAGATTTTGCCTAATTGGCGTAGTTTTCTAAGCCCCAACCAAAGTCGTCCAGGTGAGCGATAAACAAATTGCGTGGGTTGAAAGTGACGACTTAGCCAATCGGCTTTCGGCTTGTCTTCCCAAGAGGGGGCATGAATATAGAGAACGGGAGGGTCGCGTTCGTCGTCACCTTGCGCAATATAGGCACCTTGTTTGTTTCTTGTATGACGGTGTAAACGTCCCGCGCGTTGAATCAAGTCATCAATCGGGCAAATATCGGATATCATTACATCAGCGTCAGCATCTAAGCTCTCTTGAAAAACTTGAGTCGCAACTAATACACGACCTTGACGCTCTGATTGCGAACTGCTTTTACCAAAATTGTCGAGAACGGTTTTCTCAATATTTTTTCGATCGGCTAAGATAAATCGGCTATGAAATAAATGGCTCCGTTCGGGATGATCAAGCCGACTCAGTAACTTTTCATACGCTTCGTGTGCATCATCCACGGTATTTCTTATCCAAACCACGCATTGCCCTTTAGAAACCGCCGTCAACACCGTTTCTAAACAGTCATCAAACTGAGTGAGCATATCTACTGCGATCGCACGTTTTTGTTTAGCCTGCCGAGGAATAGCGGTTTCTTTCAGTGCTGGAGCTTTATCAATCGCCACTTGGGTAGCTAAAGGGAAGTGATCCTGACTCGGCATCACAGGGGCTAAACCGGCGGCTTGCTGCCACACTTGGCATAAGCGTTGCCGTTGTTGCTGAGATAAGGTAGCCGTTAACAATATAACCGAGCCGCCCTGATGCAGATGCAATGATAATAAGCTTTCCAACAAGGCGAGCATATATTCATCCGCTGCGTGGATTTCGTCAAAAATTAGGACCTTTCGATTCAACCCTAGTAAACGCAAAGATTGATGCCGCCGAGGTAATACAGCGAGCAACGCTTGATCAATGGTGCCCACGCCAACAGGTGCTAATAACGCTTTTTTACGCGAATCCGCAAGCCAAGCATTACATTGTGCCGTCACGGTTGCATCACGCTGGTGATAGTTGCTATCTACCGTACCTGTTGTGTGCACCATTTCTCGAAATCGGTCATTCATATCACGGGCACCGTGTGCCAGCGTAATACTGGCTTGTTCTCCCTCACCAAGTTTCACCATTTGCGTATAGTGATCGGCTACTCGATCAAACATGGCATTGGATGTCGCCATTGTCGGCAAGCCAAAATAAAAACCATCGGCCGCGCCTGCGGCCATGAGTCGATGTGTGAGTGTGAGCGCGGCTTCAGTCTTTCCTGCCCCTGTCATATCTTCTAAGATAAACAGCTGAGGTTGGTCGTTGATTTCTACCGACGCCGCCCAGGCCTGCAAAGGTGTTGGGGAAAAAGGGAAGATATCGGAAAAGGCACTAAAAGGTGTCACTGTCGGTGTGCGAGATAAGTCGGTATGGCTTAATGCTTGTTCGGCACACGCCAGCGCACAATGCCAATACTGCTCAAGCGGTTGAGGCTGAGAGACGTAGGGGAAAAAGTGAGTATCTGAACCCATCCAGTCCGCCAGTACGGCCAGCCCTGCTAGTTGCCAGCTCACTTGTTCAAGTCGCGCTCGCCAATCAGAAGAAGACAGTATTTCAATTTTGATTTGCGGCTGAAATAACTCACCTACATCAGCAATAAATGCTGTCACCGCATCATGATTGCGCGCTTCCGTGAATGATCTCATCCGCCTCGGCATTTGCCGATTGACTGGCTGACCGTGATGTCCCAATACACATTGCGCCAGCACGTCAACTGTTTCATAGACAGCTGTTTCATCATCCATTGAACCGAGCGATTGACCACAAATAGCTTGAACTATCTCAGTCTCATGCTGCTGCCAGAAATAATACCCTAGCCTGTCATGTCGGTATTCTCGCCCGTCATATTCTTTTTTACTTCGAGGGTTTAATAGGGCATCGGAAACACTGAGGTTCAGTTCCTGAAATGCGGACGCATACTTGCCTAAGTCATGAAGCGATATCATGAAACACCATAGGGTTCGTAGCTGTTCCGGAGAGAGTTCGAGAAATTCCGCAATGGCTTTCGTGAGCGGCCGCTCTTTATGAAGGAGGCGATAGCTAACGGCCGCTACGTCCAAACAGTGATAGGCCAGCTGGTGATAAGTATCCCCGCTTCCTATGTCAGCACTGGCCTTTCCCCAATAGGAAAAATAAGGCTTTTCGTTATCCACAACCCATACCCAAGTCCTATGCTTTTTAGAACGCTAACATAGGCATATCCAGCCAGCAATTTAGCCATATGAGTTATGTGAGTTAGGAACGAATCGAAACAGCCGCAGTAAAGTCTCATGAAAAATGAAGATGGCACATCGAATACCTATTCATCATTATCAATAGGTAATCTGTGCCATCTATATAAGTAAAAAGCATTTAGCCGCGATAATACCGCTGCGGTACAAAGGGCATTTTTTCGACTGTCATGGGCAGTTTTTTGCCACGTACTTCCGCGTAGACCTCGGTACCGGGGGCAATAAACTCAGGGGGGAGATAACCCATTGCCACGGGCATGCCCTTGGTGGGGCCAAAGGTGCCGCTGGTGACCACGCCGATTTCATTATCGTTGGCATCAAACAACTTGCTGCCTTCACGCACAGGGGCTTTGCTTTGGCCCACAAGGCCAATGCGCTTGCGGCTGACCGCTTTGGTGGCGATTTGATCGAGGATTATCGCCTCACCGGGAAAGCCACCCGCACGCTCACCATCAGCACGACGCACTTTACTAATGGCCCAAATCAAGGTTGCTTCAACTGGCGTCGTGGTGGTGTCCAGATCGTGCCCATACAGGCAAAGGCCACACTCAAGGCGCAGTGAGTCACGCGCGCCGAGCCCTATCCATTCTACCTCGTCGTGAGCTAACAGTGCTTTGGCGAGTGATGCTGCATGTTCAGCCGGTACAGATATTTCAAACCCGTCTTCGCCAGTGTAACCGGAACGACTCACTACACACTCAATGCCATTGATCTCAACAGGTTGAATGTCCATGAACACCATGTCATTAACCTTCGGGTTGAATGTCGCCAGCACTTGCGCCGCCTTCGGGCCTTGAAGTGCCAGTAAGGCGCGATCCTCAAGCACCTCGACGGAGACATTCCCTTTCAAGTTATCGCGCAGGTGCTGAATGTCTTGTGCTTTGCATGCCGCGTTGACCACCAGAAAAAGGTGATCGCCGAGGTTGGCAATCATCAGATCATCCAAAATGCCGCCCTGCTCATTGGTGAACACGGCATAGCGCTGTTTTCCTTGGGGGAGATCCAACACATCGACTGGAACAAGCGCTTCCAATGCTTTGGCCGCATCCGCACCGTGAAGACGGATTTGCCCCATATGAGAAACATCAAACAACCCGGCATGCTCACGGCAATGAAGGTGCTCTTTGCGCACACCCAGCGGATACTGAACTGGCATGTCATAGCCAGCGAAAGGAACCATTTTTGCCCCCATATCAAGGTGCAGGCTGTGTAACGGGGTCGTTAGTAACTCTGCCATTATTCTCTCCATATTGTGCCTGCGGGCATCTTGCCCACGTTAAGCAATGCGTTTATGTGGTTGGTTAAGACGCCGTTACCCATAAGATCAGTGCATCGTCATCACTGACGGAAGCTAACATGTGTCCCATGGTGGCGTCGTAATATACGCTGTCACCCTCATTGAGCGTGATCGCTTCATAAAACTCAGAAAAAAATTGGATGCTGCCTTCAAGCACCAATAAAAACTCTTCACCGTCGTGTCGAATCCAGTCGCTATAATCCTCAAAAGCACGCGCCCTGACCCGTGACTTAAACGGCATCATCTTTTTATTGCTTAGCTGTGTTGCCAACAATTCATGCTCGTACGTGCCAGTGGGATGCGCTTTACCCTGTCCGGCAAACGTCACGTCTCGCCTTCCCGTTGCCTGCCGCTTTTTGGGTGGGGCAAACAATTGCGGGATATCAATGTCCAGCCCATGCGCAAGTTTTTGCATCGCTTGAAAAGTGGGAGATATCTGCTCATTCTCAATTTTGGACAAGGTTGAACGCGCCAAGCCTGTGCGCTGGCTGGCCTCTTCAAGTGTCAGCCCTAACCCGACCCGTACCGCTTTTAAGCGCGGGCCTAAGCGCAATGGCGCAATAGGTTCACGCGCTTCTCCCTCACGCAACGATCGTTCAACCTGCATCGACGGGTACACATCCTGTGTTGATTGGTCTGTTGTCACCAGCTTTTTACCTCTATCGGTTTGTCCCACTGTATTTGACGCTTTAACACTTTTAACAAAAAAGTTTCCTATCGGAAAATAGCAATACCATAAACGTGACCTCGCAAGCGAATTGGCAGCGGAACACGATATCCGATGCTGAGTGAGCGCAACACTCGCAATCTATAAAAAAACTTAAAAACAATGTATTAAAAACAAAAAAATGAAATGTATACGGTGAAGCCCACGGACTAAGAGTGGTGTTTTTACTGTCGCCTATTTGCAATTTACCCTAGTTTAAGATAAAAAGGCAAACGTTTGCGTTGCTTGGTTTGTGGACAACAAAGCAAGGTTTTGTCTCCATGATCACAACATAGGTTTCTTATTGGAAATTTATTTTGCGGAAAAGTGAACGCTTAGGTACGTTAACAAAATGTTTAAATCAACAGTAAGCGTGGAATCATCGCGGACCTGTTGAATGCAACGTGAAGCAATGTCGGCATCGTCGATGTCAGGACAACATAAATAATGACAACAACGTACCTTACTGATTTAGGAGACAGGCCATGAGTCACAGCATGTTTGACCTGTTTAAGATAGGCGTCGGGCCATCTAGCTCGCACACTGTCGGCCCGATGGTCGCCTGCGCACGCTTTACTCACTATGCGGTGCAAACACTGTCCATAACCGATATCGATAACGTCAGAGTCGACCTATATGGCTCGCTGGCGTTAACCGGTAAAGGCCATGCAACTGACGTGGCCTGTGTGATGGGGTTAATGGGCGAAATGCCTGCCACCATCGAGTCAGATGAAATCGATACCATGACCAAAATGGTCAAAAATGGTGGCGAGCTTCCTTTTGCAGGGCGCCACTATATTCGTTTTAGCTGGGGGGCAGATATTGCCTTTCACTATGAAAAGGTACTACCCGAGCACCCCAACGGCATGACGGTAAGTGCCTTTAACAAAGCAGGAGAGTGTCTTGCTCGCAAAACCTATTTCTCGGTGGGTGGTGGCTTTGTGGTGGAAGAAGGCGAAACCGATGCGCTGGCGACTGATTTCACGCCGCCGCATCCATTTGAAAGTGCGGCGGAGTTACTTGAGCAATGTACAAAAACGGGCATGACCATCAGTGAGCTGATGTTTACTAACGAAGTGGCACGCGCGCAATATCACGATAGTGGCGCCACGCGTGACACAGTTAATCAGGGACTTGATCAAATCTGGCAAGTGATGCGTGAGTGTATTGATCGCGGGATTAAACAAGGCGGCGTACTGCCAGGGGGGTTGAACATCAAGCGCCGAGCTAAAGGCATGTTCGAAGCGATTCACGATAAACAAGCTCATGGGTTACCGACAGACACCAATGATTGGGTCAACCTGTTTGCCATGGCGGTCAATGAAGAGAATGCCGCCGGTGGCCGAGTGGTCACCGCTCCAACCAATGGTGCGGCAGGCGTGATCCCTGCCGTGCTTGCGTATTACGACAAATTTGTGTCGCCCAATAACCCAGACGGGATCCGTACCTTTATGGCCACGTCCGCGGCTATCGGCTCTTTGTACAAGACCAATGCTTCTATTTCGGCAGCAGAAGTCGGTTGTCAGGGAGAAATTGGCGTGGCGTGCTCCATGGCAGCGGCAGGGTTAGCTGCGGCAATGGGCGCAAGCAATCAACAAATTGAAAACGCGGCAGAAATCGGGATGGAGCATAACCTAGGCCTTACTTGCGACCCGATTGATGGCCTGGTGCAAGTTCCCTGTATAGAACGCAATACCATGGGCGCCGTAAAAGCCATTAACGCTACCCGATTGGCAATGGGTGGCGACGGCGAACACCATGTCTCACTCGATAGCGTGATAAAAACCATGCACGAGACAGGGCTAGACATGATGAGCAAATACAAAGAAACCTCACAAGGTGGTCTCGCCACCAATGTGATCCCGATTAACGTCGTGGCCTGTTAGCCACCATCGCCAATAAGGAAAGCGCAATGAAACCGAGCTACCCAAATGTAGAATTGGAGCAGTTTTTCTCCACCAACTTATCGGAATCCGATGGTGCCGTAATGTCGGCCGTGCAGGCCGAGCACAAGCGTCAACAGCAGCAGATTGAGCTCATCGCCTCAGAAAACATCGTCTCGCAAGCAGTCATGCAAGCGCAAGGCACCTGCTTAACCAATAAATATGCCGAAGGCTACCCAGGACGCCGTTACTATGGCGGCTGCGAACACGTCGATGAAGTCGAAGCCATCGCCCAGGCCCGCGCAAAACAGCTGTTTAGCTGCGAGTATGTCAATGTGCAGCCGCACTCTGGCGCCCAGGCCAACGGCGCGGTGATGCTGGCGCTGCTACAACCTGGCGACACCATTTTAGGTATGTCGCTCGATGCCGGCGGCCACCTCACTCACGGCGCGCGCCCTGCACTATCCGGTAAATGGTTTAACGCCGTGCAGTATGGCGTGAGTCAAGACAACTTAGAAATTGATTACGATGAAGTCGCGGTTCTCGCTCGAGAGCATCAACCTAAGATGATCATCGCTGGCGGCAGCGCGATCCCTCGCCATATCGATTTCGCCCGTTTCCGCGCGATTGCAGATGAAGTAGGCGCGTACCTGATGGTTGATATGGCGCATATCGCTGGCTTGGTTGCCACTGGCGCCCATCCCTCGCCATTACCGCATGCGCATGTGGTCACTACCACTACCCACAAAACGCTGCGTGGCCCGCGCGGCGGCATGATCCTGACCAATCACGAAGACATTAACAAAAAAATCAATTCAGCGGTGTTCCCCGGCCTGCAAGGCGGTCCATTGATGCACGTGATTGCGGCCAAAGCCGTCGCATTTGGTGAGGCGCTAGAGCCTGAGTTTAAATTGTATATTGATCAAGTGGTTGCTAACGCCAAAGTCCTGGCCGAAGTACTACAAACACGTGGCTGCGATATCGTCACCGGTGGCACCGACACCCACTTGATGTTGGTTGATTTACGCCCCAAAGGCTTAAAGGGCAACCAAACTGAGCAGGCACTCGAGCGTGCTGGGATCACCTGTAACAAGAATGGCATCCCCTTTGATACCGAAAAACCAATGGTCACCTCCGGCATTCGCCTCGGCACCCCCGCTGGTACCAGCCGCGGTTTTGGTACCGAGGAATTCCGCCAAGTTGGTCAATGGATTGGGGACGTGCTCGATGCCTTAGTCGAGGCACCAGAGGGCAACGCCGAGGTTGAGGCACGCGTACGTAAAGAAGTGCAGCAGCTTTGTGCCCGTTTTCCGCTATATCGCCAGTGATAAGGGTCTGGAGTCACTCGCGGAATAACCGCGGCATCTTCTATCACGATTGCAATCAGCGCAAGTAAGACACAGGAGGCGGTGTAATCACCCAAACGCCGTCTCAATTTACATTGTAAATCGCTCAACGATTGAGCAGCTCGTATTAAAGCAGGAGAGTAACAAATGGACGCGACACTAAAGTTTTCTGAAAGCCATGAGTGGGTCAAAGACAACGGCGATGGCACTGTCACTATGGGGATCACCGATCATGCCCAAGGCCTGCTTGGCGATGTCGTGTTTGTCGATCTGCCTGAGGTGGGCGACAGTACTGAAAAAGGTGAAGGCTTTTCATTGGTGGAGTCGGTGAAAGCCGCGTCGGATATTTATGCCCCCGTAGATGGTGAAGTCATCGCCATTAATGAAGATCTGGAAGATAGCCCAGAACTGGTCAACGAAGAACCTTTTGAAGGTGGCTGGATTGCCAAGATTAAGCTGGCAGACGACACCAACTTGGATCATCTGATGGACGCGGACGCCTATACCGCCACAATCGACGACTAATTCAGGACGAATACCATGACGCAGACTCGTTTACTCGATAGCCTGGTGGCCGATAATGATTTTATCGCGCGCCACAATGGCCCTGATACCAATCAGCAAAATGCGATGCTAGCGGCGATCAACGCCACTAGCTTGGAGCACGTGATTGAAGAAACTGTCCCTGCTGACATCCGGTTACCACAGCCCCTTAACCTCAGCGCCCCCAAAAGCGAAACCCAGATGCTGGCCGAGCTTAGTGATATTGCCGCGCAGAATACCATTAAGCGCAGCCTGATCGGCCAAGGCTACTACCACACGCATACTCCACCGCCTATTTTGCGCAATGTGCTAGAAAACCCGGGTTGGTACACGGCTTATACCCCTTATCAGCCGGAAATCTCGCAAGGCCGATTAGAATCGTTGCTGAACTTCCAGCAAATGGTGATGGACTTGACAGGGATGGATTTGGCCAACGCATCGCTGCTCGACGAAGCCACCGCAGCCGCGGAAGCCATGACCCTGTGTAAGCGTGGCGGCAAGCACAAAGGCAACGCCTTTTTTGTTGCCAGCGATGTGCACCCACAAACCTTGGATGTGATTAAAACGCGCGCCAACTTCCTCGGCTATGACATCATTGTTGATGACACCGACACGCTGAATCAGTACGACGTATTTGGCGCCCTGCTCCAGTATCCTGGCACCACCGGTGAAGTACGCGATCTCAGCGCACTTATTGCAGACGCACAAAGCAAGAAGACACTGGTTGCGGTCGCCACCGATCTGCTTTCACTCACCTTACTTAAAGCGCCGGGTGAAATGGGCGCGGATGTGGTGATTGGCTCAGCACAACGCTTTGGTGTGCCAATGGGTTACGGTGGCCCACACGCCGCCTTTATGGCCACGCGTGACAAGCTCAAGCGCACCATGCCAGGCCGTGTGATTGGCGTATCGGTCGATAGCAAAGGCAACCAAGCCCTGCGCATGGCGATGCAAACGCGCGAGCAGCATATTCGCCGTGAAAAAGCGACCTCCAATATCTGTACCGCCCAAGCGTTGCTGGCCAACATGGCCGCTTTTTACGCGGTGTATCACGGCCCAGAAGGCTTGAAGAAAATTGCCCGCCGTGTGCATCATCTCACCGCGTTGTTCGCCAAATCGGTACAAGCGGCGGGCTTGAACCTTGCCCACGACAGCTTCTTTGATACCGTGACGCTTAATACGGGCGAGCAAACCGATGCCTTGTATCAACAAGCGCAAGATGCCGGCTTTAATCTGCGTAAACTGGATGGCCAACTCGGCGTGAGCTTTGATGAAGCGAGCACGCTGGCAGAAGTCAATCAATTGCTTACCGCGCTTACCGGTCAAGGCAATGCAGATACCGTAGCGAGCGACATTGAAGCCGATGAATTTGCCGCGATCCCTGCCGCATGCCGCCGCAGCAGTGCATACCTGACGCACCCCGTCTTTAACCGCTATCACAGTGAAACCAAGCTGATGCGCTATATGAAGGCGTTGGAAAACAAAGACTTCTCTCTCACCCACGGTATGATCCCGCTGGGCAGCTGTACCATGAAGCTAAACGCCGCGGCCGAGATGATCCCCGTCACCTGGCCAGAATTTGGCGCCCTGCACCCGTTTGTGCCATTGGAGCAAGCCAAAGGCTATCAAACACTGGGCAAATCACTGCGTGACATGCTGTGTGAAATCACCGGCTACGACGAGATCTCCATGCAGCCCAACTCAGGCGCACAAGGGGAGTATGCGGGCTTGATCGCGATTCAGCGCTACCATGAAAGCCGTGGTGACAGTCACCGCAACGTGTGCTTGATCCCAAGCTCCGCGCACGGCACCAATCCTGCCTCCGCGGCCATGGTCTCAATGAAAGTGGTGGTAGTTGGCTGTGATGACGACGGCAACATCGACATTGATGATCTGAAAGCCAAGATCGATAAACACCGCGATGCGCTCTCATGCATTATGATCACCTACCCATCGACACATGGTGTGTACGAAGAAACCGTGCAGCAAGTGTGCGAGCTGGTGCACGAAGCAGGTGGCCAAGTTTACTTGGATGGCGCCAACATGAATGCGCAAGTGGGGCTGACCACGCCGGGCTACATTGGCTCAGACGTCTCGCATCTCAACCTGCATAAAACCTTCTGTATTCCCCACGGTGGTGGCGGCCCGGGCATGGGGCCGATTGGCGTGAAATCGCACCTTGCGCCTTTCCTTCCCGGTCATGTCGAGCAAGGCGACGAATTTGCCGTCTCGGCTGCACCAATGGGTAGCGCCTCGATTCTTCCTATTTCATGGGCGTACATCGCCATGATGGGTGAACAAGGCCTGACGCGCGCGACCGAGTTGGCAATTCTCAGTGCCAACTATGTGATGGAGCGTTTGCGTCCCTACTACTCCGTGCTGTATCGCGGCAAAAACGGACGCATTGCGCACGAATGTATTATCGACATTCGTCCGCTCAAAGAGGCATCCGGCATCAGCGAAGAAGACATCGCCAAACGCTTGATGGATTATGGCTTCCATGCACCGACCATGTCGTTCCCGGTCGCGGGTACGCTGATGGTTGAACCGACCGAAAGTGAAAGCCAAGAAGAGTTAGATCGCTTTTGTGATGCCATGATTGCTATCCGCGAGGAAATTGCCAAGGTGCAAGACGGTGAGTGGACGCTGGAAGACAACCCATTGGTCAATGCACCCCACACCCAAGCGGATCTGATGGCTGACGAGTGGTCTCACGCCTATTCACGTGAGCTGGCTTGCTTCCCATCTGCCCATAACAAGGCAAGCAAATACTGGCCATCGGTCAACCGTGTCGATAACGTCTACGGTGACCGTAACCTGATTTGCTCTTGCCCTAGCATTGAAAGTTATATGGATGAGTAATCCATTCCGTTAACGGAAACAATGATGTTAAAGGCGAGCCGCTCGGTTCGCCTTTTTATTGCTCCATGTGTCCACCGTTGCGGTTCAACAGCCTGTAGTGACAGCCTCAAACAATGCCGCGCTTCGCAACACTCCCCCAGCGAAATTTTCTCACGCCTTACCACTTGCTGGCTAAACTTAACGCAATGCACCATTTCACTGAGAGTAAGCTTTGCTGAGTTTATATCGACGCCCTGTTGTACGCGTGCTGTTGGTAGTACTGCTGTTGGGAGTGACAGGAGTGGTTCATGCTGCTACGTCAACCGTGCGCTTAGTCACGTTGGAATACCCGCCCTACATTCAAACCTCGGATGGCGCACTGGATGGTGTGGCGGTGCGGATGGTCAGTCGAACCTTCGCCAAGCTGGGCTATGACGTCGAGATTGAAGTGCTGCCATGGGCGCGAGCACTCTACCAAGTCCGAACCGGCTTAGCGGATGGTATATTCACCATTTTCAAAACGTCGGAGCGCGAAGCCTTTCTCGATTACTCTCAGCAGGTTTTATTCCGGCAAGGGATCCGCTTTGTTCATCGCCCCGATGTCAGTGTCTCTGAAAATGCTATTCAGTCATTCAATTTTGGCGCTTACTCGGTCTGCGTGATCAATCAAGTCAGTTACGGCAGCCGAATGGATGCTGCCTTGGCGCAAAATCAATTCGCTCAGGTTTTCCGCCTGACTCGCGCACCACAGTGCCTTCGGATGTTAGAGAGCGGCCGAGCCCGTTTGTGGCTCAGCAACCATTTTGGTGCACGCGCACTGATTAGTCAGCTAAATATGAAGGGGATTGTTGAAATCAACCCCCATCCTATTGAAGACACCCCCAGTTACATTGCCTTTTCTAAAGTGCAAGGGCTATCAGCTCTGCGCGACCAATTTGATCACGCGTTAGCAGACATGAAAGCCACCGGAGAGTATCAAGCGATCATTGATGACTTTTTTAATGATTAACCGCTGACATTCCCGCAGAAGGTTTTAAAAGCGACTGACAAACGCTTGACAGATTGTTCTCCTAACATCGCTACATTCTGTGCCATCTGAAAAAGCAGCATTAAGGCACACTATGAAACCTATCGCTCTCGGTCTCCTACTTGCACTGGGTCTCACGACTCAAGCGGTGGCGAAAGAAAAAACCAATATCTCGGCGGGTCTTGCCGTCGACCAACAACTGAGCGCAGTCCTAGAAGTCGACGATCAATACCGTTTTACCCTCGGCAATGGCGGCACTGCATTTGATTACCTTTTTCAACACGGCACTTTTGATAATCCCGATATCCCGGTTGATTGGTATGTAGGCGCCGGTGGCTGGGCCGAGTGGGATGACGACTATGGTGTGCGTTTGCCCATTGGACTCGATTGGGCCATCAACAAACAGATCAGTGCTTATGGCCAAGTGCACCCAGAGGTCAATTTCCACGGCGGCCCAGAATTGCAACTTGGTGGCGCACTAGGCGTAACCTACTCATTCTAGTTAGTGTAGGCTCTGCCCATAGGTTTTATTGGGCACCTGTTTATCTCGAGCACCCACTTTGAGCCGCTAAGCAGCAGTCGCTTATCATCCAAGCCCACCCTTTCACCGTAATGAAGCATGTCAGTTATCAACAAAGGACACGACATGCTCTCATTTTTAAAGCCGAATCCGGTTAAAAAGCTTAAAAAACAGTACGAAGCTAAGCAGCAACAAGCCTTTCAGGCGCAGCGCAACGGCGACATCCGCGGCTATTCACTGCTCACCGAAGAAGCGGAAAAGATTGACCAACAAATCAAAGAATTGGAAAACAACGCTTAGCCATTTGAGACATGGCTAAACTGCCGTTTTACCAAGCGCTGGTACAACGGGCAGCGTGCCAGCAAGTCGGTATGGCTGCCCACATCAATAAGCTTACCTTGATCCATGACGACAATGCGGTCAGCATGCTGAATGGTCGATAAGCGGTGAGCGATAATCAAGGTCGTGCGGTCCCGCATTAAAGCCGCCAAGCCTTGCTGTACCGCATGCTCACTTTCACTATCAAGGGCACTGGTCGCTTCATCGAGCAATAAGATCCGTGGGTCTTTAAGAATTGCGCGGGCAATCGCAATTCGCTGCCGTTGGCCGCCCGAAAGCCGCACGCCTCGCTCACCTAAAAAGCTGTGATAACCATCCGGTAATTGCTGAATAAAAGCATCAGCGTGCGCTTGAACCGCCGCCTCTTTCACCGCTTGCTCACTGGCATCTGGCCTGCCATAGCGGATGTTGCCTATCACATCATCGCTAAACAGCGCGGGTTGTTGTGGCACCAGAGCCATTTGTTGGCGCAACGCTTGCGGGGACAAGCTGCGAATATCTTGTCCGCCCAGCATAATCGCACCTGATTGCGGATCGTAGAAGCGTTGCAGTAACTCAAATACGGTGGTTTTCCCCGCCCCCGACGGCCCCACTAAAGCGACGACTTCGCCGGGCTGAATAGCAAGGTTTAGTGCATCAATCGCCGGTTGATGGGGCCGCGTGGGATAATGAAAATGCACCGCGTCAAAGCGAAGATCATTGCTCAATGATTGGGCATCGGCAATCGGTGAGGTAGAAGGAGTGCGAATATGGCTTTGCACATGCAAAAGCTCCACCAAGCGCTCCGTCGCGCCTGCCGCGCGTTGCAACTCCCCCATCACTTCCGACAAGGTAGCCATCGAAGAGGCAACCATGATGGCGAAAAATACAAACGCACCCAGATCCCCTGCCGACATAGTGCCTTGAATCACATCGCGACCGCCGACCCATAACATGCCAGTAATGGCACTGAACACAATCACGATCACGCCGGAAATAAGAATGGCTCGTTGTTTCACGCGCTCGCGTCCGATCTGATAAGCACGCTCCACCTCTTGCCCAAATGCGGCTTTGGCGTGATCTTCTACTGCGAAGCTTTGCACGGTTTTAATATTGGTGATGGCTTCACCGGCATAGCTGCCTACATCCGCCATCGAATCTTGGCTTTGCCGCGACAACGCCCGCACACGACGGCCATAGATAAGTATTGGCACCAAAATAAAAGGCACGGAGGCCAGCACAATCAAGGTCAGTTTAATATTGGTGGCAAACAGCATGATGATGGCGCCCACACACATCAGTGCACTGCGCATTGCCATGGAGAAGGAGGAACCGATAATATTTTGCAGCAAGCTGGTATCTGTGGTGATCCGCGACATGATTTCGCCACTACCGTGGGTTTCAAAATAGCTCGGATGTAGGCCAATCACATGATCAAACACCGCTTGGCGAATATCGGCACTGACCCGCTCACCCACTGACGACACCAGATAGAAGCGGAAGAAGGTGCCGATCGCGATTAATACCGTGATCAGCAAAATAAACTGTACCGCGTTCCCCAGCTCAACCAGTGATTGCTGGGCAAAGCCTTGGTCGATCAAAAGCCGAACGCCATGTCCAACCGACAGCGTTAGTGATGCAGTAAACACTAAGGCAAGCAACGCGGCACTCACTTGCCAGCGATAAGGACGAATAAACGCAATCAGCTCCCACAAAACGGTCAGATTTTTACTGTTGCGACTTGAGGCAGATGGCGTCGAGGCGGTGTGTGTTGAAGCGGAATTGGCCATAAGCTCTTCTTAGTGCGGTCCTTGCACATTTAGGGGCGGGTAAGCAGGATCATTAACTCGCGATTGTCGTTGATAAGCGCATCGATGGTGCATGTATCCAACTCCTCTAAAAAGGCTTGCTTGGCTTTCGCTAAGCGATCTTTTAATCGGCACGCTGGAGTGATATGACAAAACTCAACCGAGCAATTGACGAGTTCCAAGGGTTCAAGATCGCGTACGACTTGCCCCACCGTGATCGCGGTCGGCGCTTGCAGTAGACGAATCCCCCCGTTCTTTCCGCGCACCGTTTGAATATATCCCAACTGCCCTAAACGGTTGATGACTTTCACCATATGATTGCGCGACACACCAAACAAGCGCGTCACCTCGGTAATGTTGGTGAGCTCACCTTCTGGCAAAGAAGCCAGAAAAATCAACGTGCGAAGTCCGTAATCTGTAAAGCTGGTTAGTTGCATGTGTGCCTCTTTCTGCTCCGCCGAATTGTAAGTCTTCACTCAGTGAAAACAAAGCAATCGTCACTGTTATCATCGTCTTCGAGCCTCACTTTTTCTAAGAAAAGTTAACTAAAAACCGTTTAAAAAAGTCGACCACATTCAACTAGACAGCCAAGACTAGTCTACTATGCATTAAGGAGAGGTGTAACGTGTTGGTTTAGGGGAAGAGAATGACATCAATATTCAAAGGCTCCACATTTTACAAATATTTGATTTCATTTGTTATTTTTGGGGTTCTTATCGTAGCACTCACGAATGCGCTCAACTACTACCATCTCAACCACATATCAAAAGGGATCATAAAAGACCAAATCGACTTTCAATTTGATCGAGTTGAAAACGCAACGCGCACGCTGATTGGCTCTGCTGAACTCACCGTGGTGAACGCGGCACAAAGTGACTTTATTGATAGCTACCTGACAACCAAATCTCCAGACGCAAAAGAAAACCTTCAGCGCTATTTGCTCGGCTTGGCGCGCGCTAACGCAGGTATCTTTCAACTGCGGCTACTTGACGTGAATGGCAATGAGGTCATCGACGTCTATAAGCCCAACAGCGCAAACAGCGCAAACAGCGCAAACAGCGCCTATCGAATAGAGAAACCAGAGCAATTGCAAGACAAGTCGGACAGCCGTTATTTCGCTGAGCTACAAACACTTTCTGACGACACTACCTATTATTCCAGTATCAATCTCAACAAAGAGTTTGGTGAAATTGAACGCCCTCTTCGTCCCACCTTACGCATTGCTCGCCCTGTGATATCACCAGTCACGGGAAACCGTGCCGGTTATATGATTGCTAATATGAACGCCTCATACCTGCTCGGTATCTTGGTGAATAGCGATAAACTAGATATTACTATTACAGATAAGGATGGTTTTATCCTTAAATCGACTAACAGCGAATATGACTTCAGTCGCTATCTTAATAAATCACCCACAGTGCAAACAGAAATCGCATTATTGAGAGAACAGCTTTTATACAGCGATGGTTCTGTCTTCCAATATGATCTGGATAACCTAATTAAAAATGACAGTGGCTTAGTGCTGTACGCGCGTGCATCGCAAAATTTCATTAGTCGACTTACCGCCGAGGCCCTAGAAGGCGCGGTTCAATCGATCATCGCGATTCTATTATTGGCTTTTCCCGTCGCTTTTTTAATTGCAAAGTCTCTGTCAAAAACAGCCAATGCTTTGCAAGAAAACATAGAAGAGAACAAGAAGTACAGCAGCATTATCGATCAATACATCCCTATTTTAGAAACCAACAAAGAGGGCATCATTATTGGCTGTAATGATGCAATGTCCGTGCTTTCTGGTTATAGACGCCGAGATGTCATTGGTGCGCCCGCTTCTATTTTTCAGCATGATGCATGCGTACCCGCCGACTTCACCCAGTTGTGGACGAATTTAAAAAACGGGATCAGTTGGAAAGGTGAGTTTCACAATAAAACCGCACAAGGTGAAGAGTTTTGGCTACAAACCCATATTATGCCCAATAAAAACGACGCCGGCAAAGTGATTGGTTATATTGGTATCGGCGCTGATATTACCGATAAAAAACTGTTGGAGCGTCGCTCTGAAGTCGACAGTATGACGGGGCTGTTTAATCGTTTAAAAGGCAACCATATTTTAGAACAACAGCTCGATAATGCCTCGTACACGGGCAAGTCGTTTGGTGTGATTATTCTCGATGTCGATCACTTTAAACAAGTGAATGATACCTATGGCCACCTTGAAGGTGATCTGGTCTTAAAAGACGTTGCCAACATTCTAAAGTACAACGTGAGAAGTACAGATTATGTCGTTCGCTGGGGCGGCGAAGAATTTTTAGTGATTTGCCCCAATCTTGACTTAGCAACGTGCGTAAAAGTGGCAGAGAAGTTGCGCGTGCAAGTTGAAAGCTTCCCGTTTGAAGGCCAAGCAACCGGTATAACAGTCAGTGCCGGCGTCGCGGTGTTTACGGGCGCCTCCACCATCAACGCATTACTGGCTAACGCGGACAGCTGTTTGTATCAAGCGAAAGAGCAAGGCCGTAATCGCGTGGTTTCCGCACTATCAAAATACACCGCTGAAACCCATACATCAGCAAGTGATATGCAAAAAAGCTCATAGAAATTCCTCATCTTTAGCCTAGCAGGACTCAACGATTGAGTTCTGCAAGGTTATAATTAACATACTGCTTAACAAACACTTTTTTGTTCTCTGTTTTCTCTTCGCATTTTTCTTAGCCATTTTACATTGACCTAAACATGCATTTTAGATAAAACTTAAAACATGCATTAAATATACATGTTTATAGAGACACTGATGTTAAGCCAACAAACCATTGATATTGTTAAATCAACTGCCCCTGTGCTCGCCGAAACTGGCCCCAAGCTGACAACCCACTTTTACCAAAGACTGTTCCACCATCACCCCGAGTTAAAGGACATTTTTAACCTCCGCCACCAGCAAAATGGCGATCAACGGGAAGCACTGTTTAACGCGATTTGTGCCTATGCACAGAACATCGACAACTTGCCTGCTTTATTGGGTGCGGTAGAAAAGATTGCTCACAAACATACCAGCTTGCTGGTCCAAGCTGAGCACTATCCGATTGTCGGTCAGCATTTATTGGCCACCATTGATGAGCTACTTTCGCCGGGACAAGCCGTGCTTGATGCGTGGGCTGAGGCCTATCAAGTGCTCGCGGATGTATTTATCGCCAAAGAGCAGCAGCTTTATGATGATAGCCACGCCCAACTCGGTGGTTGGCAAGGGCAGCGAGCATTCACGTTGATTGAAAAACGCCCCGAGAGTGAACAGGTCACCAGTTTTGTGTTTGCCCCTCAAGACGGTGAGCCCGTCGCGCCTTTTACAGCTGGGCAATACATTGGCATTGTCGTGAATCATACCGGCTTTGAACATCAAGAAATTCGCCAATACAGTCTGTCACATGCGCCTAACGGCCAGCATTATCAGATCTCGGTAAAACGGGAGCCACAAGGTCAGGTCTCCAATTACTTACATGATGAGTTGGCCGTTGGAGGCACCGTGATGCTCACGCCACCGGCAGGCGATCTTAAACTGAATGTGGATCAAGATGCACCCGTGGTATTAATTTCTGGCGGGGTGGGCGTAACGCCAATGTTGGCGATGCTGGAAAGCCTGACCGAACATGACGCGCCCGTCACTTGGCTGCATGCTACCGAGAACGGCAAACTGCATGCTTTCAATCATTCTGTCCGCACCCTCGCGCGTCAGCACGCGCATATTCAGACGCACATTTGGTATAACCAACCTCAACCCACGGATACGCTTGGACAAGACTTTGATCATACCGGATGGATGGATCTCACTGCGGTAAGCAATACGTTCAGTCCAGCTGCAGTACAGGTGTATCTCTGCGGCCCAGTTAGCTTTATGCGCCATATTCAAGCGCAACTTCGCGAGTTTGGCGTTCCTGACGAACAATTCCATTATGAGTGCTTTGGGCCACACAAAACCTTGTAGCTTTCATTTTCTATTTTTGGGCGACTAACCCCAAGTTCATTAGGGTGTAGTTGAAATTATACAAAACAGTCAATAGACTCATCAGACCAAGTTTTTGGCATCGCTCTGTCTAATATTCTCACATTCGAGAAAGAAGACGGGGAAGAAACGCCGAATGCCAACATTTTTAATCATAAGGATTACCATGAAAAAACTAATTGCAATCGCTGCTCTTGCAACTCTTCCTCTATCAGGCGCTGCAATGGCAGACTCTGATATCGGTTGTGGTCTGGGTACAATGGTATTTGATGGCCAACAAGGCAAAGTTTACAAAGTTCTCGGCGCCACCACTAACGGTACTTCAGGTAACCAAACCTTTGGTATTACCTTTGGTACATTGGGCTGTGACGGTACTGGCACCATTGATTCACAGCAGAAACTGGCTATGTTCATCGACGGCAATATGGACAACCTAGCTCGTGATATCGCACGTGGTGAAGGTGAAACCTTAGCAACGCTTTCTGAAGTGTGGGGCATCAAAGATGCAGATAAAGCAGCATTTAACGACGTTGCTAAGCAAAACTTTGCGTCTATCGTGACCTCAGAGCAAGTAACTTCACAGGAAGTACTGACCAACCTAAACACAGTTTTTGCTCAAAATGAGCAGCTTGCAGCGTATAAAATCTAAGTGATGAAACGCTGATAATATCCTCTCCAGCTTGGTCAGGATAGAGTACGAAAGTGCCCTACTCGGGCACTTTCATGTTTTCATATATAACTCGTTGTACTGATATGAGACTTCTCAACGCTTTCGCCTCTCTATCTTCCTCTATTAGTCTCATTATTCTCTGTTTGTTTAGCGCGCCTACTTATGCCGAGAAAAGTGACTTTGACATTCCACATTTAGCGAAGCACTCGTATTGGCTTAAACTTGGCCACTATTTACCCCAAACCTTTTCTGGTTATGAGAGTACGATCGATTCTCAAACCTTCTTCCTTTCTCCTCACGGAAAGACGGAGCCAAAACAAGAGCTCACGGCGACCATTGACGCGCTTTATCATGCCGACACGGCTGTTGCACAGGCTACACGGTGCCGTTATCCAGCACGATATACGTGGCTCGAGTCTCAAGCAGGGCGTACTGCCACACTCGATTGCCCCGAACTTGAGCGCTGGAAAAAGGTGCTTGACCCCGAGGCCATGACGTTAGTGTTCCCGACAGCATTTATGAATAACCCGTCATCCATGTTCGGCCACACCCTACTACGAATTGATGCTAAGGATCAGACCCGCAACAAAGAATTAGTCGCCTTCGCCGTCAACTTTGCTGCCGAACCAAGCGAAAACGATAACGCTGCTTTGTATGCCGCAAAAGGCTTGTTTGGCGCCTATCCGGGACAGTTTACCGTCATGCCTTATTACCGTAAGGTCCGAGAGTACAATGACATTGAGTCTCGCGATATTTGGGAGTATGCCCTCAAGCTCTCCGAACAAGAGGTTAACCGGGTACTCCTGCACTTATGGGAAATGCAACGCGCAACCTTCGATTACTACTTTCTCGATGAAAACTGCTCATACCAACTGCTCGCCTTGCTACAGCTGGCTCGCGAAGAGTTGCAACTAGTCAATGATTTCCCTTTTCAAGCGATTCCTTCAGATACGGTTAAAACGCTCGCCAATAATGATTTGATTGAAACGCCCAACTTCCGCGCATCGTTTGGCACCCGGTTGTTAAATATGTCGCAGCAAACGTCTCCAATCGTGTTTGAAGCAGCACAAAAAGCAAAAAAAGGCGATTTTCCCGACCACCAGCAATATAGTGCGGACCAGCTGGCGGCTATTTACGAATTTGCGTACGAATGGCTCAACTTCGATTTCTATGATCAAGGGCTTCCTCGAGACCCTTATGCACAGCGTCTTACTCAGCTACTCGCACTCAGGAGCCAAGTCAGCGCCGTCTCTCCATTTGAACCCGTCGCTAATACCAGTGTCGCACCGGATAAAGGACACGGATCTGCACGCGTTGGAATTGGCGCAAGGGCATCGAGGTATCGTCCAGAGGCGTTAACACTCGAATGGCGCGCGGCTTATCATGATTTATTGGATCCTCAAGATGGCTTTGTCCCTGGCGCGCAAATCAGTTTTGTCGATGTGGCAGTGAGCCATGATGAAGACGGCGAGACACAATTGGATAAGCTCTATCTGATCGATGCCATGACAATCGCCCCCAAAAAGCCGGTTTTTTCTAGCCTGTCGTGGAATATCCGCGCGGGTTTTGATCGTCTACCCACTGCGCGAGAGCCGTCCAGTCGTTGGTTCGCGCAAGGCGGTATAGGTCAGTCTTGGGGCGAGGCCGATGGTCTCCATGCTTACGCTCTGTGGTCCACGGCACTCTCGCATGGCGATGCCAGTGATGACCAACTAAATCTTTCAACAGGGATTGAATCTGGCTTGCTTTGGCAGCTTGCTGATGACCACCGCCTCGGTTTACAAGCCCAATATCTTCCCCTGCTTAATCGTGATTCACTATCACATTCACAAGTGGATATGACATGGAACTGGCGTGTGACTTCAGATTGGTCCATCCGCAGTAAAGCACGCTATCAGCATTGGGACAGCGAAGAGATCAGTGGCCATATTACTAGCTACTTTTACTTCTAGCTTCATCGCTTACCGTTTTCTCCATGATCATTCAGCTTTTTAGAACAAGATGCTCAATATTACGCCGTGTTCGCACGGCGTTTTTGTTTCTACACTGCAGCTATTGTTCAGCGTCACCGCTGTTCAACATCGAATCAGTGAGGAGAAACATTATGATTACCGTCCGTCATGCCAGCGATCGCGGTCAAGCCAACTTTGGCTGGCTACAAAGCCGCCATACTTTTTCATTTGGTAGCTATTACGATCCCCATCACATGGGTTTCTCTGCACTGCGCGTGATCAATGATGATATCGTCTCGCCCGCCGCAGGCTTTGATACCCACGGACACCGTGACATGGAAATCATCAGCCTGGTGCTGGAAGGGGAAATCGAGCACAAAGACAGCCAAGGCAACCGACAAACCCTACCCGCTGGCGAGTTCCAGCTGATGTCGGCGGGGCGCGGTATCTATCATAGCGAGTATAATGCCTCATCAACCCAAGCCTTGCGCTTTCTGCAAATTTGGATTGAGCCCAATGAGCAAGGCGGGGAGCCGGGTTATCAGCAAAAAGATTTTGGCAAGCAGGCTGGCTTTACCGTTATCGCGACCCCGACTGGGGAAGATGGCACCTTACACATCAAACAAGATGCGCGCTTGCTACAGCTGATCCTACCGCCCAGTGAATCGGTTACCTTGCCATTGGAGACAGGACGCCATGCCTATGTGCATCAGGTCGCGGGCACACTCGACGTTGAAACGACATCTCTGGCCCCCGGCGATGGCGCAAAAATTGAAGAGATCCATCATATAACCTTCCGCAATAAGGGCAACGAAACCAGCCAAGCACTGGTATTTGATCTCCCCTAACGCACTGATTCACCAACCAGCCGCCCTGGCCTGCCGGCCTATTTGCGCCGCAGGCCTCATTCTGTGTACACTGCGCCCTTTCTTCATGCATGAGAGGTTGAATGCTCACTCTATCGAATAAGGTGGCGATTCCCGACAATGAAATTGAGCTCACGGCCATCCGCGCCGCAGGGAAAGGCGGGCAAAACGTCAACAAAGTATCGAGCGCCATTCATCTACGCTTTGATATCCAAGCCTCGTCACTGCCTGATGCGTACAAAGCCAGATTAATGGCTCTGTCTGATTCGCGCATCTCCAAAGAGGGTGTCGTGGTAATAAAAGCGCAAAACTATCGCACTCAAGAGCTAAACCGAGAAGATGCGCTAGAGCGCTTACAAGCGTTAATCAAAAGCGCGATGGTAGAGCAGAAAAAACGTAAACCCACCAAGCCTACCAAGGCCTCACAGCGACGCCGCGTGGATGCGAAAAAACGTAAGAGCCAAACCAAAGCCCTACGTGGCAAGGTGGCGCCTTAACCGTTTCACGCCACCACTTTATTCCGACCACCTGCTTTAGCCGCATACAAATTCGCATCCGCTTGGCGATTAATATCTTGAGCACATTTTGATGCCTCGCTTTGCGTGACCCCGATACTGACCGTGACTGGAATGGCGCGCTGCTGGTACACAATGGGCGTTTGCTCAATTCCCTCACGGATTCGCTCGGCCACCGCCAGTGCATCTCGGTGAGAAATGTCTTCTAAAAGAATACAAAACTCCTCTCCCCCTTGCCGGAATACATTGTCACTCCCCGCGACCTCAACCATGGTGTTCACCACCGATTGCAACACGACATCGCCGCCATCGTGGCCATATTCATCATTAACCGCTTTAAAATGATCAATATCCAGCACCAAAAGATGAAACTCGGCCTGCTGATCTTGTAATGTTT
The DNA here is from genome assembly GCF_027286325.1 of Salinivibrio kushneri. Lineage (NCBI taxonomy): Bacteria > Pseudomonadati > Pseudomonadota > Gammaproteobacteria > Vibrionales > Vibrionaceae > Salinivibrio > Salinivibrio kushneri. Next base: position 178,055 of record NZ_CP114589.1, read on the forward strand.
TATAGCGATGCTTCAACGCGAGGCGGTTATTAGCTCCAGTTAGCGGATCACACGTAGCCAATTTACTCAGTTTGTTTTCCGCCAGTACGCGATTAATTTCATAGGCATGCGAGACAACAGCAATGGTGACGTAACAAAACGAAAAGTTAAGCATCATGGTTATCATGTCGAAATACTGCTCAGTATCAAACTGAAAAGCGATATTAACCATTTGGATGAGAAATAAAGATACAGTGGCCAAAAACCCCGCTTTGTGACCTAACAGTAGGTAATAAATAATGGGGAAAATTAACGTCCAGAAGAACACGCCAGTGTCCGTGGGCTTCAAAAGCGTTCCCGCAATCACCAACAATGTCAAGCTGGCCGACATGATGTATTTGTGGCCATTAAAAATGGTCGTTTTAGCGGTTTGTCGATATACGTGCCAAGAGTAAAGCGCGTACAGCATCACAAATGACGCATAGATATAGCTTTGACTAACAAGAATATTACCGATCGCCACCAAGACCGCTAAACCACCGACTCCAAGGCTTAATCCTTTAAGCACTTTGAGGCGCAACTCAGAACTGCTGTTGAGTTCACTCGCTTCCATTGTTCATTCTCGTATAGGTCAATCTTTTAACATCAGCTATCATAGCCTGGATTGATTAACATGTTAATAACAAAGGCATCAATGGTATGTGCACACGCATCTTTAACAACCTTAATCCACAGTATCCTATCACTGCGCGCAATATGGACTGGTTTTGGCCGATTAATACCTATTTCTATCGTTTCCCAAAAGGTATGAAAAGTCGAGGATTGAGCGTGAAGTCTGCAAGCCAGCTCGGTATTAGTAAGCAGCAGGTACTACAATGGCGCTCGGAATACGCTAGCCTGGTCACCATTATGGGTGGCGACAAGAAAAGTTATGCCGCAGTAGATGGCCTCAACGAAGCCGGATTAGCCGTGAATGGGCTAAGTGCGAGACGGCGTTTTTCAACTCTATGAAAGCCATGACGATACCGTTGTCACCAACCAACCCGATTATAAAACACAACAAACGCTGAAGGCTTACTGGACTTATACGTGGGGACTTGACCCCAACAACCCTATTGCTCACCCGGTTTATTCGGCACCCGGTGGCAACAGTGCTACGCAACGCTTTGAGCGAGCCAGCTATTACTTAACCTTTAGTCAGCCTGCGAAAAACCGGCGTGAAGCGGTTTATCAAGCACGTTCGCTCGTGGCTACATGCTCCGTTCCTGTCAATTTTAACCCTTATCACACGGAGAAAGCGCCTTACACCATTTGGACCAATGTGGCTGATCATCGTCATCATGTTTATTACCTTGCCAACACCTTGACCATGGATAGCGTATGGATACACTTTTCACCGGACCATCAAGACTGTCAGCGACTGCAACTCCAAAAAGAAAAATCGACAAAGTCCGTCTGCCCGGTTCAATCGGGTGATGTAAGTCGCTACCTCACCAGGTGTGAGAACCCATTTGTCTAAAGCAAATAGGGAAAAAATGTCTCAAGATATCGCCTCGCGGCTTTATTCTCCCTACAATTCTTCTTCGCGGAATGGTGACAGCGCGTAAGCATCTCGCCTTGCTGGGCGATCACGGAAATAAATACGTCGCCCCCTCGTCAGCGCGTGACACCTGCTGACGCGCCGCTACAAACAAATCACGTCCCCACGTTTGGGTCGCTTGGGGCGGTTCTGCCACAGGGCGCAGGGATAAATCAGCATGACACGTTAATACGCCAGCATTGGCATCCAATGTGATCAGATCGCCATCTTTAATAGCGGCCAGCACACCGCCATGCATGGCTTCGGGACAGACGTGCAAAGCGGCAGGGACCTTGCCCGATGCGCCCGACAACCGACCATCTGTCACCAGTGCAACCTGGTAACCCATTTTTTGCACATTGCCAAGAATAGGCATGAGCTTATGCAGCTCTGGCATGCCATTCGCAGCGGGGCCATTGAAACGCACCACCACAACCACATCTTGGGTAAGCTCACCCCGTTGATAGGCCTGCTCGACCTCGTGCTGACAATCAAACACCCGAGCAGGCGCACAAACCACGCGATGTGCAGGATCCACCGCGGAGACTTTGATCACCGCGTTGCCCACATTGCCAGACAGCATGCGTAATCCACTGGTTGAGCTGAAATGCGAGCCGGGAGCCGCGATCACCGCTGTGTCGTTTGATGGTGTGGCGGCCTCCCAAACAAGCTGCCCCTGATCTAATCGTGGTGTGGTCAGCTGGTCGCTAAACTGGCCGACAGCAGGCAAGGTATCGGCATGCAATAATCCAAGCGCATGTAAGTGCGTCATCAGTGTGGGGACGCCTCCGGCCGCTTCAAAAGCGTTAATATCAGCCGGGCCGTTAGGATACATTCGAGTCAGTAAGGGAACCACATGGGATAACGCATCAATATCTTCCCACGTTAGGATAATCCCTGCTGCCCGCGCCATGGCTACCAAATGGATGGTATGGTTGGTACTGCCGCCTGAAGCCAACAACGCGACCACACCATTAATAACGCTTTTTTCCGTCACCACATCGGCGAGTGGTCGGAATGTCGCACTGCCTGCGCACTGGGATGCTAACGCTGTCGCAGCATAGCAAGTCAACGCTTGGCGCAACGCCGAGTTCGGTGCGACAAACGCGGCGCCGGGGAGAATTAACCCCATAGCTTCAAGCACCAGTTGATTGGTGTTGGCCGTGCCGTAGAAGGTGCAGGTCCCTTGGCTGTGATAAGCCTGACATTCCATGGCTAATAATGCCTCCTTACCGACGTCACCGGCTGCATATGCTTGGCGTACCGCCACTTTTTCCTCGTTGGTTGTGCCCGTGGACATCGGCCCAGAGGGCACAAATAACGTCGGTAAGTGTGCATAGGCAAGCGCACCCATTAGTTGCCCCGGCGCAATTTTATCGCATACGCCAAGCAACAGTGTGGCATCGTACACATTATGACTTAACGATATCGCAGTTGCCTGAGCAATCACATCACGTGAAAACAACGACATCTCCATCCCTGGCTGGCCTTGCGTCACCCCATCACACATCGCAGGCACACAGCCTGCCACTTGCGCCGTGTGGCCCAATGGCTGCAAGGCGGCTTTGATCTGATCAGGGTAGTAAGCATAAGGTGCGTGAGCGCTAAGCATATCGTTATAGGCACTGATAATCGCCACATTGGCAGTGGTCATATCCAGCATCTGCTGTTTGTCTTGCTGGCACGATGCGGCAACCGCATGCGCGATGTTGCCACAAGACAGGCTTGCACGCGTCTTACCTGTCTCGGCTTGTCGCTGGGTTTGGCGTAAAAATGCGGAGCGCGCAGATTCGCTGCGTTGGCGTAGTTCGTTAGTCACCGCCTCAACTTTAGGATGCATCATCAAGCTACCTCTTGGTTACCAGTAATGAGACACGCGGCGTACTTTGTTAAGGATTCGATGTCTCGATTGATATCAACAGAAATCACGTCTGATTCAATACCCGTCGGTTTTTCTAAAGCAGCAAATTGACTGTCAAGCATTTCGGTTCTCATGAAGTGGCCTTTACGCGCTCGCAAACGTTCAAGAATTAACTCATAGCTACCATCGAGAAACAGAAAAATGACGCTCTTATTCCCCTCTCGAAGCCTATCCCGGTATTGACGCCGAAGCGCAGAGCAAACGATGACACCGAATTCATTTTTTTGCTCCAAACTAAACGCGACATCACGGATCCTCTCAAGCCAAGGCGCCCGGTCTTTATCGTTGAGAGGTTGTCCTAATGCCATTTTCTCGATATTTGCGCGAGGGTGTAAGTCATCACCATCGATAAACTTGGCCCCCAAATGCTGTGCTAACTTCGCGCCTAGGGTGCTTTTTCCACAACCACTCACGCCCATCACAATCACACTACCCATTGCCATACCGACTCCTTAGCGAGATTTTAACTAGATCTCATTTTTGGTCATGCATTCAATAATTGTCTTTATCTTAGTGTGGTTACCGGTAACATGTTACCGGTAACTTTTAACTTTGTGACGTTTAACACAAAACATCTTGGTATGAAGAGGTGAGCCATGGAACTACTCGCACAAAGCCCTGAACCCACTACCTTACTATTGATAGCATTGGGCGCTATCGCATTGTTATTACTCCTAATAATGAAGCTTAAGGTACATGCTTTTGCATCGCTGACGTTGGTCAGCTTGGCCACAGCACTCACCACCGGAATCCCTATCGATAACGTGGTGCCAACCATGATGACGGGTTTTGGCAATACCCTCGCGTCGGTTGCCTTACTCGTCGGGCTGGGTGCCATGATAGGCAAAATTCTCGAAGTCACCGGCGGTGCGAATGTCTTGGCCGATACACTGATCGCTCGGTTTGGCGAAGCCCGTGCCCCGCTAGCACTCGGTATTGCCTCTTTACTGTTTGGCTTTCCTATCTTTTTCGACGCAGGGTTGATTGTGATGATGCCCATCATGTTTAGCGTCGCAAAACGCTTGGGTGGCTCACCGATAAAATACGCCCTACCTGTCGCCGGGGCATTTGCGGTTATGCATACCTTTGTCCCCCCACATCCCGGCCCCGTTGCTGCCTCGGATCTACTTGGCGCAGACATGGGCCTACTCTTGGTGGTCGGTCTCTTGGTTTCGTTTCCTACTTGGTATTTGGGTAGCTACTTGTTTGGACTGTATGCAGGCAAGAAATTCAACATCCCACTCGCGAAAGCGTTTTTAAACACCGAAGTCATGTTTAAAAGCAAAAAGGATTACCCCGCCTTTTCAACTGTATTAATGATTTTATTGCTCCCAGTGCTCCTCATTTTCCTCGATACTGGTCTGAATGCGCTCAGTGTGGCGGGGGTAGTCAACGGGGAAAGCACTTGGGTCGGATTTTTGCGTATGCTGGGTAAAACCCCAGTTGCACTGCTCATCACCCTGTTGACCTGTTTGCTGGTCTTTGGCCAAAAGCTGGGTAAGAGTAAAATGGAAAAGCTGTGCTCTGATTCGTTAGCGCCAATTTGTGCGGTGATTTTGGTAACTGGCGCGGGCGGCATGTTTGGTGGCGTCTTGCGCGCGAGCGGTATCGGTCAAGCACTCGCGACCATGCTATCAGACACAGGCATGCCAATCATTCTGGCAGCATTTGTGATTGCAACCTGCTTACGCGTTGCACAAGGCTCTGCCACCGTTGCTCTCACTACCACAGCCGCACTTATCGCACCCACGGTGTCGCATACTGTGGGTTTATCTCAATTGGATTTGTGCTTTATTGTCATTGCGATTGCTGGTGGGGCGACCGTTCTATCGCATTTCAACGACTCGGGCTTTTGGTTAGTGTCACGCCTACTCGAAATGGATGAAAAAACCACACTTAAAACTTGGACTGTGATGGAAACCCTGCTCGGGACCATCGCGTTTGTTATTGTAGCGCTATTAAGCGTTTTACTGTAAGGGAACCCCATGATTGAACTAAATCAACGCCTTAAGGCGACTCGTATCGTGCCAGTGATTGCCATTAATAATGCGGATGATGCTGTCCCGCTCGCCAAAACCTTGGTGGATAATGGCCTACCGTGCGCTGAAGTTACCTTTCGCACTGACGCGGCCGCCCGTGCTATTCGTCTCATGCGCGATGCCTATCCCGATATGCTGATTGGTGCGGGCACGGTACTAACCACAACCCAGGTCGACGCCGCAATTGACGCAGGCGCCGATTTTATTGTCAGCCCTGGGCTTAACCCAACCACAGTGAAACATTGCCAACAGCGCGGTATTCCTATCATCCCAGGGGTCAACAACCCCAGTTTAGTCGAGCAAGCCATGGAGCTTGGGCTTGATACGTTAAAGTTTTTCCCTGCCGAAGCATCTGGTGGCATCGCGATGTTAAAAGCGCTATCTGCCGTATACCCCGTCAGTTTCATGCCAACCGGCGGCGTGGGTGAGGCGAATGTGAGCGATTATCTCGCGTTGCCCTCAGTGCTTGCATGCGGCGGCACATGGATGGTCCCCACCACCTTGATTGACGCACACAACTGGGATGACATCGCAGCATTGGTAAAGGCGTTGTAATCACTCTTTCCGGAGCTGGAAAAAGGTTCTCCGCTTACTCAATATAATGGGGTTGCTCGCACTCATTTTCTCTTGTGCTTGCAACGTTAACACGTCGTCGATACCGTCTCTTCCCTGTTTATAAAAGCCACTAGGTTAAAAATGGGGAGAGGCGGCATGTTGACACAAGCACTTGAGCACGTTTTTGGGTTTTCATCATTTCGAGCAGGGCAAGAATCGGTGATTTCTCAGATAATGCAAGGAGAGTCGGCCTGTGCTATTTTCCCTACCGGTGCGGGTAAGTCATTGTGCTATCAACTGCCCGCCACACAACTGCCTCACTTAACCTTAGTGATATCACCCTTGTTAGCGCTAATGCATGACCAAATCGCATTTATGCGTCGTAAAGGCATTGCCGCCGCCACCATTGATTCCACGCAGACCCCCGAGCAAACCAAACAAGTGATGGAGCAAATCCGTCGCGGCGACATCAAAGTCCTGATGATTTCGGTCGAGCGGTTAAACAACGAACGCTTTCGCCAATTTATCACCCCTATCCCGATCTCTTTACTGGTAATAGATGAAGCACATTGCATCTCAGAGTGGGGCCACAATTTTCGCCCTGATTACCTCAAACTCCCTGCTTATCGAGAGCAATTAAATATTCCGCAGGTATTACTTCTCACCGCGACTGCGACCCCAGCGGTGGTTGAAGACATGCAGCGAAAGTTTGCTATTCCGTCAGACAACACCACGTTGACTGGTTTTTATCGTCCAAACCTTCACCTGAATGTGATCGCTGTAGAGGAAGCGCAGAAACGACAAGCACTGATTGATCAGTTGCAGCCTAACCCCCATTTGCCGACTGTCATTTATGTTACCCAGCAGCAAACGGCGGAGAATGTGGCCGAATGGCTACAAAGCCAGCATGTCCGCGCTGCCGCGTATCATGCCGGCATGAGCCACGACACCCGCGTGTCGATACAAGAGGCGTTTATGTCGGGCCGTTCGCCATGTATTGTCGCAACTATCGCCTTTGGTATGGGGGTCGATAAGGCTGACATCCGGCGGGTCATCCATTTTGACTTGCCGAAATCGGTCGAGAACTATAGCCAAGAAATTGGCCGCGCAGGGCGAGATGGCCTTCGGGCAACGTGCACTGTGCTCGCCAACCAGTCGAGCCTGAATGTATTGGAAAATTTCATCTACGGCGACACACCCGATAAGGCAGCGATTGAGGGGCTGTTGGAAGAAATAAAACAAGCAGGCCAACAATGGGAAGTCATGCTGCACAGCCTATCACGGACGTATAACATTCGCCTCTTGCCCCTTAAAACGCTGCTGGTTTATTTGGAAATGGCCGGTGTGATCACCAGCCAATACAGCTATTTCGCCGATGTGAAATTCCAATATGTTGAGTCGCCATCCGCTATTACGGCTAAATTTCAGGGGGAGCGGCGCGAATTTGTTGCTCAACTATTTGCGTGCGCGGTCAAAGCTAGAACCTGGTACAAGATGGATTTCCAACAATTGTGGCAACGCTTTGGGGCAGAAAGAAAGCGCGCGTTAGCGGCACTGGACTATTTTCACGAGCAAGGCTGGGTATCACTTGCCACCCAACAGGCCACACAAGTCTTTTCGATCAGTCCCCATGAAATTGATGTTCAAGCACAGGCCGAACAATTACATGCCCTTTTTACTAAAAAGGAACAGAGCGAACTGGCCCGCATCAACCAATTACTGGCTTTATTGGCCTCTTCAACCTGTATCAGTCAGCGTCTTGCCGACTACTTTGGCGATCACGCGGCGCCAACCACCTGTGGCCATTGTTCTGTATGCCAAGGGCATGTTGCTCAGCTCCCTCCACGCCCTGATTTACCCGCGATCGATGCACAGGCATTATCATCATGGTGTCAGCACTTCGCCGCCGCTTGCGATAAAACGCCAAGTCACGCGGCAACAACACGCTTTTTACTCGGCCTATCTTCACCGCTACATACCAAAATCAAAGCGAAGACAATACCTGGCTTTGGCGCCCTTGCGTCGTATCCGTTTCAAACGGTTAACGCTCAAGTGCTCGCTGCGCTAGGCGCCAAACAGTAACGGATTAACAATGTGGCGCATCAGCTTGGCAACGCTCGGAGCGCCACCTCAGGCCGTTAATATTGCCGAAATGGAGTGCATGATCGCCAACAAACTATCTTTTCAGTCTTGCGGAAAAAGTGACATTTATCCCCAGCCGCCAGTGTTTTGTTCATATACTGGTAGTAATAGGCGTCTGCATTGCACGCCATCATTTCGAGCCATTGCCAGTTTCAAGGGTAGTTTATGCGGCATTCTGGGATGTTATCTGTGGTGACTCGCGTCATCGTTGTGATTATGAGCGTTAGCGTACTCTTGACCATCACGCTGGGTGTTGACGCTGAGCAAAGTCAACAATCCAAGCTACAAAGCCCGATTTTAAAAGTGGCAAACTCGCACGCTTGGCGGCCATTTTCCTATCTTGATGGCAACCAGCAACCGAAAGGGATCTTGATTGATTTTTGGAACGAATTTGGTAAACGCAACGGCTATCAGATTGAATTTGTGCTAACTGATTGGCAGCAATCGATTGATGCGGTGCGGAGCGGACAAGCCGATGTTCACGCTGGCTTACTCCGATCGCCAGAAAGGCTGTCGTTTATGGATTTCGGCACCCCACTTTTCAGCATCGATACGCAAGTATTCTTTAGCCAGGCTCTCACAGGCATATCGGCGGATTATGTGTTAGCGGGCGATACCGACCACGCAGTCGGTGTTGTGCAAGGCGGGTACGAAGAAGAGTTTATGAGAACGGAATTTCCGGACGTAACGCTAAAGCTTTTCCCGAATAACCAAGCCATGCTTGATGCTGCGTTATCCGAAGCCATCCAAGCATTCGTCGCCGATCTCCAAGTGGCCAATTATCACCTTTATACCACTACGAACCAAAATCTGTTTATCCCCGTCAGGCACCTCTATACGGAAATGTTGTATGCCGGTTTTGCCAAAGGAAATACAGCATTAATCAATCAGGTTGATAATAAATTTGCTTGGCTCGACGATGACACTAAGCGGCGGCTACTCAACCGATGGGTGTATTACGATGTCGAGACCGTCTATCCCTCGTATTTGTTACCAACACTGATAGCCTTTGGCGTGATGATTGGCATCAGCTATATCGTATTGCTGAAAAGAACGGTCAAACAGAAAACACAGGCATTACAAGCAGCTAACGATTTATTGCAAGATCAGGCCATTACCGACTCACTCACCCATCTTCACAATCGACGTTATTTTTATCAGTGCTTATATGGGCAGATGCGTAAGGTAAAAGGAATGACGTTGATGGTGTTTGATATTGATGATTTTAAAGCCTTTAACGATGGCTTTGGCCATGCACATGGTGACGAAGTACTTTGCTTTGTCGCCCAAACAGCACGAAGTCTATTACCCAATGACGCTGTGGTGGCACGGATCGGGGGCGAGGAGTTTGCCGTACTGCAGTACTTTTCCACCGCTGAACGCGCACTCGCGCAGGGCAAACTTTTATGTGAGGAAATCTCAAGGCAAAGCCTTGCTTTGTTTAACCACCCGTCGATGCCCGTCACCGTGAGTTTAGGGTTAGCTTACTACCCTAACGGCATGCCGCATTGTGAAATTGTTGATGCGGATAAAGCGATGTATCAGGCAAAAAAACAGGGAAAAAACTGTGCGGTGCTTCATGAGATATAACACTTTATTCGCGGCTACCACAGATTGTAGCCGCGAGATCCTTAGACTACTTTTGCTGGGCTAACCGTGATAAGATTCGTGTAAGCAAGCGGATCCTAGGCTCAATGGAATCGAGTTGCAAATACTCACCATCACTATGGAAGTTGGCACCTACTGGCCCAAAACCATCCAAACTGGGGATCCCAATGGCAGCGGTATTATTCGCATCAGATCCGCCACCTACCGCTTTCCAATGAATTGGAACATCTTCATCAAAGGCAGCCGCTTCGACAAGCCCCATCAAGTGCTCTGTTTCAGACGTCGGAACCATTGCCGGTTTGTAAGCTTCACGGACCAATTCAATGGTGACATCAGGCGTGTAAGGATGAGAGGCGCAGGCTTGAATGGCTTGATCGAGCGCATCATAGGCGGTGTTATCCCAAAACCGAATATCAACCAGTGCCGATGCATGCGCGGCCACAATATTTGCTCCCGTTCCGCCTTCAATCACGCCAGCATTAATACTGGTGCCGGCCTCAAGATCTTTCATACTATCGAGCGTCACCAGCCAGTGAGCTAACTCTGTGATCGCGCTACGTCCTTTCTCTGGCTCATTCCCCGCGTGCGCCGCATGGCCTGATATAGCTATTTTATACCGTGCCATGCCTTTACGCGCTTTCACTAAACCGCCATCAGCCCGTGCTGCCTCTGCCACCAGCACATAACGTGCATCGCGTGCAACGGATTCCAACCAGTCACTAGAATGTATCGAGCCCACTTCCTCATCGGGATTCATACAAATGCAAATGCTGAGTGCATCACGTTCTGCTTGTGGTAATGCGCGCAATGCATACACGATATTCAACAAGCCCGATTTCATATCGGATACACCCGGGCCGTAGGCAAAGCCATCCTCCACATGCATCGGACGCTCAGCCGCCGTCCCTTTTGGAAACACAGTATCCATATGGCCAATCATCATCACATCAATATGCGGATCGGTGGACTGGTTTCTGATCTCTAATCCAACCCCTGCCTCACCACAATCGACACGCTTAATGTGCCAGCCTGTCATTTGTTCATACTTATCAGCCATCAAGGCTGCAATCACCTCAATGCCGTCGCGCTGGAACGTGCCACAATCGACATTCACCAGAGGCGCTAACTCATCCAAGTAGCGTTGCAAAGAAAACATCATTATGCCTCCTAAAGTAAAAGATTCATTACCCACATCGCACCAAAAGCATTCAGAATCGAAATGCCAACCATGATGGGGATATAACGGCCTTCGGTACCAATCGGGCCCATTACTCGGCCGATGTATTGCACTTGTGAGCCCATTAAATAGATAGCGGGGACCAAAATCGCAATGTGGGTGCCGGTGAGAATGCCTTGGTCAAACAAGGTGATCACCACACCAACCGCGCCTCCCATTGACATCCATGCCCCCATTAACACGGCCGCGGCTTCGCCGGGTAAGCCAAATACCGCCATCACAGGCGAAAACACCTCACCCATCAAGCCTAATAAGCCGGTGATTTGCAGCGCCTTAATAATCACAAACGCCATGACCACATTAGGAACTGTCGACGTCGTCGCAATGTGCCAACCTTTCTTTGCCCCTTCGACAAAGATGTCAGTGATCATGGGTTTACTGCTGGAAGAATGAGTCATGACGCGTGCTCCTCTTGATAGGATTGAGACTTGTCTCGCTGTGGTCCTTTACCCTCGGTGATATTGAGGTAGACACGAAATACATTGGCGCCGATGAACTTAAACAAGAAGATCACACCAATCGCGAGACCAATCGACGAGGTCACGGCCAACGAGCCATCTGACAGCGTCAGAGTAAATAGCACAGCACCTGATGAGAAAAAGTTGACGATGGTTGCCCCAGCCGTGAACTGAAACATGGTGAACACATCCGTTTCCCGTTTGGTCAAGTAACCTTCATCTTTGAGTTGACGCGTCATCGCCGCCCCCGCATCTGTACTCTGCATAGAGGCAATTAATGCCAATCCTGAGTTGCCGGGAATGCCTAGTACCGGTTTCAATAATGGGGTTAAAAGTCTGCGCGCTGCATCAAGCGCCCCATAATGCTCAAGCACACTGATCATACCGAGTGCGAACATCACCGTGGGAATAAGGGTCAGCGCAAAAATAAAACCGTCTCGCGCGCCACTCCCGCCTTTGCCGCGAAGGGACGTCGTTGCCACCTCCACCGACCCATCGGCCGCCGCTGTCGCTTGATAAGCCACCTGCCCGAAGGATCCGTTCAAGGTGGTAAAATCAAACACGCCGTACCATTGATTGGATTGCAACAATCCCGAGAAAAATACGATCGCAAAGATCAATGCCAAGTAACATCCCCATGTCACTTGTCTTTCTGTTTCGGTTGGATGTGTCATAAACCGCCCTCATGCTCAATCAACATTGGGTCTATCATCGGAGCAGACACAGAAACGAAAGTTGATTATTATCAACCTATGGCGCAAGAAGAGAGACGGAATTTACATAATATAGACTGATTCAAAACCTAACAAATTAAGCCAAAATAAAGAGTGATGAATGTGACACTAGCGGCTGATTTCATTAGGTTTATCTGTCACTACTAAAGGATGCGCGTAAATCGCTTCGGATAAGAAATTCACTACAAATACATAAGTAAAATTAATAAAAAAGCGCCCTAAGGCGCTTTTTAGTCTGAGAGTACGGGGCTGACTTAGCCCATCAGGTTATAGAGCAACGCTGAAATAGCCAGCATGCCGGTGACGAAGATAAAGTACGTCCCCGCTTTACCGCGATACTGTGCCAGCGCTTTGACTTTATAAGCCGCGACAGTGGGCATAATAAAGAGGATCATCGCAATCACAGGCCCAGACAGTGCCCCCATCATGTCGAGGATGCTGGGGTTAATCACCGCACACCACCAAATGGCAAAGAACATCACCATCACGCCAAGTTTATCGGCCTTTTTGTAGGTCAATTTGCTGTGTTTGGTGACTAGGCCATTTAGGCTTTCACGAGCGCCAAGGAAATGCCCTAAAAACGACGATGTGATCGCAATGAAAGCAACCAGTGGTCCTAATGTGCCGATAAATGGGTTGCGGGTAACGTTGGCAAGATACGACAGTACCGATACATTTTGCGCTTTTGCTTCCGCCATTTGTGCCGGTGTCAACGTTAACACACAAGAGAAAACAAACAGCAGAACGAAAGCAACTAGCATCACGCCAGCGCGCTTTAGGATCTGTTCTGACTTTACTCGCGCATCGTCACCGTAGTGGCGGCGTTGAATGTTAGCAAAGCTAGAAATCGCAGCGGCATGGCTGAACGAAAAGATCACCACAGGCACCGCGAGCCAAAGATTCATTCCCAGTTCACCCATTGCAGGCATGGCTAGGTTTGGAGCTTGCCATGATGGTATTAGGTAAAAAGACAAAAATGCCAAGATAGCCACCAGAGGGTAAACCATCGCTGCAAATGCGCGCAGCATTAGGCGCTCGCCGCCCATCATGATCGCAATCATACCAGCGACTAACACACCAGAAAGCATTACGCGGTTTGGCGACGCCCACCCGAGCTGATTAACCAAAAAGCTATCAACTGTATTGGTCAGCCCAACGCCATATATCAACAAAATGGGGAAAATAGAAAGGAAATACAGCACGGAGATCAAACGGCCTGCATGACTGCCGAAGTGTTCGGCAACCACATCGGTGAAATCGGCATCTTTGTGGCGCGACGACAGCACAAAACGTGCTAGGCCTCGGTGAGCCATAAACGTCATCGGAAACGCCAGTACGGCCATAATCATGAGCGGCCAAAAGCCTCCCATCCCAAGATTAATCGGGAGGAACAGGATCCCAGCCCCCACCGCGGTACCGAATAAGCTCAGGGCCCAATGGGTATCATGTTGGGTCCAACGGTGCGATACACTTTTTGAGGAGATATCTATAGTCTGGTTCACGTCAAACTCTCTTAGTTATAATATTTTGTGCGGTTGCATAGTAGCGAGTTCGACTTAAAGTATCACATAAATGTAATAGACATATGTCCTAATTGTTTTGTTAAAAACTTGTCACATAATCTAGTTATAAATCAAAAAGGCAGTTTATAACACCACAAAACCACCATTTAAATGAAATTAAAAACCAAATTATCACGCAAAGATAGATTGATTGAATTGTTTGCAAAATAATGCAACAACCACATTTTCGTTCGCAACATGTTGACAATGTGTAACAACTCATCTCTCAGTTTTTGATGATAAATTATTCACCTGTTACATCTCGCTCGCGCAAGCGATTAGCGAGGGCGATCACACGCTGTAAGTGGCAAGGCGTTTATCCTGTGCTGAGCAACATGCAATCCAACTCAGCGATAGGCCTACTTATGCGTGAATCTATTATTATCGACTGCGATCCCGGCCATGACGATGCCATTGCACTGGTGATGGCGTGTGCACTCCGCCAGCTTGACATCAAAGCAGTCACTACCAGTGCCGGAAATCAAACCCCAGATAAAACCCTTTACAACGCCAGACGCATTTTGACTTTGTTGCAACAAACACACATCCCGATCGCAGGTGGCGCACACAAACCACTCACTCGAGAGCTCATTATTGCTGATAATGTTCACGGTGAGTCGGGCTTGGATGGCCCTGCACTGCCAGAGCCTGCGATGGATGCCCACCCCGATAATGCCGTTAACCTGATGGCCAATGTGCTTCAAGACGCTGACCATCCCATCACCTTGGTCGCGACAGGCCCCTTAACCAACGTGGCTTTACTCTTAGCCGCCTACCCTGATTTAACCAATCGGATTAAACGAATTGTTTTAATGGGAGGTGGCGCCACATTCGGCAACTGGACACCGGCCGCCGAGTTTAATATTTATGTTGACCCAGAAGCCGCTGATCGCGTTTTCCGCGCAGGGATCCCAATCACCATGTTTGGATTAGATGTTACCCACCAAGCGTTAGTGAAAGATGAAGACGTGTCTGCTATCCGCGCCATCGATAATTCGGTGGCACAAACAGTGGCAGGCTGGCTTGATTTCTTTATGCGCTATCACCGCGATCCCAAATGGCGCTTAGACGGCTCGCCGCTGCATGACCCCTGTACTATTGCATGGTTAGCGATGCCTGAGCTGTTTGAGTGTGAGTCCGTATGGGTGGGTGTCGAGACACAAGGCGCGTTGACCACTGGAATGACGGTGGTTGACCGTTATCACGTCACGGGCAACCTCGCGAATACAGAGGTGGCGATGTCAGTCGATCGAGCGGGCTTTCTCAACTTGCTATGCGATTGCTTACGCCAATACGACTAAAAAAAGCGCGGCTTTCGCCGCGCTTAACGTCACTTAGCTATTAAGGCTGTTTCGGTACTAAGAGTACCTCACGCGCGACACAGCATTAGTACCGCGCTGTCAAGCTGACACCGTTAAAAGCGGTATAACCATTCAGCATCACGTGATAGCGACCGTTTTGTGTGCTTTGCACGGTACACACCTCACTATTGCCGTAATTGTAAGGACGACAGTCCCAGTTGTTTAAGGTTGGCTTCGACCCGTGACGTAGGTATAGATCTGCATCACCTGAACCACCGCTGATGTTAACCGTTAGGCGTTGCCCTGCATCGACATCAACATAGAAGAAGCGCTGCGCACCTTGTGTCCCAGAAATACCCGTGACTGGCTGGCCATTTTTAAGCTCATTTGTTGGCCCTGGTGTCGGGTCACAATCAGGCTCGCAACTGCTATCCGCTTGGCTGTAGAGCAATTTGTTAACCGACCCACGAGGATCGCTAACTTTGTTGACGCTGGCACGGTTACTGATCAAGTCCGCAAGTTGCGCAGGTGACAGGCTACTATTTTCTTGTAAATACAAAGCAGCGACACCGGCAACATGAGGTGTCGCCATTGAGGTACCGCTGATGGTGCGATAACCACCGTCATACCAAGCAGATTTGATTTGCGAGCCTGGTGCAAATACATCAAGGCAGCTGCCCCAGTTTGAGAAGCTAGAGCGATTATCACTGCTTGTTGTTGAGCCCACGGTGACGCCACTGGGCTCACGGGCCGGCGAGCTGTTACAGGCGTCGGCATTGGAATTGCCAGCCGCCAGCATAAAGCTCACACCCGATTGCACCGCACTGGCAACCGCACGATCCAGTGCTGTAGACACACCACCACCTAAGCTCATGTTTGCCACCGATGGTCCACTGGCATTGGCAGCCACCCAATCAACCCCTCCAATCACACCGGACGTTGAGCCCGAACCACTACAGCTCAGCACTCTCACCCCAACAATGTCGACATTTTTGGCGACGCCATATTGGCTCCCCCCGATAGTGCCGGCCACATGGGTACCATGGCCGTTACAGTCTGAGGCGTCATTATCGTTATCAACAAAATCATAGCCAGAGCGAGCACGACCACCAAACTCTACGTGTGACGTTGTCACACCTGTATCAATGACATACGCCGTCACACCTGTGCCATCAAAATTGGTGCTGTAGTTGTTATCCAAAGGCAGGTTGCGTTGGTCAATGCGATCCAACCCCCACACTGGATTACTCTGGTTGGCGTTTGGGGTGACTACCGGATCCAACGAAATCGTTTTGTCTTGCTCGATAAAATCAACTTGCTCGTCCATACGCAACGCGCGCAGTTGCTCTGGCGTCAATTTGGCCACGAAGCCACTCAGCGAACGGTCAAACACTTTCTCAACTTTAACCGCGTGTTGGTTGACCATGCTTGAAACGGTCTGCTGCGTGAAGGTTTGTAGCGCTTGTGGATCGTCGCTGAGCGTCATCGGTTGTTTGAATACCACAATGTATTGGTCCTCGATCCCCTGCTTGTCTGACGCGACAACCAGTGGCGCTAGCGTTTGCTGCTGAGAGATCGCTTGTTTACCTTCTTCCTGTTTTGCGAGCGCTGCAGGCGATGCAGCAACGAGTGCAGATGCGATACAGCAGCTAAGAACATGCTTTAACATATTGTATTCCTTACAATGGTTAAACGTATCAAAAGTTAATTGCCTACAAATAACAACAAGCACGTTTATAAAGCTATGCATCAACAGCCATTTTTTCCGCAGAGAAAATCGCTTTATTTGCCCAACCTACCAGTATTATTTACTATTGCATCAGCAGTATCATTTTTAACCTTTTGTTTACAAAGTGTTTGTATAAGCCATCCATGAGTACTTAAGACTTTTTTACTAAAAATGATTGATGAACAGTTCCTTGATACTGCTCACAGCTAAAATGAAAGTGAATTAACACATGCAGTTATAGAGTGAGATTGATTGGCATAAAAAAACCAGTGACAGAGCACTGGCCGGTAAGATAGTCGGTGTTCGACCTAATTTAACTTGACTGCTCATGCACCAACACGCCGCCTTCAAGCGCCCCAACTAATACATTCGGTACGTCAGCTTCATCAGAGGTAACAGCAATACGCGTACCCGGACCAATCGCTGAGATGGGGGCTGCCATCATCAAAGAGCCACGCTCCCCGTCATCAACAAGCTTCCAAGATGGCGCGGCTGCCGCATGATCATTGGCATATAGCCGACACTTGTTTCTGTCAGGTTCAATTAAACAGTCCAGGCCATACTCAATGTCGTCATAAAAAAACGACCACTGATAATAACCCGCATTGACGCTGCAAGGGGTTTTGATAAAACTCAACGCCTCTGCGTTATCTTGGGTTAAGGTAATAAAGCGCTGCGCATCCGGCACCATCGCTAAATACCCCAGTGATTTGCCATTGGCATCGGTGACCGCGAGCTTTACCTCTTGCTCAACCATCGCGCGCTCATGATCGCCAATGTCTGGCAACATGGAATCGGGTTGTACTGAAAACGCCATTGTGTCGCTCCTTTGGTTGCTTCGCACCACTTTTAACAGTTATGTAACAACCAAAGATATAGATCAATTTCTCGGAAAAGTTTAGTGATCCGCTCAGTTACTGGGGACATCGCTCATATCGCTACGCCTCATCGTGAAAACTTGCAGGCTTACCGCATTAACCACCAGCGCATTAAGCGTTTGTACCAGCGGTTGTACGGGGGTTTGACTAAAAAGCTGGTGTCCCATTTATCGCGGGTGAGGACAGTTTTGCTGTGGCTAAAGGTATAAAAGCCTTCAATGCCGTGGTAATGACCCATGCCGGAATCGCCAATGCCGCCAAAAGGCGCATCTTCGGCAGCGACATGGAACAAGGTTTCATTAATCCCCATGCCGCCGGCGTGAAGCTGTGTGGTGGCTTGCGTGCGTATCTCAGCATCATTGCTCATCAAATACAAAGCGAGCGGTCGCGGACGCGCCTGAATATAACGCAACGCCTCAGAGAAATCTTGATAGGTAACCACAGGCAGAAGAGGGCCAAAAATCTCTTCTCGCATCACCCGCATATCATCGGTGACGTGGGTCAACAACTGGGTCGGCCAGCGCTTATTTTCGGCGGTCGGCACGGTTTGCTGGTCGAGCGCACACCAGCGACGCGCCCCCTTATCGAGCGCATCTTTCAGTGTTTCCTCTAGCCGCGTCGCTTGGGTTTGGTTAATGATCTGGCTGTAATCTGGGTTGGCTTCAAAGTCTGGGTATAGCGCTCGGAACGCGCGTTGATAGGCATGGATAAAGGCTTCTTGCCGATGTTCAGGGCAAAGCACATAATCGGGCGCGACACATATTTGTCCAGCATTTAAACACTTCCCGTAAATGAGCCGTGAGACGGCCACGTCCATATCAATTTGATCATCAATGATCACCGGCGATTTACCCCCCAATTCGAGGGTAACCGGGGTTAAATTATCGGCCGCCGCCAGCATGACTTGGCGTCCGACCTGGGTTGAGCCAGTAAAAAAGAGGTGGTCGAACTCTAGTTCGGTAAAGCGGCGCGACACTTCAACTTCACCTTCTACCACGGCCACTTCGTTTGGGCTAAACACCTCAGCGATTAACGCACGTAAAACCTGATTGGTGTTAGGCGTGAACTCCGAAAGCTTGAGCATTACCCGATTGCCGGCCGCCACCGCGCAAATCAGGGGGCTTACGGCCAGCATAATCGGAAAGTTCCAAGGCACAATGATCCCAACCACCCCTTTGGGTTGTTGGTGCACGACCAATTGAGTTCCCAACAAGGTAATGCCTGGACGCCGTTTTTGCGGCTTCATCCATCGCTTTAATCGACGACGGGTGTAATCAATCTGGTGTAGCAAGGGCAAGATGTCGGCAATTTCAGTATCAACGGGCGCGCGGTAGCCGTAATCGTCGCTAAGGGCTTGTTGTAATGCAGGCGATTTTTGCTTGATGGCCTGACGCAAGCGCAGCAGCGCGTCGCGACGATGGCTGTACTCTAAAAAAGGACACTGAGACACCTGCTCTTTTTGCGCGTCGAATGTCTCACGCATCTCTTTAACCGTTTCCAACCACTGTGAGCCTGGCTCCGTCATCCTTGCCTCCTCTATCGATACAAGATCGCGATAAATCACTCCTCCATTGATGACATAGCCATCTTGTTTACGCAATAGCGCTCGGACGAGATGGCGTTACTGTTCATACGCCCCTTATCGCGCAAACCTGACCTTTATCATGATCAAACCCACAACATCACCATTATTTCCATAGTCTTTGTGAGGAGTAACAAATACGAAACAAAAAGTAACGGCATATTCACAAAGCAAGTTTAGTATACGCATCGCCTAACAAACAAGACACAAAGTCCACTCAATTAAACAAGGTGAGAGGGCGTCACCACGGTTCCGACAATAGACGAAAGAGATAATTAAAACGATGAAACGAAATCAAGACATTACCGATGCAGTTGGCGAAACTTTCTCGATCCGTGTCAATGGCGAGACGGTTCCTGCCATCGCTGGAGAAAGCGTGCTAAGCACCTTGCTCGCAAGCAATATCCGTGCACTATCTAAAAATGATTATGGCCGATTAGCCAGTGCCTATTGCGGCATGGGCGTATGCCATTGCTGCACGCTGGAAATCAACGGCCGCCATAAACAACGTGCGTGTCAGGTCGCCGTTCAACCCGATATGGATGTCCGCACTGAAGCCAACATTGTGGTTGAGAGCAAGGAGCTTGAAAGCAGTAACGTCGAGCAAGGAGAAACCTATGTCTAAACCTGTTGTTATTGTTGGCGCTGGACCAGCTGGCCTGTCTGCCGCGGTCACACTGGCCAAGCACAAGGTCGCGAGTATTATTGTTGATGAAGCGCCCAAACCCGGTGGCGTCGTCTACCGTGGTCCATGGCGAGAGACTGACGCGCTGCCTCATTTGGATGATAAATGGAAGGCCACCTCACAATCCCTGCGCGAACAATATCGCCAGCATCAGGATTTGATTGACCTACGTAGTTTGACGCGGGTACTGGGGCCAATGGCGGACCAACACCTCCTTACTGCCCATGAAGATACGCTATCAACCATTGACTATGAGCAATTGATCCTCGCCACCGGTTGCCAAGAGCGCAGCATTCCCTTTCCCGGCTGGGATATGCCTGGAGTGATGCTTCTCGGCGGTATCCAACTTCAAATAAAAAGCGGCTTGGTGCGTCCCGGTCACCGCTGCGTGATCACCGGCACGGGTCCTTTGCTCGTCTTGGTTGCTTGTCAGCTTCACAAAGCCGGTTGTGATATCGCGGGTATCTATGAAGCGGCACCATTCAAAGACTTGGCACGTGAAACGCTCGCCCTCCTCAACCGTCCACAGCTCGCGCTAGATGGTCTCTCGATGATGATGTATCTCAAACGCCACCATATCCCGATACATTACGGTTGGGGCGTGGTCAAAGCCTCGGGTGACACCCAAGTCGAGCACGTCACGGTAGCCCCCTACAGTACAGATTGGCACCCAGATGTTAGCCGTGCCGAAACCATAAATGCCGATGTACTTGGTGTGGGTTACGGCTTTGCAGCACGCTCTCAGCTCGCACAACTAATGGGACTAGATATGCAGTACGATCACATGAGCGGGGCGATCCCCGTGGTGGACGAGTGGCAACGAGCCAGTCTCGACAACGTTTACTGCGCCGGTGATACCGTGAAATTTGCCGGCGCAGAAGCCGCCATGTTGGAAGGCAAGATTGCGTCTTACTCCGCACTGAAGGCACGCAATATTTCAATGCCTAATCTTGACAATGAGTTTAAGGCTCTGCGTCATCAGCTCGAAAAGAGCTACCGTTTCCGTAAAGGCTTTGATACGGCAGGCTACCGTCGCCCAGGCCTGCTCAGTTTGCCGGAAAAAGACACAGTGATCTGTCGCTGCGAACAAGTGAAAAAGGCTGACATTGATAACGCCATCAATCAAGGCGTCAAGGATGTGATTACGTTGAAAATGCGTACCCGCGTTACCATGGGTGACTGCCAAGGAAAAACTTGTGCGCACTATTGCTACGACCGACTCAATGAGAGCACGACGTCGCCTCAGCCTTTGATTCGCCCTCGATTCCCACTCGACCCTATTCCTTTTGCTGCGTTGGAGGATGACGCATGAAACGGTACGACATCGTAATTTGTGGCGGCGGCGTGATCGGCGCATCGGTGGCTTACCATTTAAGCCGCGAGCGCGACTTATCCATCGCCGTTGTGGACTATAAATACCCTGGAAATGCCTCGCGTGCGTCAGCCGGTGGCCTATGGGCGATGGGCGAGTCAACCGGCCTTGGCTGTGGCGTTATCTTGTTTAAAACCCTTTCTAAGCAGATGCAGGAAAGCGGCGAAGGGGGATCACCAGAGATCAAACCGCACATTATGCCCAAGCCGTTCTTCGATATGGCGATGCTGTCTAACCAGCTCTATCCGGCATTGTATGATGACCTGATGACGCATCACGGTGTGGACTTTAAGTTTGAGCGTACCGGTCTGAAGTTTGTCATGTTTGATAAATACGACAAACTCTATGCCGAACATATTGCGGCCGCCATTCCTGATCGCCAAGAGCATGTTCGTTGGGTGTCTCAGGAAACACTTCACGCACAAGAGCCTAACGTGTCACGCGCGGCAATTGGTGCGATGGAGTTTGAGGGGGATCACCAAATCAACCCCTATCGCCTCAACGAGGCCTATTTGGAAGCAGCACGGCAGAACGGTGTCGAGCTATATCTCAATACCAAAGTCACGGGCGTGGTGAGACAAGGTAACCGGGTTGTCGCGGTGGAAACAGAAAACGGTAAGCTAGGTTGTGGCACCATGATCAACGCTGGTGGCGCGTGGGCGGAAAAACTCAGCTTGTGGGCAACTGGTATGCCCATGCCTGTCTTCCCAGTCAAAGGCCAAGTGATCGTCTCCGAGAAGCTACCCAAGCTTTTAAATGGCTGTTTAACCACCAGTGATTGTTACATCGCCCAAAAAGATAACGGCGAAGTCTTGATTGGCTCAACCACCGAAGAGCGTGGGTTTGATACCACCACAGACATGAAGTACATCAAACAGCTGGCACAAGGCGCCATGAAGTCTATCCCCGAGCTGAAAAAGATGAATATCAAGCGCTGCTGGGCGGGCTTGCGTCCAGGCTCACCGGATGAATTGCCAATCCTTGGTGCGGTGCCGGGCATTGACGGTTATCTCAATGCCTGTGGGCATTTCCGTACCGGTATGTTGACCTCTGCCATCACCGGAAAGGTAATGAATGAAGTGGTACGTGGTCTGCCAACCACCATTGATCTTGAACCCTTCTCCTACACGCGCTTTTTGGATGGCCAAGGAAAGATGATCGGCAACTACCACCTCGATGTCGCCTTACCCTAGCTAAAAGATCCGCATTCACTTCCCAAAGCCTGCTGTGTGCGGGCTTTTTTTGTTATTAAGCTGTAACTTAGCGATGGTTTTCGCGCTGAATTTAGCGCCATAGCCCACAGAAAGCAGCTTGGTTGTTGAGCAAATATTGTCGCTTTATTGATCTCAGGCTTATACTGGAACAAACTCAGTTTAACGCCAGCTTTATTCGCTGATATCGAAAGGAAATGTGGTAGGCATGAACGACGAGCCAACAAAGAACGAAATATTGACGGAAAGTGGTACGAATGAGCTAGAGATCATTGAGTTTCACCTAATCAAGCAACTTCCTGACGGCAGTACCAAAACCTGCTACTACGGTATCAACGTTGCCAAAGTTCGCGAAGTTATCCAAGTGCCCGAAACCACTGACTATCCAAACGCCCAGGCGCACATGATTGGGGTGTTTTCATCACGCGACAAGCTAACGCCACTGATTGATCTCGCAGGCTGGTTAGGCGTCCCGACGCGCCCAGAAAAAGATAATAAGTTTGTGATTGTCACCGACTTTAACAACATGACCAATGGTTTTTTGATTGACAGCATTAGTCGTATCCATCGTATTTCCTGGGAAGCCGTTGAGTCACCGAGTCAATTCCTAGAGGCAGGCGAACAAGATTGTGTGGTCGCTGTTGTCCGCAAAGACAATAACCTGATTATGATTCTGGACTTTGAGAAAATCATTGCCGATATCAACCCTGAGTTGAGCATGGAAAAGTACGATGTCACTCAGGACAGAAACGTCAACATTTCCGAGTCCAGCGCTAAAAAACGCGAAGCAAAAACTATCTTAGTGGTAGACGATTCCGCCTTCATCCGTAGCCTGATTGAAAACACGCTACGCTCAGCCGGCTTTAATATTATATCGGCCAAAGATGGTGGCGAGGCCTTTGACAAACTCACCGAATTTGAACGCATTTCCAAAGAAGAAGGCGTGTCGATTAATGAGTTTGTGGATGCGATTGTGTCAGACGTAGAGATGCCACGTATGGACGGTATGCACTTAATAAAACGCCTCAGAGAGATGGATACTTATAAAACGATGCCGATTATCATGTTCTCATCGATCATGAGCGAGGATAACCGCGCTAAGGCCTTACAATTGGGGGCCAATGATACCATCACCAAACCCGAAATCGGTCGCATGGTTAGCCTAGCTGATACCTATGTGTTCGGCGCACCGCTTGACGAATAGCGCACGATAATAATCGAAAAGATCAACAAAAAAGGCTGCACATTGGCAGCCTTTGTTGGTTTTAGCGTGACACGTGGTAAGTCGTCAAGCCATTAACTATCGGTCACCTGTGAGCGATGACTTTCACGATAACGGTGACTGGCAAAATACGTTTTAGCGGCTTGGTTTACCTTAGGCGCCAGCAGCAACGCTGAGACCATGGTGGGCACCGCCATCAGCCCATACGCCCCAATGAGGAATAAGAACACCACATCCAGCGATAATACCGCCCCCAGCACCACAAGCGATAAGTACAGGTACTTATAATACTGACCCGCCTGCTCGCCAAATAAATACACAAAGCATTTATAGCCGTAATACCAGAATGTGAATACCGTGGTGAACGACAACACTAACACCTGTGCCGCCAATAGCCACGCCCCTGGCGCGCCAAAGGCCGCTTTAAAGGCTGCCATGGTCAGGCTAACACCTTGCATGCCCTCGGCTTGATCAAGCACACCAGTCACTAAGATCACCAACGCAGTGCAACTACAGACAATGATGGTATCAATAATAGGACCCAGGCTAGCGACCAATCCTTCTCGGACTGGCTCATTGGTTTTTGCCGCACTGTGGGCCATTACCTCGGTGCCAATCCCGGCCTCATTAGAGAAAGCGCCACGACTCACACCCACAATAATCACACTGATTAGGCCACCAAACATCGCATCCGGTGAAAGCGCGCTGGCGAAAATGGACTGAAAGACGCCAGGCACGCGCTCGGCATTGAGCGCCAAGGCAGCGATCGCCATCACCATATAGCTGCCCGCCATCAACGGCACCAGCGCACCGGCAACATCGGCCACGCGCTTCAAACCTCCCCAAATCACCATACCGACGAAGACCGCCAGCACAATGCCCATTACCCACGAGAACGCGCTGCTCTCTAGCCAAGCGACCCCCGGAAACAGTTGGGTTTGCACCACGGCACCAAGCTGGTTAATTTGGAAAGATGGCACAAACCCCATCAGACCGGCAATGGCAAACATCACCGCCAACCATTTAAATTTAGGCCCTAAACCATGCCGCACCGTATACATTGGTCCGCCGTGCACATTGCCGTTCGCATCTTTATGACGATACATAACCCCCAGTGTGCAGGTGTAGAACTTGGTCGATACCCCCAATAACGCGGTGAGCCACATCCAAAACACTGCCCCCGGCCCACCAGCACTCAGCGCCAGCGCGACGCCTGCGATATTGCCAAGACCTAGCGTACCAGACAGTGCTGCCGCTAAGGCTTTGCGATGAGATAAGTCACCATGACCACTGCCATCATCCACTTTGCCGGTTAACAGCTTGATGCTGTGCGCCATATACCGAAACGGCCTTAGTTTGCCATACAGGGTAAAGAAAACCCCACCACCAACCAATAAGACCAGCATCGGTTTACCCCAGATAAACCCGACAAACGCGTTAATCCATTCTTCAATCATGTTTTGCATCCTTTCTTGATGCCTGGCTAATTATTTTGCTTGCTAGACCACCGTCTAGCCGATGCACGCCAACTAACAAAATAATTAGACCATAAAGCAATAAAACCATTCTGACGTGACTAAAAACGCATTCAAACTAAGTCCAAATTCGCTTTCAGGCGATAAAAACACCGTTTATACGTGATGTTGATCTCATAAAAACCAGACGACTATGAATAACTATCAATACAATTTGATTTGAGCACAAAGTAGAGTGCGTCGCCTTCGTCATTATCAGAGAGCGCAACATTTAACCTTACTTTTAGCCGGTGTTTTGCGTCAGTGGCATTCGCTATACTCCGCGCTCACACATACATACACCACCCATGCACTGGATTTACGCTCCAGCCAGCAAGAGGAAACAACATGTCTAAATATGTCATTTGTGCCTTATATAAATTTGTCACACTCGACGACTATCAGTCTTTGCAAGCACCATTGCTTGAAGTAATGGAAGCCAACCAAATAGGCGGCACGCTCCTTCTCGCCCAGGAAGGCATAAATGGCACAGTGGCAGCGACAAGAGAAAATATGGATGCGCTGTTTACGTGGTTTAGAAAAGACCCACGCCTAGCGGATATTGACTATAAAGAGTCATTCGAAGACAGCCAGCCATTTAGTCGCACCAAGGTAAAACTCAAAAAAGAAATTGTGACCATGGGGGTTGAAGGCATCGATCCGCGCCAAAGCGTGGGCACTTATGTCAAACCAACCGAATGGAACCAATTAATCAGCGATCCAGATGTGTTAGTGATCGATACGCGTAATGATTACGAAATCGAGATCGGCACCTTTGAGCGAGCCGTTAATCCACAAACAGACAGCTTCCGTGAATTTCCAGACTATGTCGAACAACAGCTTGACCCTAGCAAGCACAAAAAAGTCGCCATGTTTTGTACTGGCGGGATCCGCTGTGAAAAATCGACCGCTTTCTTGAAAGAAAAAGGCTTTGATGAGGTGTATCACCTAGAAGGCGGGATCCTTAAGTACCTCGAAGAAGTGCCTGAGAGTGAAAGCTTGTGGAACGGTGAGTGTTATGTTTTCGACAGCCGTGTTGCCGTTAATCACGATTTGGAGCGAGGGTCTTACGCAATGTGTAATGCCTGTCGCCTGCCCATCACGCAAGCGGACATGGAAAGCGAACACTATGAGCAAGGTGTCTCCTGCCCCAAATGCATCGACAAACATACCGACGCCCAAAAGGCGGCGTTTCGAGAGCGAGAGTACCAAGTCCGTCTTGCACGAGAACGCGGTGAACAACACGTCGGCGGTGAAGCGAGAAAGATCATTGAACAACGTCGCGCAATGAAAAAATTCCGGCGCCAACGTCAAAACCAAGATAAATAATCGAACAAAAACGGCACGCCAGACGTGCCGTTTTTTATGATTTTATGAGATTGGGTCGGGCTAACGTATAGTAACAACTGGATTGTTTAACGATGCCGTTTCTGCCGGATAGCAAGGAGTGAATAAGCGTGTTGATTGGTCCCTTTTATAGCTTGGTCGCCGCGTGTTTATTTACGGTCAGCTGGTGGATGCCCCACTTCCTTCTTACCTTGCTTTTCGCATGGTGCGCGGCAGCGTTTTTCACCGTCAGCATCGCTTATTGGCGCAACCAGCCTCGCCTTTTTCGCAAACGCCAATCTGGGCAGTTGCCTCGCATCAGTCAGTGGGTGTTTGCGCCATTTTTTGCCTTTACCCACCTGTATAATCGTTGGGCGAGGAAACGTGATATCACACCGCCCGTCCAGCAAGTTGCTCCTGGGCTCTATGTCGGTGCCCGCCTGACCCATCAAGACATACCCGATCTACAAGCACAAGGTATTGATGGAATATTAGATGTCACCGCTGAGTTCGAAAGCGTCGACCGCTTCACCCAATCACAGACTGTTGCCTATCTATCTGTGCCGGTTCTGGATCACGCCTACCCCTCGCGTAGCCAACTGATGCGCGCATTGCAGTGGCTGCATCAGCAGCGACAAGCCAGGCACAACGTCGTGGTACATTGTGCACTAGGACGCGGGCGGTCCGTGATGGTGGTGGCCGCCTACCTTTGGGCGCTTTCCCCTCAACAAACGCTTGATGAGGTACTGGACGCAATCAAAACAATACGCCCTAAAGCACACTTGAACCGACGCCAGCGCCGCGCTTTGGTGCGTTTTCAGCAAAGCGGTGCGTTGCGGTTGGCGCGTCCCATTGCTTGGATCATTGCTAATCCTGCCGCAGGTGGAAAGAAATGGCGTAAGCACCGCGACTATATTCAGGCTTATTTAGGTGACGGGTATCGGTTAGTCGTCCATCAGACACGCCATAATCGTCGCAGTTATCAACTCGCTTGCCGCGCTGTTTCACAACAGGCTGATGTGGTGATCGCTGCCGGTGGAGATGGCACAGTAAACGCCGTTGCGAGAGCACTGATTAACACCGCAATCCCTTTAGGCGTATTGCCGCTTGGCACCGCAAATGCCTTGTGCCATGCGCTGTGGGGGATAAAAACTAAATTTTTAAATATTGATGCAGCTTGCGATGTGATTTTAGATGGGGCACCTCGAACTATCGACACCGCACGCTGTAACGGAAAAGTGGCGTTGCTAGTCGTGGGCGTCGGCTTTGAACAACAAATGATTCGCCATGCCGCTCGAGAGCAAAAAAATCAATTAGGCCAGTGGGCGTATTTGCAGGGTTTATTTGGAGCCGCCAGTCAAAATCAAGCCATCGATTTGACCGTTCAATTCGACCAGCAAGCGCCTCAATTGATCCGCACCACCAGTATGGTGGTCGCCAATGCCGCGCCAATGACAACCTTATTGGCACAAGGGCAAGGCCAGCCAAATTACGCCGACGGCAAACTCGATGTCACTTGGCTCACCGCAAGCACCACCAAAACAGATACCGCATTATCCCTGATGGAATTAGCACTCTCGAGCCTGTTTGAAACACGGTTAGGCCGCTTTACTCACTATCAACAAGTGACACGCGTCTCGATACGTGCCACATCCGTCATTGACTATGTCATTGACGGCGAGCTTTATCGCGACCGAAAACTGACGATTGACGCGCAGCCTCAATCACTCGCGATCCTGTCTCCTCCTCTGCCTGATACGGCTCAATCAGACGATAACGCATGATATTGCTGGAGTTTGTTGTATAAGGTTTTAGGGCTGATCCCAAGCGCCTTAGCCGTACGCTGACGGTTTCCTTGATAGCGTGCGAGTGTTTGTAAAATCGCTGCTTTTTCGAGTTCATCAAGACTGATCCCCTCTGGCAACGCAAGCGTCTCAACTGCTGTCGACGGATCATCAGCCATCACGCTAGCGGGTAGATCCGAAACGTCAATACGCCCATCGCTCAATAAAAAACCATGCTCAATAGCATGTTTGAGCTCACGTACATTCCCTGGCCAATGGTAGCGCTGGACGCACTCGAGCGCGTTATCACTCATACTCACTTCGGCTTGATGATTAAGATTCAATTCAGCGAGGAAATGTGTAGTCAGAGCATGAATATCATCCCCTCTCGCTCTTAGTGGCGGAACCGTCACCACAAACTGTGCCAAGCGATAGTAAATATCCTCACGCAGCTTACCCTGTTGGATCGCATCTAGAGCATCTCGGTTCGTCGCCGCCAACAATCGAACATTGGCTTTTTGATTGCGTGTCGAGCCAACCGGGCGGTACTCTCCTGACTCCAGCACCCTCAGTAATTTCACTTGCAGCGACTGGGGCATTTCCGTAATTTCATCGAGAAAGACCGTTCCCCCTTCGGCTTGATAAAAAATCCCTTGGTGATCCTGGTGCGCGCCAGTAAACGCCCCTTTGACATGACCAAATAACTCACTTTCAATTAGCTCTGGGCTCAGCGCCCCGCAGTTGACCGCCATAAAAGGGGCATCCCCTCCTTTGCTTCGTATCCCCACCCCACCGGCTCCCGTCGATCGCCCCAAACAATGGAGTGTTTTAGCGACATGCTCCTTGCCCACTCCACTCTCACCGACGATAAACACATTCGCTTTCGTTGGACCTAGCCGTTGAAGTTGGCGGTACAATGCCAGCATCGGGCCTGATGAGCCCAATAAATAACCGTATTGATCCGCCTGGCTAGTAACAACGGGTTTACCCTGTGAGTGTCCGCTATTCGCACTGTGAATCCGATCAATAACGAGATGCTGAAAGACCTGCTTATCAACAGGACGACGAAACACCGTCGCTGCCATGTCTTGGGCGTGGAGATTCCAAGCGGGAAATGGCGCGCCATCAGTCAATAGCACCCATTGCATGTGAGTAGAGCCCGTCATGATGGCGAGCAGCTCATCAATATCACCATCCTTGGTGTCAACATCTAATAGGACCCAGTCAGGAGCATCAGTCTGACATGCTTCTAGCAGTGCAGCCGATGTATCAAACCACACCAAGTTTGTAGAGCGCACCGTAGCCGCCACCTTTAGCATCTCACGCAAAGCAACATCTGACGACTGAGGTAGATAAGCGAACACACAAGATGTATACATAGCATTCCTTCCAAGCAGTTTTGTTGCTCTACACTGCCATATCTAACGTCAGCAATTAAGTAATAATTACTACCTATCAGGCAATAATTACCTTAAAACAAAAACACCAAGCTACTAAAAATCCATTAAGTTATTGATATTCATATACTTTAAAACTTGGCACAGGTTTCGCAATTAGTGAGAGTAGCAGCGCCACAACGTTGCTCACACTCATTGAAAAGGAGGGTTACATGAAGACGACTCCGCAAGGTCGATTTCATCCTTTATTTGTATCATTAGGGTTAGCATTGGCACTGAGTACTTCATCTGCCGTGGCAGATAGTGGTAACAATCAGTGGCAAGATGAAGCCAAAGACGCGTGGATTGATGGGAAAGCCGAGTCGATGCTGATGGTGAACACTAACCTCAATAATTTTGATATCAACACAGATGTAGAGCAAGGCGTGGTCATTTTAACTGGGAAAGTCGACACCGAGCTTGATAAAAGTTTGGCCAGTGGTTTAGTTCGTCAGATTGATGGCGTGAGTAAGGTAGAAAACGAGCTCACTGTGTCGCAACCTGCGAGCCAGTCAGCCGACCTAGGCCAAGCCGTGGTTGACACCAAAGTCAGCGCGGCACTTAAAACAAGCTTGTTGCTGAATCCAGATATCAGTGGAACCAATATTGATGTCTCTGTTGACGATGGCGTCGCAACCTTATCAGGCGAAGTGAAAAGTGACGCAGCGCGCGATCTTGCTGTGTTAATGGCTGAGAACGCTCAGGATGTTGAGCGAGTCATTGACGAGCTCGACGTTCAAGGTAACGCCTAAACGTTACGGCGCGTCGCCGCTGATGAATCGCCTGTGCGCATACTTAAACTCTTTTTAGCGGAGGTATTATGCAACGCCAAGAGATGATAGATAAGCTACATAGTCGCTTGCACGACTGGAATCAAGAAATCGATAAACTTGAAGAAAAAGCGAATGTCGCTTCGACGAATGCAAAGGCAGAGTATCGCGAGTCAATTGAGCATCTACGCGCAAGAAAAGAGCAAGCGAAAACACGCATCAATGAGCTGCAACATGCCAGTGACGATGCGTGGGACGACATTAAACAAGGGGCTGAACAAGCGCTAACGTCCCTCAAAGAAGCGTACGACTCAGCCAAACAAAAATTCTAGCTAACACACAAGGATTGAGACAATTCGCTCCAAAATCTTTGCCGCTCTCATCGGAGCGGCTTTTTTTTGTCTCTATGTTAAGGTAATAGCTCTATTTTACTAAAAGGAGGGATTATGCAGGCTCGTGCACTTTTTGTTGCGATATTGAGTGTCTTCGGTGCCATGTGCGCCATCCAGTTTGGCGCATCCTTTGCTAAGCAATTGTTCCCTCTTGTAGGCCCCATCGGAACCACTGCCCTACGCGTTGGCTTTTCAGCGCTTATTTTATGGCTTGTATTTCGCCCATGGCGTCAGTGGCCACGCGCGCGACACTGGCGCGCCATCGCTGTTTACGGTAGCTGCCTGGGCGGCATGATGATGTTGCTTTACCTCTCGATCGAAACCATTCCTCTTGGTATTGCCGTCGCATTAGAGTTTACAGGCCCTTTATTAGTCGCTCTGCTCTCTATCCGCCGCGCTAGAGACAGTCTATGGATCGTGCTCGCCGTAGGCGGTGTGATCACATTGCTCCCGGATCTATCAGGTGTGGATGCCCTCGACCCGCGAGGGGTTGCTTACGCGCTAGCAGCGGGTGGCTGTTGGGCTGGCTATATTCTATTTGGACAAAAGGCAGGGAATTTAGCGCCAGGCGGCGGGACGGTTGCTTTAGGAATGAGCGTTGCTGCCCTCTATCTCGTACCAGCGGGCTATATTGCGACTGAAGGTGCTATTTTTCAATGGCAATTGATACCCTTGGGAATCGCCGTCGCACTCATCTCAAGTGCTATTCCCTATTCTCTGGAAATGATTGCGTTACGCAACATGCCCAAACAAACCTTCAGTGTGATGATGAGTTTAGAGCCTGCTGTCGCGGCCATGGCTGGGCTCCTCGTTCTCGATGAACAACTGGCCCTGCGTCAATGGCTCGCCATTGGCATGGTGATCAGCGCTTCACTAGGCAGTACGTTATCGGCTAAAAGGCATTGACGAAAAAGCACTAACACCCACCAATAGAAAAGAGCGCCGATGGTCGGCGCTCTTTTTCGTCATCGCATCGTGTTAACGACACAGGCTCACTTTACCGAGTGTTAGCTCGCCTCACTTAATGGCAGTGCGTGTACTTTAACTCGCTGCTGCTCGATGTATTGGCTAATCGCATCAGCCTGTTCCTCAGTCAGATACAAGCCTAATTTGGTGCGACGCCATAATGCATCTTCCGCGTGCTGAACAAACTCATGTTGTACCAAATAGTTAATTTCTACTTGGTAGACACCCACAGCAAATTGATGGCCCATATCCGCCTCACTCTGGCAACCTCTCAACAGCTGATGCGTACGTGTGCCGTAAGTATCGACAAATCGCTGCGCCGTCTCGGGGCTCAACCATGGATAGCGCTGCTTAATCGACAGGGCTAATTCTTCACGAGTGCAACTGAAGTCTCCACCTGGTAGCGCACCATTCGCCGTCCAAGGCTGACCCATTTTGTCAAAAAATGGCTCGAGTTTGCGCATCGCAGATTCCGCTAATTTGCGGTACGTGGTGAGCTTACCCCCAAAGATAGAAACCAAGGGCGCCTGATTGCCTTGTTGTTCCAATTCTATGGTGTAGTCACGTGTCATCGCCTGCGGCGAGTCTGACTCATCATCACATAATGGTCGTACACCGCTATAACTCCAAATCACATCGCTAGGCTGGATTTGATGCGTAAAGTGCTGATTAACCACATCGACAAGATAATCAATCTCAGCATCATCGATTTTCGCTTCACGCGGATCGGCTTTGTGCTCGACGTCCGTGGTGCCAATGAGTGAGAACTTATCCAAGTACGGAATAACAAATACGATGCGACCGTCGTTATTTTGCAAAATATACGCTTGTGGGTCTTGATGAATACGCGGCACGACAATGTGAGAGCCTTTAATCATTTTGATCCCACGAGGCGATTTTTCGTGGAGACTGTCATCGTAGAATTGCTTCACCCAAGGGCCAGTCGCGTTCACCAATGCCTTGGCTTTGCGCTCAAAACGCTCACCAGTGTGTGCGTCCTCTAGAGTCACTCGCCAAATCCTGTTTTCACGCTCTGCCGCGACCACTTGGCAGTAATTGCGCACCTCTCCCCCTTTTTCACGCGTATATTGCGCATTGAGTAAGGTTAAACGCGCATCATCAACCCATGCATCTGAATACTCAAACCCGACTTTCATGTCTTTGTTCATATAACCGGTTTTGCGCAAATCGACCTTGTGACTGCTTGGTAGCGTCGACCGTTTACCTAGGTGATCATATAAAAAGAGTCCACATCGGATCATCCAGGCTGGGCGAAGGTACGAGCGATGAGGCAAGCGGAAACGCATTGGAAAGGCAATATGGGGGGCCTTGTTGATCAGTACCTCACGTTCGGCCAGTGCTTCCGAAACCAAACGGAACTCATAATGCTCGAGGTAGCGCAGTCCACCATGAATAAGCTTCGAGCTCGCGGATGAAGTTGCCGATGCAAAATCTTTGGCATCGTACAGACCCACATTGAGTCCACGACCCGCCGCATCCGCAGCGATACCGGCACCATTAATCCCGCCCCCAACCACGAGGATATCGAGAAGTGCGTCTTGATGAGAATTATGCGTAGTCATTGTTAGCCGACCTTGTTCAAATATGAGCGAACGAACATTAATTGATAAGTATAACTGTATATCAACTTTCGTTTTCGGTCACCACTTATGTTCGAAAAATTATTATTGACTGTGACAAGTGTAGAAGAAGTGTTAAGAAAAAGGCGTTCGTGTGAACTAAAAAGCCGTCAAAAAGGTAGCTAGTGCTTTAGGGGCGGAGAAAAATCGTAGTTTAAGAGAGGGATACGGTCTATCGATCGACGAAAAGGTTAATATAAAAAAGGCGCGAAAACGCGCCTTTTACTAAAAAGAGCGGGATCAGGCTTACCCGTCTTCTTCTTCATTATGAAGCTCAGCCCAAGCTTGGGCGCATTTGACCGCACGTTTCCAACCACGATAGCGACGATTGCGTTTTTCTTCGTCTCGAAGTGGTTCAAAGCTTCGGTTCAGTTTGGCTTTATCTTTTAGCTCATCCAAGCCATCCCAGAAACCGACCGCCATACCCGCAAGGTACGCCGCGCCTAACGCGGTGACTTCTGTCACTTCCGGACGATGCACGTCGGTGTCGAGCACATCGGCTTGGAACTGCATCAAGAAATTATTCGCAACGGCGCCGCCATCAACACGTAACGCTTCAAGCTTAATACCTGAATCCGCCTGCATGGCATCCAATACATCACGCGTTTGATAGGCAATGCTCTCTAAGGTTGCGCGAATGATATGGTTAGAGTTCACACCACGGGTCAGCCCCACAATGGTACCGCGAGCGTAGGCATCCCAATAGGGGGCCCCTAAACCGGTAAACGCCGGGACAACATACACGCCATTCGATGTATCAACTTTGGTGGCAAAGTATTCAGAATCATGGGCATCTTCCAACACTTTTAGCTCATCACGAAGCCATTGAATCGAGGCACCACCCATAAAGACCGCACCCTCAAGCGCATAGGACGGTTCGCCCTGCGGGCCACAACCAATGGTAGTCAACAAGCCATGGCTAGAGGTGACTTTTTCTTGCCCTGTGTTCATCAGCAAGAAACACCCCGTCCCATAGGTATTTTTCGCTTGGCCGGCTTCCACACACATTTGTCCGAATAGGGCTGCCTGTTGGTCACCCGCGATCCCAGCAATAGGGATACGTGTACCGCCTTTACCACCGATGTTTGTTTGTCCATAGACTTCGGAGGAGCGACGCACTTCAGGGAGCATTGAAGCAGGGATCCCAAGCTCATCAAGCATTTTTTGATCCCAGCACATATCATTGATATTAAACAGCATGGTGCGCGATGCATTAGTATAATCAGTCACATGCACACGTCCCTGAGTCATCTTCCATACCAGCCAGGTATCAACAGTACCGAATAGCAGTTTACCGGCTTCTGCGTCTTCGCGCGCACCTTCTACGTTGTCCAAAATCCATTTGACCTTGGTGCCAGAGAAGTAAGGGTCAAGGACTAACCCTGTATTATCACGCACGTAAGACGCTAACCCGCGCTCACGCAAGTCATGACAGATGTCTGCAGTACGACGGCATTGCCACACAATGGCATTGTAAACCGGTTTACCGGTTTCTTTGTTCCACACAACCGTGGTTTCACGTTGGTTGGTAATCCCGATCCCAGCAATCTCATCGCTACGAATGCCGGTTTTGCCTAGCACTTCCACCAGCGTTGAGCTTTGGGTAGCATAAATTTCCATTGGATCGTGCTCGACCCAACCCGCTTGCGGATAAATTTGCGTAAACTCGCGCTGAGATACACCGACGATATTGGCATCGTGATCCATAACCACTGCACGTGAACTGGTGGTGCCTTGGTCGAGAGCAACAATATACTTGTTCGCTGACATAATAGGGTTTCCTTCTATCTCTCTTATTTTAGTCTGTATCGCGACATTTCGCGCCATATGTCATTGCACACTGCTCAATGTCGCGCATTGTTTTATTTGATGCTGAGCGCCGCTGCACACAGCGCTAGGTTATGCGTTAACCTCTCTCGTCTCCGTTTCAGCCAGTTCATCATCGTCACACTGGTTGGGAATAGTACAACCATGCCCTGCCTGGGGTAGATACGGGGCAATCGCTTTCGGGTACAACCACCCACCGAAGCAAGCACCCAAAATAGGGGCAACGATAGGCACAATGAAGTATGGGATGTCACGCGCGCCCGTCAGGGCATAGTCCCATCCAGCTAGGTAAGCGAAAAGCTTCGGACCAAAGTCACGCGCTGGGTTCATCGCAAACCCGGTCAATGGACCTAGCGAACCACCGATAACCGCGATAAGAATACCGATTAGCAGTGGGTTCATTGGGCCACGTGCCGCACCATTGTTTTCGTCACCCAGCGCGAGAATACCGAACATCAATACCGCTGTGATCACAAACTCTACCGCCATGGCGCCAGTAAACGACAAGGCAGGATGCGCATAGGTAGAGAAGATCCCCGCCGTCGATAAGGCCTCAGGGCTACTACGCACCATGTTGTTTGCCAGCTCAAACTCGACAAAAAGGTTGCTATAAAGGCTATAAACGAGCGCAGCCGAGGCAAACGCGCCAAGCATTTGTGAAATGATGTAAGGAACAACTTTACTCTTATCAAAGCCATGGAAAGCTGCGAGGGCAATGGTAACGGCTGGATTAATGTGCGCACCGGACACCCCTGCGGTACAGTAAATGGCGATGGCGACACCAAAGCCCCATACAATACTGATTTCCCACTGACCAAAGTCAGCACCGGTGAGCACTAAAGCGGCGACGCAGCCCACACCAAAAAAAATGAGTAAGCCCGTGCCGATAAACTCGGACACGCACTCTCCTAATAGAGTCGACGATGCCTTTTTCATATGATTATCCTTGTCACTGTTAGTAGGGTTACACGTTCAAAACCACACTATCATTTTGCATAATCACAGCATCTCGAAAACAAACTCACAACAAAAATGAGCGTTCGAGCATAATTTTATGTCTCAATACTGACATTTTTGTTAACCACATCATCATTTGAGCAAGTTCGCGCACAAAGTGAGCAAGTGGCGCTTGGGCAGCTTGGAAGGCAGGCGGCACGTCGTTCGCCCCGCCTGGTGCGGTATTGACCGCCTTGAGAGGTTGTTTGTTATTTGTTAACTGACAGTTACTTAGATATGCCGATCGTATCTAGGTCAATCCCCTGCTCTTTCGCAAGTGATTCGAGTACGGGAAGTAAAGGACCCAATTGCTCATTGAGCGTCTCGCGCACCGTGTCAACCATCACTTGCGTCTGGCGCTCGATTTCGATATTCACGAGGTCCCCTTCCACCTTTCGCTCGAACGTTGTCATTCGACGTGTTTCAGGAATAAGCCAAACATCAAACCAGCCTTGGTCTTTGTTCACCTCTGCGATGGTCAAGCTCGCACCATTGATGGCAATATAACCTTTGGAAAAAACATAACGCATCCATTCAGGCTGTACCGAAAAGCGCAAACGATAGTTTTCTTCCTGTACGAGCACATCGGATAAGGTTGCACGGCAATCGACGTGTCCCGATAACGGATGCCCGCCAATTTCAGCGCCATCTTTCGCAGCACGTTCAGCGTTCACCGTATCCCCAGCTTTGATGCTGTTTAGCGTCGTAATCGCGAGGCTTTGTACCATCACATCAAAACGGACTAGCGTGGAATCAAGTTGCTCCGTCACTGTCAGGCACACACCATCTATGGCGACACTGGCACCCACCTCTAACCCTTCACAAAAGCCATCAGGGAAACGAATATCAAATGTTCGAATGCCTTGGTGATCGCGGCAAGCTTCAATACTTGCCACCGCTTGAATAATTCCGGTAAACATGGGCATTTCCTCTATTATTGGCTTGGGTATCATAGAGTCGCACAGCGCACCATGCAATTGGCATTGGCACACAAGACTGAGCCATATGATCACGAGATAATGACTTTATCCCAATTTTGTCACGCGCTTTTTGTCCGTGTCTGGAGGCGAAAGCGTAGATCTATTTATTGTATTTTTCGACTCAGCCTCAAATTCTGTCTAATTGTACCTACAAATTCGGTGTTAACACTCATATCATAGCGCGGATAATTTTCTGTCTGTCACTAGATATTAATGCCCGAAGGATAATGAACATGGCCAACGATCGATCATCGGATCAGTCTCAGGAAAGTGCATCTAATTCCCAAATAGAGAAGACACCTCTAGTAAAGAAACTGGATAATCAAGAGTTAAAAAACACAGGCTTTTGGCTCAGCCAACTATTTATGATCATATCAACTATAGTGGGTGTCTATTTGGCCGCCCAAAGCGGCTTGGAGCAAGCCTTAACATTTGATGCATATAGTAAAATGGAGGATAACTATTATTTGCGACAATCCCTTCATGCTGAACTTGCCGACAATGCCGATGCGATTGAGGCCTATGCTGATGAGTTTCTAATTCGTAGTCGTCCATTACAAGAAATTAAAAATTTTCGCCCTCCTCTTGATCGTTATGTTTGGGAAACGATGAAATACAACCCAACAACGTTAGAAACACCCAGTTCGTTAATCACTCAGGCTCGCCGATTTTATTCACACTCCGATAATTTAATGGATAGAGCCGAACAACGAGCCTTAGGTGCCAACTATGCAGGTAAGCAGCTAAAAAAGCTGGTGAAAAAGCTTCG
Organism: Salinivibrio kushneri; assembly: GCF_027286325.1. NCBI lineage: Bacteria > Pseudomonadati > Pseudomonadota > Gammaproteobacteria > Vibrionales > Vibrionaceae > Salinivibrio > Salinivibrio kushneri. The sequence goes on from NZ_CP114589.1 coordinate 216,249, forward strand.
AGAACAAACATTACCCGATTTAAAACACAGTGCTGAGCAATTGAAAAAGGAACTCAGTGAGAAAGGTGTAGAAATCGGTTCACTTAAGGAAACATAATCATGACCAAGCATAATAGTTGCCCAAAATGTCAAAACCAAGAGTTACTTGCGACCGAGTATCAGGGTGAAACGATTGACGTATGTCGTGGATGCGGAGGTCTCTGGTTTGAGAACATGGAAGTCAATCGTCTAATTGAAGAAGTCAATGATGGGCCGGTAGGTGAATGTTTCAGCGAGCGTTTTGGCGATTGGATCGCAGACACGGAACTCGCTTGCCCAGAATGTGACGAACATATGACACGCCACCACTTACTCGAAAACTTTCATGTTGAGATTGATGTATGCCGACAATGTAACGGTAGCTGGATCGACAAAGAAGAGCTAGAAGCGGTAGAGAAAAGTCCTGTACTAAAAGAAACGCTCGATCATCTAAACCAAAAAATCAGCTGGAAAACATACTTATTTCAGATGCTCACTGCTATGCCCGTTGAGTACAACATCAAACCTCAAAGCAAGCCATGGGTAAACTGGTCATTAATCGCTATTAACATTCTTATTTTTCTAACCTATGCAGCGAATGACAGTAGTATGCATTATGTCCTTGATAACTATGCAATGGTTGCAAACGAGGTGAGCCATGGGGAAAAGCTCTATACTTTGCTGACTGCGACATTTCTTCACGGTGGTCCAATGCATCTCGCTGGTAATATGTACTTTCTTTTTGTTGTCGGAGACAACATAGAAGATGTACTCGGCCATAAAAAGTATCTCATGCTTTACTTGCTCTGCGGTTTAGGCGCGTCACTGATCAGCATGGTTGCTCATATAGGCAGTACTATCCCAGCTCTGGGAGCTAGTGGTGCTATAGCGGGGTTATTTGGTATCTATCTTGTTTGGTTCCGCAATGCTAGTTTGACATTCATGTTCTTTTTTTATCAGCGCAAGCTCTCCGCCGCTTGGTTCTTTGCTATTTGGCTTGGTTTTAATCTCGTGGGAGCACTTTCCGGTGCGATGGGTGTCGACTACGCAGCACACATCGGCGGTTTTGTAATTGGCCTGGGGATTGGCCTAGCCACTAAAGAAAAAGTATGGAAAGCAAACCCTCTGGTACGATTGATAAATAGCGAATTTGCACAAATTAAACGCACCTAAATGACATGCTGTAAGCATCGCGTCGGTTTAGGTCGCGATGCATTTCTCTTCAGCCCCCATTTCCATGCTATTTGGGGGTTTATTTTTGCTTAAAATCACGTTATTGATACACATCACATTTCCTCCTCGACAGCTTCGGAGGCTAGTTAATGACGACCATTGCCGTATTTGGCGCCAAATCTTATGACAAGGCTGCCTTCTCCCATGTGAATGCTGCGTTTAATTATACGTTTGAATTCCATGATTTCTTACTCACTGAAAAAACCGCCAAGATGGCGCAAGGTGCACAAGCCATTTGTGCTTTCGTTAACGACGACCTTTCTCGGCCCGTTTTAGACATTCTCGCTGATTCAGGGGTTTATTTAGTCGCGTTGCGTTGCGCGGGGTACGATCGCGTCGATCTAGATGCAGCAAAATCACTGGGCATCACCGTGGTCCGTGTCCCCGCTTACTCGCCTGAGTCGGTCGCCGAGCATACGGTTGGCATGATGATGTGCCTCAACCGCCGTTTTCATAAAGCATACCAACGCACCCGAGACGCTAATTTTGAGCTGGAGGGTTTAGTTGGGTTTAATTTCCATGGTAAGACAGCTGGGATCATCGGCACGGGCAAAATTGGGATTGCAACCATGCGCATTCTTAATGGGCTAGGCATGCGTATTCTCTGCCACGACCCCTATGAAAACCCCGAAGCCATTGCGCTTGGTGCTGAGTATGTCTCGAAAGAAACACTGTATGCCCAAAGCGATATTATTTCCCTGCATTGTCCGATGTCTCAAGATAACTATCACTTGCTCAGCGCTGACGCCTTTGCGCAGATGCAGGATGGGGTGATGGTGATTAATACTAGTCGGGGGGAACTACTCGACTCGGTTGCCGCCATTGAGGCACTTAAACAGGGGCGCATCGGATCGTTGGGGCTCGATGTTTACGATAATGAGCGTGAACTGTTTTTCCAAGATAAGTCGAATGATGTGATTGTCGATGATGTATTCCGGCGCCTGTCAGCCTGTCACAACGTGCTGATCACCGGCCACCAAGCGTTCTTGACCAAAGAGGCACTGCACAATATCGCCGAGACGACGTTAGCCAACGTTCAAACCGTTCTGAGCGGACAAACCAGCCAAAACCAAATTAGCGAAGTGGAAGATCGTAGCGATTAATCGCAACTGGGGCGCTGATTAACCCTACTCTCTAATTACGAAAGCAGGCCTGATGATTCAGGCCTGCTTTGTGATGGGACGACGCGCTTTGATGCGCGTTACATGGCTTCCATGAAAATCTTGGCGATTTCGTCGTGTGTTGCTTGTTTCGGGTTAGTGAAACCGCACGCATCTTTCAGCGCATTTTCGGTCAGCACATCAATATCTTCTTGCTTGGCGCCTAATTCGTTCAAGCCAGCCGGAATCCCCACATCCGTTGAAAGCGACTGAATCGCTTGGATGGCGGCTTTCGCGCCCTCATCGGCAGTCATATTCTCGGTGTCTACTCCCATCGCGGTGGCGACATCACGCAAACGCTCAGCACAAACCTGCGCGTTGTAGCGCTGAACATGAGGCAACAGTACGGCATTGCATACGCCATGCGGCAAGTCATAAAAGCCCCCGAGCTGGTGAGCCATTGCGTGGACATAGCCTAAGGATGCATTGTTAAATGCCATGCCCGCCATGAACTGGGCATACGCCATTTGCTCGCGCGCTTCGATGTTTTGTCCATCAGCGACAGCGGTGCGCAGATGCTCTTGAATTAACGTCATCGCTTTTAACGCCACCGCATCAGTAATCGGTGTCGCGGCGGTAGACACATAGGCTTCAATCGCGTGAGTGAGCGCATCCATACCTGTGGCCGCAGTTAATGACGCAGGCTTAGCCAACATTAACTCAGGATCATTAACCGAAATGATAGGTGTGGTGTGCTTATCCACGATCGCCATTTTAATGTGGCGTGCCTCATCGGTGATAATGCAAAAACGCGTTATTTCCGATGCGGTTCCGGCGGTGGTATTGATGGCGATTAATGGCAACTGGGGTTTAGCAGATTGATCCACCCCTTCATAATCACCAATTTTCCCGCCATTAGTCGCCACAAGGGCGATCCCTTTTGCACAATCGTGTGGTGAACCACCACCGAGTGAAATTACACAATCACACTGGTTCTCATGTAACAGTGCCAGCCCTTGCGCCACGTTTTCGGTAGTCGGGTTCGGCTGCGTGCCATCATAGACCACGCAATCGACCTGGCGGCTATCAAGCAGGCCCGCAATTTGTTTTACCACGCCAATTTGATTCAGCACCTTATCTGTTACGATCAGCGCTTTTTTGAATCCATGTGACTGAATCGCGTCTGCCGCTTCTGCAAGGCACCCAGCCCCCATCAAGTTAACGGCTGGGATAAAGAACGTGCTCGACATGATCGTTGGCTCCTTTTGTAGGGATAATGGGGTTGGCACGAAAACGATGCTCCCCCTTTGATTTGATGCCTTTTTGTAACACGTGATTTGTTCGTCACATTTTGATCCAGCGCAATTCGCTTGGCTGGATGCAGAGATAAAAAGGCAAAATTGAGAGTTCTGTCATCGGCGCGCATAATATTGTTTAAAACGACAGCAACAATTCATTTTTTTGACACTTTCTTGAATAACACTGTCTAACGTGCGATAGGTTATGGTAGCTAACGCTTAAACAGAGAGAAGACAATGGGAAAAAAATACAAACTCACCGCTGTGGCAGTATTGACGGCATCTTTGGCACTCACGGGGTGTGAATCGATGTCCAATACCCAAAAAGGCGCAGCCATTGGAGCCATTACTGGAGCTATCGCGGGTAAGTCAACATCCAATCATAAAGATAAGCGCGCATTTATTGGGGCCGCGATTGGTGCCATTGGGGGAGCTGCCGTCGGCAACTACATGGATAAACAAGAGCAAGCTTTCCGTGAGGAGTTAGCCGGCTCTGGTATTCAGGTGGTCCGTGAAGGGGATAATATTCGCCTGATTATGCCCTCAAACATCACCTTTGGGCTTGACCAGGACGCCATTGCCGCCGACTTTTATCCAACCCTCAATGCCGTTGCTAACGTAATGCGTAAGTACGATAAAACCTTTTTAAGCATTGAAGGGCACACGGATAACACCGGTGCCGCCTCTTACAACCAACGCTTGTCAGAGCGCCGAGCAATGAGTGTCAAGGGCTACTTAGCCAGCCAATCGATTGACAGCGCTCGCCTTTATACGTCTGGTTTTGGCGAAACCCGTCCTCTGGTCGCGAACAACAGTGCCTCTAACCGCGCCTTGAATCGCCGCGTTGAGATCCAAGTCGTTCCTAATACCCAGTAATATGGGATCGGCGCGTTCATAATACGTGAGCGCGCCGAATAAACAGATTACAAAGCATCTAAGTTATCGAGCAACGCGTCTGCATGCGTTAAGATACTATCACGCTGAGCCTGCTCCATTTTGTCCCAATTTCTATAGGGCATGGCTGTGCGTGGATTATGCGCAAATCGCTCGCGGTGACGGTGCATAAAGTGCCAATAAAGCGCGTTGAGCGGGCAGGCTTGCTCCCCCACTTTCTCCTTCACTGAATAGTGACAGTCGCTGCAATAGTCGCTCATGCGATTAATATAGGCCCCACTGGCCGCATAAGGCTTGGTCGCGACGAGTCCATTATCAGCAAACTGTGTCATCCCTCGGGTGTTTGGCATCTCAACCCACTCAATCGCATCGATGTATATCGACAAATACCAATCATCTACCTCATCCGGCGCGATACCCGCCAATAGGCAAAAGTTGCCTGTCACCATTAGGCGTTGGATATGGTGCGCGTACGCGGTCTGCAAGGATTGTGAGACGGCCTGTGAAACACACCGCATTTGAGTGTCGCCCGTCCAAAAAAAGCGGGGTAAGGGTCGCTGCGCTGATAATGCGTTTTTGTTGGCGTAGGCAGGCATATTTGTCCAATAGACCCCGCGTATATACTCTCGCCATCCTAAAATTTGCCGCACAAACCCTTCAATTTGGGCCAGGTTAACGTCGTCGGTTGCGCGAAAGTGGGCAATGGCGGTTTCGATAACCTGCATTGGATGTAATAACTTGGCATTTAACGCAAAGGATAAACGGCTGTGATAGAGGCTCCACTGGTGTTCGCTTCGCCCTGTCATGGCGTCTTGAAACTGGCCAAATAAAGGAAGGCAATACCGGCAAAAGTGATCGAGTAAACGTTTTGCTTGCGAGCGCGTAATAGGCCACAGCAAATCAGGCATTGGTTCGCCAATGGTCGCGATTTGATGACGTTCAATACGAGCCAAAATATCGCGTACATCATTGCTAAATATTAAGGGGGCTGGAATAGCCGCTATATCACTTTTCTTGAGTTTATTACGATTGTCTTGATCATAATTCCAGCGCCCACCTTCAGGCGAATCACCCTCCATCAAAATGTCGAACTGCCGACGCATATCGCGGTAGAAATACTCCATTTTACGATGTTTATTGGCAGTGAACTGTTTAGATATTTGATCATAAGGCAGCAGAAAGTGCTCGGTATCCACACATTTTTTTGCCACATGTTGAGGGAGAGACATGCTAGCGAGTTGCTCACAGAGTCGGTACTCATCCGGCCGTTGATATTCAAACGCGTTGATCTGATAGCGTTCGCACAGGTCAGTCACTAACGCCGGTAGGTCATTGTAGTGTTGGGTGTCATCCAAGGTTAAGTAGCAAACGTGATGACCTGCTTGGCTCAGGGCGTGGGAAAACGCTTCCATGGCAGCAAAAAACGCACTGACCTTTTGAATATGATGGTTGACATAGCTTGCTTCTTGCTTGAGCTCGGCAACAAGATAAAGCACCTTTTCATCGGTTTTTTTGTACCATGAGTGGCTGGCGTTAAGCTGATCCCCTAACACAAGACGCAAGGTTGAATACGGGCTGTTAGTCACTGGCACCTCGATAATTGTCAAATAAACCCTAAGCGATACGCAGCAAACCACATTTTCGATGATTAACCCCAGCGGGTGCTTGAATCTTAGGGAAAACCCTCTACATTAGAGCCAGTATTGATAACCCATGCGGCTGCGAGGCGATGAAAGCATTCTTTGTCGGGCTTTGCCTACTCCCAATTACAATGATAGTGGCTTACCCCGCACTCGCCATGAATGAGCCGGCCAGTCAGTTTGTTCAAGATCTTCGCTTTCACGGTTACATCGACAATTATGGCAATGTAAAACTTCGATTCGCCCCAATTACAGCACTACCTGCCGGCTTTAAAACCAAAGGCTACTTAGATATCGAAGCCAGTGACATTGTTCGGCTCCCTCGTGGGCTCGATGTTGGCGGCTACTTTAATGCCGCCAATACAGCGATTCGACAACTACCGAGAATGAAAGTCGGCGGCTATATCAACCTCACCAATACCGCGATTACCCGTCTGCCCCCAAACTTAGTCGTGCGGGGTGATTTAAGTCTTGTCAACACACCGCTCACCCAATTACCGCGCCGTTTATTCGTCGAGGGAAACTTGTACCTAACTAACTCGCCCATCGAGAGCATCCCTGACGACATCTATGTGGGTGGTAACCTATATATCCGTGGCACTAAGATCCAATCGGTCAGCCCTGATCTGCGTATTGAGGGGCAGGTGCTACCTTCTGTAAATCAATGATCTCATGACAGCTGTTGATCGAATTAGCGCTCCATTCGTACGTTAACCCCGAGCCTAATTTTTAAACTACAGTCAAAAAACGGTCCATTATGATTATCTTACATCATCTAGAACAGTCGCGGTCGCAGCGTATTGTCTGGTTACTCGAGTCCCTTGCGATTCCGTATCAGCTGGTGCGTCACCAACGTGACCCAAAAACCAAGCTTGCGCCCCGCGAGTTAAAGAAAATACACAGTTTGGGAAAAGCGCCTGTTATCGAAGACGGCGATGTTGTCATCGCAGAGTCAGGGGCGATCATTGAATACCTAATCGACAAGTACGGTGATGGCACTCTGACCCCTAGCACTGACGAAGAAAAAGCCCTGTACCGCTATTGGATGCATTATGCAGAAGGGTCACTAATGCCGCCGCTGGTGATGTCTCTGATTTTTAGCAAGATCCCCAAATCACCGATGCCGTTCTTTATTCGCCCTATCGCCAGAAAATTGATGAAGGGGGTAACGGAGCAGTTCTTAGCCCCTCAGCTTCGCGATCATTTTGCGATGATTGATTCACATCTCGCCAAACACACGTGGCTATGTGGAGACACGCTAACAGCGGCCGACATTCAGATGAGCTTTCCGCTATTGGCGGCGCGCAAGCAATTGGATGCTCAAAAGCACGCCAATATTCTTCGTTACCTTGAACGCGTTGAGCAACAACCGGGCTATCAAAACGCCTTATGTGTCGTCGGCCCACTCAAAACGCTTTAGTTTGCCTAAGCGATATCATTTGCCAAAGCGCTGACCTGGGCCAATGGGTGAATCATGTGGGCAGCGTCGATGCTGCCTGCATCACCCAGCGCTGATAACCGGACCGCTCACTCAGTTGTTGATACCAACGAGAAACATTGGGTGGTAGCACCCAGTCGCTTTGCTGGCTAAGGCAATGGATTAAACTTCCCACGGCAATATCTGCCAACGTAATGCGATCTGAAGTGAGATATAGCTGGCCGTCGAGAGCATCATTAACTCTATCTAGCTCATAGCGGCATTGTTCCATCGCCCGTTGTTTCGCTTGCCTCTCATCAGAACCGTCAGGCGTCGAGGCAAACAAAGCGGCCTTGATGACTGGCTGGAAAGAAGACAAGCACCAGTCCATCCAGCGCTCATAACACGAACGTTGAAACGCACAATCGGGATACCACATCTTGTTCCCGTAGCACGCCACCAAATAGCGCAATATGGTATGCGATTCCCAAACACTGTTGGGGCCATCTTCGAGCACGGGCACCTGGCGCATCGGACACCGCTGTGCGACCGCTTGGGCATCGTGCCGATTGTGGTGAATGTCGACTTCTTCTAACGCAATACTTAAATCCAGCTCATCAATCAGCCACATCACTTTTTGAACATTAATTGATAGCGGGTGCCCATAAATCTTCATTTGGCTCTCCTTGTCACGCGATAAAGCATTTCCTTGCTTGGGTGCGCCTTTGAGGCTCGCATAATCCTTTATCTATAGCAAGTAATCGGGTAGATCAGCCAAAAACCTCAATACTCGACCAATAATGCACGGAAACAGCAACAGGTTGCACCTCGTTTTGAGTGTTTTGTGATGTTTCCTTCTGAAACGGAAATTCCAAATTGCGGCAAGCTTATCCAGCTATGTCACATTTCTTTCATTATGTATTGGCCTGCCCATATATCAGCGTTAATCTATTGATTGTTAAGACTTATTAACAAAACACTCAACCAAGGAAGGATTATGAAAGCAACGGTATTAGCCAGTGCGCTAGCACTCGCATTGAGCGGCTCGGCATTGGCCGCGCAAGTTCCTGATGACGTCACACTCGCCGAAAACCAAACGCTTATCTGGGGCGTATCGGGAGAAGTACCCACGTTAGACCCCACCAAATCCAGTGATTCAGCCAGCAATAAAATCATCTCCGATTTGTTTGAGGGATTGATGGTGCGCAATCCAAATGGCGACGTGGTGCCTGGTTTGGCAAAAGATTGGGAAGTAAGCGAAGACGGGCTAACGTATACGTTCCATCTGCGCGAAGCCAAATGGTCTGACGGTGAGCCCATTACCGCTGCCGATGTGGTTTATACACTACAGCGTGTGGTTGACCCGGTCACTGGCGCGCCTTATGCGTGGTACCTAGGCACGGCCAATATCAAAAATGCTAAAGCGATCACCGACGGCGAAAAACCCGCCGAGCAGCTTGGCGTCAAAGCCATCGACGATCACACGGTGGAATTTACCCTTGAGCGCCGCACGCCCTACTTCCCAAATATGCTCACCCACTCGTCCACCTACCCGGTACCACAGCACGCGTTAGAAGCCTTTGGTGACAGCTGGACGCGCCCAGATAATATGGTCAACTCTGGCGCCTATAACCTCACCAACTGGGTCATTAACGAGCGTATTGATTTGGCGCGTAACCCACTTTACTGGAATAACGACGAAACGGTGATTAATAAAACCTCCTATGTCGCCTCCAGTGATGTCAACGCTGAGTATAACCGTTACCGTACCGGTGAAATTGATATCACTTCGAGCTTTCCACTCGAGGCCTTTGATCAAATTAAGAAGGAACGCCCTGATGAGTTGATCACTATGCCGTCTCTGGCGACCTATTATTATTTGTTTAATACAGAGAAAGCGCCCTTTGACGATGTGCGAGTGCGTAAAGCTTTGTCGTATGCGATTGATAGAAACATCATTACCGACATTATTCTTGGTCAAGGTCAGCTTCCGGCATATAGCGCCACGCCACCAGCCATCAATCATTTTGAGCCACCTAAGCTCGAATGGGCGGAAATGAGCCAAGATGAGCGCTATCAAAAAGCCAAAGCTTTGCTAGCAGAAGCCGGCTTTACCCAAGATAACCCACTGGAATTTGAGCTAGTCTATAACACCATGGAGTCACACAAAAAACTGGCGTTAGCCGTGACGTCTATGTGGAAGCGTCACCTTCCTGTCAATGTCAACTTGGCCAACCAAGAGTGGAAAACCTTCTTGCAAAAAGTCTTGCAAAAAGACTTTGATGTCGCCCGTGACGGCTGGATAGGTGATTACAACGAGGCATCCACGTTCCTGAGCTACTTCAGCAGTGATGGCATGAATAAAACCAGCTGGGGCAACGAAGACTATGACAAAGCACTTGATCAAGCGTTAACGGTGGCAGAGCCCGAGAAACGAAAAGCGTACTACCAAGAGGCAGAGCGTATTTTCGCCCGTGATATGCCAGCGATCCCATTGTACTTCTACACCCGTAGCGTGATTAAGAGCCCGAAAGTGGGCGGGTACAACACAGATAACCCCAACAAGCTTCGGTATACACGCAACCTGTATATTACTAAAAATTGATCGCCACTGAATAAGTCGCTATCAAACACGAAGCCCAACGCCACGCTTTAACGCGTGGCGTTTTTATTCATACGCACAAACAAAAAAACGCCAGCCTTTCGGCCAGCGCTTTTTTTTAATTTGGCTCCCCCAACTGGACTCGAACCAGTGACATACGGATTAACAGTCCGCCGTTCTACCAACTGAACTATGGGGGAATCGTCTTTACGACAACGAGCGAGATGATAGGCAATCCATTATCTCGGTGCAAGCCTTTTTTCAATAAATCCCCACACACTCGGCTCGAATGGCTAAAAAGGCAACAAATCAGACGATTAAACTATCGTTTTTGCACTGACGTAGGTAAAAGTGCAAATATACAATCCAGTAGCTGACTTCGAGGACCCAGAGACATTGGACAAAGACGCATCGCTCCCACTGTTTGTTGCCGGCCCCATGCTAAGGCGTACGACACAACATGAAGTAACCTTATGGTCAGTGCTGACACAAAAGCCCGACGATGGCACCGTGTCGGTTTATCAACACGACCAGATATTAGCATCCAAGCCATTATCAGCTGGGAATTGGTTTCGTATTGGCGAGCGTGCGTGGATCGTGCTTCATCATCTCCGGTCGGCCCATGGATTTCCTGTCGATCGCCCCTTGTCATACGACATACAAATCAACCGTAGTGGATTGGCTGACATCCAACCAGATGTCTTATATGACAACGAGCAAGCGCCCTCTTTTTGTATTCCCTCAACAGCCACCCACATCGCGCATGGCTCATGTCGACATCCTCACCACCACTGCGATGATGCCCTCGTCACTCTCGACCAACATTTAGCCACGGCCCCTATGACACAATGGCCCAATATGTTGATTATGAGTGGCGATCAAATCTATGCTGATGACGTCGCCACGCCGATGCTGCAGCGTATTCGCCGATTAATTGCCGTATTGGGTCTTAAAAATGAGTATTTCGAGGCCGCGCCCATTGTCGACTGCCGTGCATTGGATACACACCCTGACAGCTATGTGCAACGCGGCAAACTTCTCCCTAACCAGCGTGCGGAAAAAGGCAGCCGCCTAGAGAAACTGTTTGGTCAACCACTGCCTATTTTTACATCCAAAACCGTCTCAAATCATCTGATAAGCTTTGCAGAGCACGTTGCCATGTATTTGCTGGTGTGGGCCCCCGTTTCTTGGGCGCTAACAGATGGGCCTCATCTTCAACCTCCCAGTCAACTTACCGAGGAGCAACGCGAGCGCTATCAACAAGAAAAAGCCACTTTGGATGTGTTTCGCGCCGGCTTGCCTCAGGTGCAAAGACTGTTTGCGCACCTATCAACCTATATGATCTTTGACGACCATGACATCACCGATGATTGGAATATCACTGTCGGATGGGAGCAGGCGGCGTACTTTAATCCCTTTTCTCGCCGTATTATTGGTAATGGTCTCATGGCGTATTGGTTGTGCCAAGGTTGGGGCAATGCGCCCGATAACTTTAGCCAAGACTTTCTTACTACCGCCCGCCAAAGCGCCTATCAGCCCATTGATATTCGCGACCCAATAGACATACAAACAGAGGCTCACCAGGCCATGGTGGAGCAATGTCTGCGCTTTGAACACTGGCATTACACGGTGCCAACGACGCCACATCTCGTGGTATTAGACACACGTACTCGTCGCTGGCGATCCGAATCAAGAATGAATAAACCGTCGGGTCTGATGGACTGGGAAGCACTGATGGATTTTCAACATGATCTACTAAGACATGATAGCGCGGTGATTGTCTCTGCTGCCCCCATGTTCGGTGTTAAGTTTATTGAGGTATTGCAAAGAGTCGCGACCTGGCTAGGCGTGCCCACTGTCGTGGATGCCGAAAACTGGATGGCCCACCCAGGGAGTGCCAATACGCTACTTAGTATTTTTCGTCATCAACGCACGCCCACCAATTACGTGATTTTATCTGGGGATGTGCATTACTCGTTTGCTTATGATATCCGAATCCGATTTCGCACCCATAGCCCGCGTCTGTGGCAAATAACCGCCAGTGGTTTCAAAAACCGCTTCCCCGAGCCACTCCTCACCATTTGCGAGTGGTGCGATCGAGTTTTGTTCAGCCCACTGTCGCCACTGAATTGGCTCACAAAACGCAAGCGTATGCGTATTGAGCGGCGCGACCCTGATACACCAGGCCCGAAGCGTCTCGTCAATGCCAGCGCCGTGGGGTTGGTCACTTTGAATGAAGATGGCTCTCCACGCACCATTAGCCTTCTGAAGACCGATGGTCAACGCGTCTCTTTTCCCGAAAAGACAAACACCTAGAAAGCTCGCCTGCTACATCACCGTGATTATCATCGATGAAATTTGGATAATCGCGGTAAGCAGGCCTAACCTTATAAAAGGTAGGCCGATAACAGGAGGCTTTATGCAAGGAGAAAACCACGCACTCGTTTTTGATTTCCCAGAGCATCGCGATCGTATCCACCATCTGAAGCAATGTGACCCAGCGTTTCAACTCGATGCACAACGCTACCACCAACTTGATCACCATATTCGTGGTTTAGAGATGAACCAAATCCCTACCAGCGACGATGTTTTTACCGCCATGAAACGACAGCGCGCGCACCTCAAAGACCGCTTGTACGAAAAGCTACGCACACATTAATGGGAGGTGATCAATGCGTCTGTCGCATTCATTGTGCTTGGTGGTTCTGTTTCTTGGAACAATAGGGGCTGCAGAGGCGAAAACCATCAACACGGAGGCGGTAAACCTCCGTGTTGAAACATTGAAGTCCGTTTTTTCTCACCCATGGGGGATCACTGAGCTTCCGGATGGCGATCTGCTAATCACTGAGCGAAACGGCAAACTTAAGCGTTTAACACCTAATGGGCTAGTCGTTTCAATTTTAGGCACCCCGAAAAACGTGTTTCAAGAGGGACAAGGGGGGCTACTAGATATAGCCTTGGCACCTGACTTTGCTACCAGCCAGCGTTTGTACCTCTCCTATGCCGCCGTCGATGAGCAAGGACAAGCAGGCACGGAGGTAATGATGGCCACACTGTCTAAGGATGTATTGATTGACAATCGCGTTATCTTTAAAGCCCTTCCCAAGCGCGGTGGCGGACGCCATTTTGGTAGCCGTTTATTAGTCACCTCTAACCATCTGTATATCACGCTCGGCGACCGTGGCCAGCGCAATCGCGCGCAATTTGCCGACGATCATCTGGGTGCGCTCGTTCGTCTTAATCTTGATGGCACAGTACCGAAGAGTAACCCGTTCACAAAGGTGGATGACAAACGTGCGGAAGTGTTTAGCTTCGGACACCGAAATATCCAAGGTATCGCATTAGATAACAACGGTACACGTATTTGGGCACACGAGCACGGTCCCCAAGGTGGCGATGAGCTCAACGTTATCCTCGCCGGTGAAAACTATGGCTGGCCGACCATCACGTATGGCGTTAACTATGGGCTGGGCACACAAATCGGAGAAGGCACATCCCATCCTGGCATGCGCCAACCTGTGTATTACTGGGATCCCTCTATCGCCCCATCGGGCATGACGATGGTCAACAGCCAGCAGTTTCCGATGTGGAACGGGGATTTACTGCTCGGGTCGTTAAAGTTTGGCTTGTTAGTGAGGCTAGAGCTGGAGAATGGCCAAGTCACGCATGAAGAGCGAATGTTAGAGGGTCAGTTTGGCCGCATTCGCGATGTGATACAAGCACGTGACGGCAGTTTGCTCATCCTCACTGATAGAAGAAATGGCAGTGTATTACGGGTGACACCATTATCAGAGTAGCAGGTAGGCACTAGGTAAGACTAGAGGTAACCTCGCCGTCATTGTGAGGTATCGACAGACGATATTGCTCACCATCGTAGTCTAAATTGGTGACTAACCACGCGCTTTGTGATTTAGCGCGATCATCGAATTTAAGCCCACAATGATAACGCTCACCTTTAAGACGGTGACTCAATATGACCCCACTCATTGTCAACGCTTGGCTGGCTGAGATACCCGTTAGGCTGAGCGTTGCATTTTGTTCCGTATCAATCTGTAAGCCAATCGCACGGTAAGAAAACAAGCATCCGCCCACAGAGAGATCGTGTATCGTCACGGGTACGCTCGCTTTACCGTCTATGCTTAACGCTGCAGAGAGCTCGACATTGAAACGCTTGTCTTGACGCAAAGGCGTGGCGCTAGCACCGTCACGAGCCAGCTCGACACATAAAAGGGTATGGTGGGCTTCCATCAAGCCTTGTACTTTTCCACCAAATCGAATCAGCGAACCATCGGCAGACACACCATGAAGACGTAACCGATAACCCGCCCCAAAATACTGCTTTTTCTGTTGGGCCGACAGTTTGGGCAACTGCAGATAACAAAAGCGTTGTCCATCACTGCCAATCAACAACCCATTAAATCGAAACAAAGCTTTAGTTGGCGTCTGAATATGAACACGTACCAAGGTTGCCACTCCCAACTTAAGTACCGCGTGAGTGACAGCTAAAGCGATGGCTTCTTGATTTTTTTCTATCGCGTTGAGTTGCTCTTTTATGGGCATATTGGCGGTCGTTGTCATCCGTTAATAGGAATTACAGTATTTTCATCAACATCGGTTGTATTGAGTATAGATCGCACTATTCGCCCATGTTAATTTTTCGACACATAAAGCACTCATCTATCAAGGACACATCATGAAAGGGACGCTAAAACGACTACTGCTCGGCACAATGCTGGTCAGCTCCCCCCTTGCCCAAGCCAGCGATCAAGCGGAATGTGGCAAGGTCTCTATCGCGGATATGAATTGGAACTCAGCCACACTCATGGCACATGTTGACCAATTTATCTTAGCGCATGGATATGGGTGTGATGCCTCTCTTGTCCCAGGCGATACCATGCCTACCGGTGTATCGATGACAGAAAAAGGCGAGCCCGATATTGCCCCAGAGTTTTGGACAAACTCACACAAAGCAATGTTGGATAAAGGCGTGCGAGAGGGGCGATTACGGTATGCAGGCAATGCATTCTCACAAGGGGGCAACGAAGGCTTTTGGGTACCCAAATATATGGTCGATCAACACCCCGAGCTAGCGACTATTGAAGGTATCAAAGCGCATCCAGAGCTGTTCCCTCATCCCGAAGACCCTGACAAAGCCGCATTTATGGGTTGCCCGGCGGGATGGACATGTCAAATCTCAGCCCAGCACATTTTTAACGCTCTTGAGTTGGACAAAGCTGGCTTTGAAATTGTCGACCCAGGCTCTGCAGCAGGCTTAGCTGGCACCATCGTGCGTGCCAATGAGCGAAAAAACCTTGGTTTGGTTATTATTGGGCACCGACCCCTGTAATGGGAAAATATGAAATGGTTGAGGTCGATTTGGGTGCCGATGTCAATTTAGCGCACTACAAACAGTGTATAACTCAAGCGGACTGTCGCTCACCCCAAGTCACCGCATTTCCTACCTCCCCCGTGCACTCACTGACCACAGCATCATTTGCCAAACAAGCGCCCGCGGCATTCAACTATATCAGCCGCCGCGAATACGATAATCAGGTAATGAGTGACATGCTGGCTTGGATGGATACCTACCAAGCGGACGGTGAAATAGCCGCAGACGAGTTTCTTCGACGCTATCCAAGCCTTTGGCATCAGTGGGTCGATACACAAACTGCGCAACGTGTCGAAGACGCACTACGATAACGGTAGAACATACGCCTTCAGAGACGTCAACAGACATGACTTGCCGAGGGTCAAGCACGACCTCGGCAAGCATAAAAGTGTGTTACTCGATCACGCCAAGCTCACGGAGGCGTTCCATCAAATAACTGTTAGCCGTATGGCGCTCAGACAGGACAACATCAGGCTTAGGGTGCAAAAATAGCGGCAGCGAGATACGCGCTTTGGTTTTATCCGCGCCTTCCGGGTTCACGACACGGTGAGTGGTAGAAGGGAAATAACCGCCGGATGCTTCTTGAAGCATATCACCAATATTGACGATTAAATTACCAAAATCACAAGGTACATCTAACCAGCTCCCATCTTTCGCTTTAACTTGTAAGCCAGGTTCATTGGCAGCAGGCAATATTGTCAGCAAATTAATGTCTTCATGAGCCGCGGCTCGAATCGCTCCAAGCTCTTCATCACCCTTTAATGGTGGGTAGTGTAAGACACGCAATAAGGTCTGTTGGCTACCATTAATCATGCTAGAGAGCGGTTGCGAGAAATGTTGGCTTATATCAGAAGGTGATTGACGCTCTACCCACGAGAGCAAGGTTTCCGCTAAATGCGTGGCATGCTCGTAATAAGACTGTAAATTCCCTCTCAAGGCGTCTGGACACTGCCCCCATGGGTAATAATGAAAGAACTCTTTCAGATCACGCTTGGTATGGCCTTTCGCCGTTTCTGCTACTTTTGAGGGAAAAAAGCCGTCTTGGGTGTCGGGCTTATAGGTAAAGCGGTGCTTGTCTTCGGTATTAAAAAAACCTTCCCATTGCTGATAGATATCGGCGACCCATTGTTGCTGCAAAGGGTGATTTTTTAATACACCAAAACCTGTTTCACGTAGGGATTTAACAAACGCCTGCTCTGCATCAGGCGCAGTAAAGTCAATGGCTTGCAGTGTCATAATGCTCTCGTAATCGTTTGCTTTTTATCATGAGGTAAGTGAAACAATAGTGTAACAGGCAGGTAAACGGGTACAATGCCATCCTGTTTTCACAGAGAAACGCTTTGTTTCTATACGGGGATAATTTAACCTCAAGATAGGCAAACGTGTATCACGTGTTACACTCTATGCCGTTGTCAACGCATGGAGGTTATATGGGCGTTATTCGTTGGATCCTAGGTAAAATTATTCTGGTTGTAGAGTCATTGACCCAACCCAAATCCCCTCAATTAAACGCCGCGCAAAAGCAAGCAATGGACACATTGGCGCAGCAGGTCACTTTATACCAATTTGCGGCCTGCCCCTTTTGTGTAAAAGTGCGCCAAGCAAGCCGAAAATTCGGCTTACCGCTTCAGACCAAAGACGCGAAGCGCAACATGGATGCCAGAAAAGAGCTTGAACAAGGGGGAGGGAGAATCAAAGTCCCCTGTTTGCGTATCCAAGAGGCAAACGGTGAGGCGCGCTGGATGTATGAATCAGATGATATTATTGCCTATTTAAACAAGCAAACCACACCAATCATTGAAAAATAATTAGACACTCATCAGGCTAGCGTCTATGTTTTTAGTGACAAGACTCCTTCGCTTGCCCCTTGTTGCCCGACCGGCTTATGCCATTTATCGGGCTTTGCTAAACTGCCCTAGCCCTATGCGTGGGCAGTTTTCTTTTTTAATTCAATAGTAAATCGCGTGACTGTATCTGGTTTATTCATACGATCCACCAGCCCTTACTGCCAGAGAAATGGACCCTTTCCCATTTTCCTTCGGAGCGTATATCATTGCGGTCATCGCTCTGTCTTGAGTTAGGTTCAATCACACACTAGCTTTAAAAAGATGGAGATAATAAGGAGTATGACATGACAACGTACGATCCCAGACACACTATCCGCAAAAGCCGTTATACCAACCTGCTCATTGTTTTCGCGCTGTTGTGTCTCATGCTGGTCAGTCATGGTGTCAAAGCAAGACCGATCTTGACCCTCTATGGCGATGTCGCCAAGCAATCGTTTACTCGTGAAGAGCTGATGCAGCTGGCTGACCGCACAATTGAAACGGAGACCCCTTGGACGGAAGGTAGGCAGGTTTTTCTCGGTGTGTCAGCACAAAAACTGTTGAAGGTTTATGACAAGCAAGGTCATGAATTGAAAGTTCACGCCCTCAATGACTATTGGTCCAAACTATCGACGGACGAGATTAATAAGTATAACCCTGTTTTCGCCATCAAGAAGAACGGTGAATGGATGCCTATTCGCGACAAAGGGCCGATTTGGGTGATCTACCCATTATCCGAATTTAACCAGTACGACAATGAGATTTTACATAGCCGTATGGTTTGGCAAGTGAACCGTATCGAAATATTAGAAAAAGAATAAAAACAGCCTTATTGGCTCAATCATGGTTTTTGCCTACACCACGAGCCTCTAGACTAACCCATAAGCTGCTAGGCAAAACACAGTAGTAAAGGATTGTATCAGCATGGTAAAGCGCCCTCTTATCGGTTTCATCATTTTTGTATTTACCACGTTAGCCTTCGCGGCCGCGGCGCTTTACCAGTTTCATAATGCCTACGCACGGCAAGCACTTCATACCCAATTGTCGGCATGGGCTTTAGCACAAATGGAGCTAGAAACCTTAGAGTTTCGCAATGAACTCGCCTTGTACCTCGCCACGGCAACAGACAAACAGTCTCTTATCCTCTCTTATGACATCCTATGGAGCCGTTATGACACGTTTTTAAGTAGCCAAGAAGCCGCGCCCATGCGTCGCACGTTTGATGCCCAACCTGTGGTACAACGTGCTTTTCGTTTAATTCAGCAACACGAGCAAGCGGTGTTGAACGGTGACCGTCAGCGGCTTTCTGGCCTTCTTCATGAAATGGATATTGTCCTTCCTCAGGTACGAAATCTGATGGTAAATAATTTTACTGGCCCGGCGGCTATCGAACAGCGCGCGTTTTTACAGCACCAACTAAAAACCATGTACGCGGCCATCATTATACTGATGTCGTTATTGATTTATTTCGCCTTTCGCCTCTATCGCAATAGTAGCAGACAGCAAAAAATGGCATGGCACGATAATCTCACCGGCCTACCCAATCGCAACTACCTCTTGGAATATCTCTACAAAGCCGCCCATAAAAAACAAATACACACCTTGTTATTGATCGATGTTCGTCGTTTTAAAGACATCAATGATCTGATGGGATACGAACAAGGCGATGTCGCGCTAATACAGTTAGCCAATGAATTAAAAAGTATGTGCTTGCCTTATGGTTACCCTTGCGCACGGATCAGTAGTAATGAGTTTGCGGTGCTCGCATACACCGACAATCGCCATCTGAGCTTTTTTACTCAACCTTTGTGCAACGCGTTGCGAAGCGCAATTGACAATGTTTATCCGGGCCATCGGTTAGCGGTGGCCATTGGCGTCGCAAAGAGCCTCGATTTAGATGATACTGTCATCAGGAATCATCGCCAGTTTGCCAATCAACTGTTAAACAACGCGGATCTTGCCCTGATGAAAGCCAAAAGAGCGCCTGTGACGCAAGACAGTGTTGATATATTCAAAGCGGAGTACGAGCAAGAAGCGAAGCAACGTCGTCAATTACGCGATGAGCTCAAGGCTCACCTTGACGATCCCTATCAAGAGACACTCTATGTATTGTTCCAACCCATGGTGTCATCGGCGTCAAGGCGCCTCGGTTGTGAGTGTTTGATTCGCTGGGACCATGCTGAGTTTGGTCCCATTGATCCAGCGCTCATCGTCAGTGTCGCCGAAGAATCAGGCCTGGGTCGGAGGTTAGGTGCCTGGCTTTTGCGTCAAGTTTATCTGGCATTAAACACCGAATGGCAAACCATTAATGACCGCATTGATATTGCGATTAACCTTTCTGACTCGTTTTTCAACGAGTCCTTGATTGCCGATGTGATCACTGTGTTTGCCGATCACCCAGAACAACGTAAACAACTGATTTTTGAGGTCACAGAGACGATGACCATCGACGATATTGGTCGCTTCAGTCTGTTGATGAATCAACTGCGCGACGTCGGTATTCGGATAGCGCTCGATGATTTCGGTACCGGTTGGTCATCTATGTCAGTACTCAGCCACCTGAGCTTTGATAAAGTCAAAATTGATCGCTCATTTGTCACCGGAATGGCCAATACACCACGCCAGCATGTGCTAGTGGATACCATTTGCCATATGGCGCACCAGCTCGATATTCGCGTGGTTGCCGAGGGCGTCGAAACACAAGAACAACTCACCAGCCTAAAGCAGATGGGCGTTGACGAATTCCAGGGCTACTTCTTCGCCAAGCC
The DNA here is from genome assembly GCF_027286325.1 of Salinivibrio kushneri. NCBI lineage: Bacteria > Pseudomonadati > Pseudomonadota > Gammaproteobacteria > Vibrionales > Vibrionaceae > Salinivibrio > Salinivibrio kushneri. The sequence continues at coordinate 236,434 of NZ_CP114589.1, forward strand.
ACTGTCCGCACTGGACTTTTATGCTTTCTGCATCGATCACTTAAATCATAAAGACAAGTTATTGATAGAGGACTAATCAAAAACTTCTTCTATATCGACCACTTTTGAGCGGTTAACCGTAATTTTCCAACGTTGATACACCGTCGGCTGCCCTTTTAACCGCTGACAACTAATAAGATTAAATTGATGCCGCTTTTCAACCGAATCTTTGAGTACTTGGCCTTCATTAAGCCGATATAAGCGCTGGCTACCGCGGTCCATAAGGCGAGAAAAAGAGCGGAAGTCAAACTTCCACACATCACGAGTGGTGTCATAGCCCGACAAAAAACGGGTTGTCTCTAATTGTGTTTTCACTTTAAGCCGCACTACCGCCTCTTCCCGTTGACGAAGTTTGCCACGACGCAATTTCTTCACTTCATCGGGTAGGGCAGCAAAATCCATATAATCTAGCCACTCTAACTGCCGACCTATTTGTCGATTGGATGTGGGGTCAATAAAACGTTTTCGCCACTTGGGACGCCCTTTACGAATCCAGCGCCACAGCGCATCACGTAAATCATCTTTAAAGATCTCTCGCAATGCATACACACCCGCCATGGCCAACACGAACGATAAGGTGATTTCGCCTAAATATTGACGTGCACGGACAATAACAGTGGTGACAAACAACATCACAAACGCCGTCGCAGACGCTTTAGCCAGTTTGTTAAGATTTTTACCTAACGCCTGCGGCACTTGGCGAATCGTTACGGGAAACTCAATCAAGCGGCGCGCAAGGCGCATCTTATTGACCATACGGGTAGGATCACGCCGTGCTTTATCCGAGTTATAACGGTTGACAAGACGGTGTGCCTCCTCAGCTTGGCACAATTCAATCAATTGCTGGCGTACCCCCTTGTAGACGTTTCCACGCGGCATATGGGCCAGTAACGACAGAAAACGTTGCTCGGTCAACCAAGATAAATAGTTATCTATATTATGGTAATACTTGAGTAGCTTGGTGTTTTGCGGTTTATAGCGCCGGAGTCGCCGTAAAATCTCCACCGCCATCTCTATCGTATCTTCTAACTGCTCTAACGCTTGTTCATCCTCTAGCCCAGCAACGGATTCAAAAAAATCGTGCGTCGCTTTTTCGAGCGATAAGGCATACTGGTACGCGTAGAGACTCAAGCTCACTCGATATTGTTCGGTTGGCAGTTTGTCACGACTGGCCAGGCGAGCATGCACCAAGGGCAGATGATAACGAGACGTAAAATACGTCCGACTATTAGCAAGGACACGGTAGTAAAACTCATCTTCAGAAAGCACATGCTTACCAAACTTAAGCTCACCAGGGACGAAGAGATAAAACTCGACCTCTTGGGCACTGACTTCTTCATTGAGCACAGCCACCCTGACTGATAAGCCCTCATGTTTGTCTACTGTGATCACGACTGCTCTCCTGTGAACGCCAATAAATTTGCTACCAAGCGGATCCCCCATAATACGCATGCAACCAAGGTGTTACGAGTATCGCACATTTACCGCAACACGAGTGAAAAACAGCCATCTAGCCTTAATCAAACTGGTCGTTTTTTGCTCAATCTATCGTGTTCGGGTTGCTCTCCACGACTCACGTGGACTGCCGCCATTGCTTACAAAGAAATTAACGGGGTTATCCACAGGTACAGTAGATAACTTTGCAATCAAAGCGCTAAATATAGTTCAGAGTGTACAATATCTAGTATGCATATGGCGTCATCCTCCTTCAGGTACTAAATTAGCCTCGAAGTCGCTTAGGCCAGTCGAGAAAGCAAAGCTGTGCATGCGTATTCGCGACCTCTGTCCAGTGCTCGACGGGATATTGCACCACCGCCACACCTGAGGTCGGCAAGTTATCCTTGGTCATCCCCACTCCATATAGATACTCGTTTAGTGCGGGGTTATGGCCAATAATCATCGCCACATCTTGTTCTAACTCGAGTGCTTGGATGGTATGAATGATTGCCGATGCATGCTCACTGTATAGCTTTTCTTCTAAAACGATGGGCGGCTTATCGGTCAGCGTTTGTGCCACGAGTACCGCGGTGTCTTTTGCGCGTTGCGCTGTACTGGTCACAATCGTTTGAGGCTGATGCAACCAAGCGTTCAAGCGCTCTGCCATTTGTGGCGCTTGTCGAAACCCTCTCGGGTTGAGCGGACGCTCGTGATCGTCGAGGCTCGGATCATCCCAACTCGATTTTGCATGGCGCATGAGAAATACCGTTTTCATCGTCCCTCCTCATTGTTCAATAAAAAAAGCGAGCCACGGCTCGCTTTTTGTTCTCACCAGTGCCTAGGCTGTTTAACTCGCCACAACTTGGCGCAAACGCTCCTGCACCACGTTGACCAGAAGGTCGGGCTGGAATTTAGAGATAAACTGATTACAGCCCACTTTCTCAACCATTGCCTCATTGAAGCTGCCGCTTAATGAGGTGTTCAGTGCAATGTATAAATCACTCATCCGGCTGTCAGAACGCACTTCGTGTGTCAGTTTATAACCGTCCATTTCCGGCATTTCCGCATCCGTGATCATCAGCAAAATTTCGTCACTCACGTTTTTGCCTTCATCGCACCAACTCTTGAGCAAATTCAGTGCTTCAGCACCATTTTTCTTGATGATGCACTCGACACCAAACTGCGACAAGGTTTCACTGACCTGGGCGCGCGCCGTGGATGAGTCATCGACAACCAGTACTCGCTGTCCGGTCATATAAGGGGTCAGTTGCGGGTCGAGGACATCTTCAGAAACACCCACTTCATACGCAACGATCTCAGCCAGCACTTTTTCCACATCCACAATTTCCACTAAACGCGTCTGCCCATCAAAGTCTTGGCGAGTAATGGCCGTTAAGTAATTATTACGCCCTGAGCTGGAAGGCGGCTCCATGATCTCATCCCAGCCCATGTTTTTAATATTGATCACCTGCCCAACGAGGAACGCTTGGATGGTGCGGTTATATTCAGTCACGATAACGTTACATTCATCCGACATGCCTATCGAGCCCATGCCGATAGACTGACGTAGGTCAATCACCGGAATAGATTTACCGCGAATCATGGCAACGCCTCGGATGTTCGGATGGGAGCCAGGCATTTGGTTGAGCTTTGGCACTTTAATGACTTCACGTACTTTAAACACGTTGATGGCAAAAGGTTGGGTAGAGCCAAGGTAAAACATTAGAAGCTCGAGGCGGTTTTCACCCACCAATCGTGTCCGCGAATCTACCGAATCTAAAATATTGGTCATAGTTCACTCAACCGTCGTGTTACTGCTCATTCGCATTTATCCGGACACGTAAATCCTTGTTAACGTGCCTCAATGTTGGGCGCTTTTGTGTCGCGTTGCACTCTGACTCTCCAGTCCCGTGACAAAAAGCTTATATCTTTCTTATTTTAGGTAAGATACAGCCACAGGCAACCTCTTTGCATAAGGTGACGCCTAAATGACTGGCTCACTTAGCCTATATCTTCCGCTATGTTAACAAAATGCGTGTCCCAAAAGCGTGGTATACACCACGTTTAAATGAGACTATCAATAAGTTTCAAATATGAGACAATAGCAGGCAAAAGTTTTATCTTTTCGCCCGTTAGCCCTATCCTTGGGTTAAGAATAGGTGATCAAAGACAACACTGTTACCATACTCAAAAGACTGACGATAACACGCAGAGTGATGCTATGAAGAGCAAAGCGAATCAAGCACAAGGCATGTTGATGTTCCGCCTCACCGCCACCCAATCTTTCGCGATTGGGACGCTGAAGGTGAGAGAAATCATCCCCTTTCAGCCGCTCACGGATTTGCCGGGATCTCACCCAACGGTGATCGGAACCACTAGCTTCCGTGGCATCGCCACCCCTGTCATTGATATGGCAAAAGCGATTGGCTACAAACCCGTTGCCAAGTCAGAATGGGAGTCTTGCTATATTATCGTGACTGATTGTCAGCGTCGCGTCATGGGCTTTTTGGTGCGTGGGATCGACAAGATCAGCGAGTGCGATTGGCGTTCTATTTCAGAGCCACCGGAAACCTTAGGAACACGCGCGTTTCTTACTGGGGTGATGAACATCGACGATAAGTTGGTGCAACTGCTTGATGTTGAATACATTATGGAGCACATTTTCCCATCAGATCCCGATAAGTTACATCCCATCCTGGCTGACGTGGATCGTGAGAAACTCAAGCCTATGAATATCCTCTTGGTCGATGATTCACTGACGGCGAGACGGCAATTATCAGAGGCGCTAGACAGCATAAACATCCCCTATTTTGTCACCAACAACGGCCTAGAAGCGCTGCAAATGATGAAAAATGCCGCCTCAGCCGGCAAGCCATTTGATATTATTGTCAGCGATATCGAAATGCCTGGGATTGATGGCTATGAACTCGCCTTTGAGATCCGCAGCGACGATAAACTCGCCGAGGCGTATCTTATCCTCCATACCTCATTATCGAGTGATATTAGTGTTGACCGAGCGAAACAAGTCGGGGCACACGAAGCACTAACGAAATTTGATGCCACTGAGCTAGTGCAAGCCATGTTGCGCGGCGCGATGATGAAAACATCCGGTTCATCGGTCAAGTTAGAAGGCAGTCCAACCGATTACTGAGCGTGTTTACCACGTTATGGGTGAGCCTTGATATGTGTCATGACACTGTCAATGCTCACCTGTTATCGTTGCCACCATCAATAAGCGAAGAAGGTAGGGTGACGGTTTAGCCAGCTAAATGGGGTTGTTGATAAACTGGCCTCACAATGTCTCTCCTTCACCCTCCTGTTTCATTCAAGTGTTTAAAAACTCCTCACTTCAAGCGCGAAAAGACTGGGTTTGCTGCGGCGCTTGTGGTTTAATTTTTTCATACTTAAAAAGATAGAAGGCGACTACTATGACCAGCGTATACGAGATCGTTAAGCACTCACGACAAAAGAACAAACTGAAGCGCGAAATCCAGGACAACGACAAAAAAATCCGCGATAACCAAAAGCGGGTGGTGCTATTAGAGAACTTGCTCGATTACATCCAGCCCGAGATGTCGTATGAAGAGATCGTGGAGATCATCAAAAACATGAAAGGCGATTATGAAGATCGCGTTGATGACCACATCATCAAAAATGCGGAAATTTCTAAGCAGCGCCGTGAAATAAGCCGCACTATCAAAGAGTTAACCAAGCAAAGTAAAAGCGGCAAATAAGCCCCCATTAATGAGAGACCAAAAGGCCTACCGTGACGTAGGCCTTTTTTGATGGATTGATTTATTGCTTTCAGGTGTTCCCCCTTTACTGTCATTCCCTACCGCTTTGACTTGTATCATACGATTTATCGACGTACTGACGTCACTCGAAGCAGGCTTTTTACTCTCCGTATTTGTATGCTCTTTATGCCTTATTTTTCAAACGGCTAGATTACATGCATCAATCCAACTATCTATGTATTGACAATCAGGTCACATATCAATAATCATAATGATATCCATTATCATTTGATATTGGAAAAAAGGTAGTAACGAAGATGTACTGCAGGGACGCAGCCTCACCATGCCCTGCAGGGTTGTGACGTATAAGGATAATTATGAACACCATAAAAGCAGTCAGCTTTTCGCTCTCGCCGCTGGCGTTAGTGATCAGTGCCCATCTCGCCCATGCCGCCCCTTCTACGGCCAATACTGAAACCATCATTGTCACCGGCAGTAAAATTCAAACCACGATCGCCGATTCAGCCAGCACCAACTGGGTGATCAGCAATGAAGAATTAACCCGTGAAATTCAAGGCGGTGAGTCATTAAAAGGCGCGCTCGGAAAGCTGATCCCAAGCTTTGACTTTGGTAGTACTAACGCACGTACCAATGCCTCACAGAATTTACGTGGCCGCAGCGCACAAATCATGATTGATGGCGTGGCATTGAATGCTGCTCGCACCATCAGCCGCCAACTGGATAGTATCGACCCCTTTAATGTTGCTCGTGTTGAGGTACTGTCAGGCGCGACCTCCATTTATGGTGCAGGGGCAACCGGCGGTATTATCAATATCATCACCAAACGCGGTGAAGCAGGCGATGCACAACTCAAGGCGCACACTGGCTTTACCACCGGATTTAACAACAGCGACGACCTCATCAAAAAAGCCGCGGTCGCGGTATCTGGCGGTAGTGAAAGGTTGCAAGGACGCTTATCCGTAGCCTATGAAGGCAAAGGCGCGGCCTACGACGGCAATGGCGACCCCATCCTGCCCGATGTCACCCAAACCGATACCCAATTCAATGACCGCATTGATGTGATGGGTAGCTTAGATTACCGCCCTGATGACGAACAGCACCTTTCCCTGACTGCACAATACTATGACAGTCAGCAAGATACGGATTATGGGATTGATTATGGGCCTATATTTGCAGGTCTTAAAGATGACTCATTGATTAAACGCTCCGATGGACTGGAATTGGATGAACAACCTTTCACTGAGCGTATGATGCTAAACGCTCAGTTTAGTCATGCTAACGTCTTTAACCATTCCTTACTGGCCCAAGCTTATTATCGCAAAGAAACCTTTGGGTTCTTCCCATTTCCTATTCGTGATCTGGGCATGAAATATCTTGGTGCATCAGAGCAAAGCAACCAAGTCCTCGGCGCGAAAGTCTTGTTGGAGAAAGAATTCGATAATCTGACACTCAACTACGGAACAGACTTTAGCCAAGAGAAATTCGATGCATTCCAGCGTATCTACGATCAAGGAACGAGTCTGACCAGCAATGGACTAGAATTTAAGCACCTAGGGGATGTAGGTCGTTATCCTGATTTTACGACCAATAATGCAGGCGTATTTGCCCAAGCAGATTGGGCTGTTAACGATAAGCTGAATGCTTTTGCCGGATTGCGCTACCAGTACACAAAATATAAAGGCGATGACTTTATCGGCTTTGCGGAGCAAGCGAGAATACTCGTTGGAAAACTAAACAGCGCGGATACCATCCCTGGTGGTACGACGGATAAAGATATTTGGCTCGCGAATGCGGGACTCAAGTATGACCTGACCGACAACCAACAAGTTTGGGCCAACTTTAGTCAAGGCTTTAATATGCCGGACCCGGGCAAATTCTACGGTAAAGGCCAATATTCAGGCGGCAACCTCACCAATAGCGTGAATGTTCAAAACACGGAACTGGATGGCGTAAAAACCAATTCCTTTGAGCTAGGCTGGCGCACTCAGCAACAAGACTACAACGCGCAAGTCGCCGCTTACTACTCTATGTCGGATAAGTCTTACAAATACAACAGCAACTTGGATGTTACGTTAGATAGTGACAAACAGCGTATTTATGGCCTCGAAGGACAAATCAAATACTACCTCACTGACACTTGGTATAGCCGTGCACAGGGCCACTTAGTGCAAAGCGAAATCAAAAATAATGGGCAATGGGATGAGCTAAGCATCTACAATGCGAGCCCTTCTACTGCAATGGCGGCTGTTGGCTATGATAATTTCGATTGGGGTACAGAGCTCAACCTGCAACACGTTGGCGATCTGTCTGATCAAGACAATGATCGCATCGAAGGTTACGAGCTAGTTGGGCTAAACGGTTACTACACCTTGCCGGTCGGCCAACTTAACTTCGGCATCCAAAACCTGTTCGATAAAGACTATCAGACTATTTGGAGCCAAAAAGCGCAAAAAGTCTATAGTGCCTACGGACTTGGCAACCTCTTCAACTACGCCGGTGTGGGCCGTACCTTTAGCTTGAGCTACAGCGCCACGTTTTAATTGTATTACTTCGCGCCCAGCCCTCGCTGGGCGCCTGGACGTTGCAGCTTCCCGGTTTTCCAATCAATACCCTCACCCGCTGACACCCAGCCGTCTGTCATTAAGGGCAAACAGCTCGCGTGGATATCGCTACCGTTTTATCCTAAATAAGAAAAGCGCGTGGTGTGATTACAATGTTATTTCATTGGCTTAATCACGCCTCATTGCGTGGCAAGGGATGAAGTCAGTAACTACACTGTCTGGTAGTTCATCCATCACATTGCGAGAAAGAATGAATGAAAGCCATTTTGCTGTCTTTTTTACTCAGCATTACCCTCGTTAGCCACGCTCACGCCAGAAACATTACCTTTGGTATCGTGCCACAACAATCTGCGATTACATTGGCTAACAACTGGGGCCCGATTTTAGAATACGTCTCTCAACAATCGGGGTACAACCTTGTCTTTCGTACTGCCAAAGACATTCCCGAATTCGAAAAACGCGTGCTCACCGGTGAATATGATGTCGCTTACATGAATCCTTACCACTATACGGTTTTCCACCAAAAGCCAGGCTATCAAGCGTTTGCGAAGCAAAAAGATAAGCGGATTCACGGTATTTTAGTCGTCAAAAAAGACGCATCCATTTCCTCACTTGAAGCGCTCGATGGCAAGCGCTTAGCGTTTCCTTCACCGGCCGCGTTTGCCGCCAGTGTGGTGCCTCGAGCCGCGCTCAACAATCAAGGCATAAACATTACACCGCAATATGTCTCGTCTCATGACTCCGTTTACTTAAACGTTGCGCGAGATTTCTTTATTGCTGGTGGTGGCATTGAACGTACGTTCAACAATACCGATCCCGAGGTTAGCAAGCAGTTGCGAGTATTATGGAAAACCCCTGGCTACACACCTCATGCGTTCGCGTTTCATCCTGACCTTGACCCTCAAGTCGCCGATGCGATTAAAGCGGCCTTTCTCTCCCTCAATCACAGTGAAAAGGGCCAAACACTGCTGGGAAATATCAGTTTTAAAGGGATAGAGCCAGCGCAGAACGAGGATTGGGACGATGTAAGAGCGTTAAACATTACGCTGTTGCAACACTTATTGAGTGACTAGCCCATGTCCTTACGATTAAAGACCATCTTAGGTGTCGCCCTGATTGAGGCGATCCTGTTGGCGATTCTGCTGACATTGACCCTGAACTATTTGGAAACCACCAACTACCAAGGGCTCAACCAACGTGCCAGTTCAACAACCCAGTTATTCGCTTCCACGGTAAAAAATGCGGTGTTATCGTTCGATCTCGCCACCGTCGATTCTTTTACTCAAGAGCTACTCCATAACAGCGATATTATGTATGTCGCGGTTGTAGGCGGTAACGGAAGCGTCCTATCATCAGCTGGGGACCTTCCTGATTCTTTCAATACAAACATTCTTGAGATGAATGCACAGTCCGTCACGGATGGACTATATGATGTACGCGCGACCATTTCCGAGTCGAACATTGAGTTTGGTTCGGTCTGGATTGGCTTTGACCTAACAGGTCTATTAAGCCAGATCCAAGATGCCAAAAACTGGAGCATGCTCATTGTGCTAGGCGAGATGCTGTTAGTGGCCTTATTCTCCTATCTATTAGGGAGCTATCTCACCCAGCGCTTATCAGAGCTTAAAAACGCCGCCGATACTATCGCCAGTGGCGAGCGAAACGTGCACATTTCAACTCACGGGAAGGATGAACTGGCCAGTGTGGCTACCGCGTTTACCAATATGATTCAAGCATTGCGTGATTCCGAAAACAAAACCGAGACCTACCAAAAGCGGTTAGAGGAAGCGAATCAATCGCTGGAAACCAAGGTGGCGCGACGTACCGCTGATCTGGTGCGGTCGAATGAACAGCTACGCGAGATAAACCATCAACTCAAGCAAACGCAGGAGAAGCTGGTCGAAAGCGAGAAAATGGCCTCGATTGGGACCATGGCGGCAGGCGTTGCTCATGAGATCAATAACCCCATCGGCGTGGTGAAAAGTAACCTTCAAATGTGTCAAGAGTATCTCGAGACTTACCAAAAGTGGACAGATATTGCCGAGCGAGTGGTTCACCAATCAGAGCCTATTGAGACCCTCACTCGCTGGAAACAACGCCACTTCGTGGATGACATCTACGATGATTTCAGTGATAGCCTTGCCGATGCTAACGACTGTGTGCAACGTGTCATCAATATTGTTTCCGCCTTACAGCAGTACTCCAGTTATAATCAACAAACACGCCAACACTTTCAAAGCGTTGAAATCTTTGCGGTGATTGATGAGGCGCTGAATGCCCTGTCTCCACCCAAGAATATCAACATATCTATTGCTGCCAGTCTCTATCAACTTCCTCCGGTGATGGGCCGCCATGACGAACTGGTCATGCTGTTTAAAGAAGTGCTCAAAAATGCACTTCAAGCTTGTGAACGCGGTCATGCAAAGATGACACATCATATTGACGTAGACGGTATGGAGAATGACGATTTGTGCACCATCACGGTGAAAGACTCAGGACCGGGGCTACCTCAAGATGACAGCCATCGAGTTTACGATCCCTTCTTCACCACCTTACCCGTTGGGCAAGGCATGGGGCTCGGGTTGACCTATGCCTATGATATTGTTCGCCATCATCAAGGGACGATACAGCTTACTTCAACCACGGAAGGCACCACAGCGACCATCGCACTCTTGCGTCAGGTCACTCGTGCAGCGGCGAATAATGCTTAATCGCTGTCGCTAAGCTTGAGAGGGCATGTTGTTGTGTTTAAAAGTCGCTAAAAACTCAAGGAGATGATCACGGCTAAGCGGCGCACCAATGCCATAGCCCTGTACACGCGTGCATCCTTTTTCTCTCAAAAAATCAATTTGGTTTTGATTTTCGACCCACTCAGCGACCACCTCTACATTCATTAACGCCGCACTCTGGCTAATCGATGACAAGATCACTTCGTCCATTTCACTCTGGCCGATATTACGAACAAAGCGACCATCAATTTTTATCACGTCAAAAGGTAAATCACACATGGATTCAAAGCCAGCGAAGCCGGTACCAAAATCATCCAGCGCACAGGAAATACCGAGTGATTTCAAACGATCCATTTGTTGGTGGGCATGCGTAAAGTTATGAATCCTGTCGGTTTCGACCAGTTCAACCTCCAGTTGCGGGACATCATCTGGATAGTCAGGTAAAAGGCGCTGAATCACGCCTACCACAAACCCCGTCTCCAATTGGCGAGCGGTCACATTGACACTGATTGTCTTGAGGGGGTCTGCCTGGCGTAATAAACGAATCGCTTCCAGTGCTTGTTCAAACATCGCGGTGGTTAACACGTCTTCGAGCTTGTATTGACTTAGCAAAGGCAAAAACGCCGCAGGACTTTGATAACCACCCGATTCGAGTCGACGCCTCACCAGTGCTTCAAAGCCATCAATTTCGCCAGTTACAATATTCAATTGTGGCTGAAAGAATGCCTCGAAGTGTTTGGCTTCAATATCGCGAATCAAAGTACGCAACGTTGCGTCGTCTTGATGCTCATCAGGACAAGGAAGCCAATAGTGCGCATCATAAAGCGGTATTTTTTTCGCTTTACGCGCCTGAATCGTCTCGAAGGATATCTCCTGCCAAGAGCGAAGCGCGCTGACCATCAATTGTGTAGGCAGTGCTTTCTCCTCACCGGCACGGTTCAAGCTCTCAATCAACGCATTTAACAAACAATGACCTGTCGATGAGTACGCCAACAACCCCACAAACTTATCTGCGATGCGATACCAGTGAAATTCCGTTATTTGATGAAGATGTTCACTGACACGCTGTAACTGATGATTCCCCGCCATCACCGACTGGGTTTCATTGATCGTGCTGGTTCCTTGACTATCAATAACCACCACCAACCACGGCGTTTTAACATCCACCGCCATAGCTTGAATGCGCTGATTAAGGGCGTCTTGCGAAAAGCATCTCGTCAGCGTATCGTGCGGTAAAGACGCTTGTTTATTGCTCAAGATCGTTTTAACCGTATTGCACAACACCTCACGATCCCAAGGTTTGCTAACGTATTGGCTCAGTGCTCCGGCATTGATGGCCCGGGAAACACCCGGCAGATCCGCTTGTCCGGATAACATGATGGTGGCAATGTCAGGATAACGTTGATGAATGTTAATCAGTAATTCCGCACCGTCCATGTGCGGCATCCGATAATCGGAAATCACGAGACCAATGTGATGTTCAGATAAAATAGCAAGCGCCTGCTGGCCCGACTCTGCGGTATGAATATGCGCCACAAAACGACGCAGTTCTCGCTTTAGCGCACGTAGGATATGCGGCTCATCGTCAACCAATAGAATTTCCGTGTACGCCATCATGGGCTGCGCCCTCCTTTCATCACCTCATGGACTGGCGAAGAAATACGCTCAGCCTGATTTCCCGAGCAGGGCAACACAATCGTAAACGTCGTCCCTTTTCCTTGCTCACTGGTTACTGTGATTTGGCCACCGTGAGCGACAATAATATCGCGCGAGACGGACAAGCCAAGCCCCGTCCCCTGCCCGACCGGTTTGGTGGTATAAAATGGCTCGAAAATCGTCGCCAGCGCCTCTTCTGGGATCCCTTGGCCGTTATCTTTGATTTCAATAATCAGATGCTCGTCATCGAGGGGGGCGACAGAAATCTTTATGTTTCCCTCGCCCTCAATCGCGTGTGCGGCATTAATGAGTAGATTGAGAAAAACTTGATTCAACTGCATGGGCTGACAAAGGATATCAGGTGTCTGAGGCGCGTAGTTTCTCTCTATTTCAATCGCATACTTAATCTCGTTATGGATGATTTTCAGTGTCGAGTCGATACCACGGCGTATATCGGTGGTCGCCCACTCACCATTGTCAACGTGTGAAAATTCTTTGAGATCTTTGACAATCGTCATCACTCGCGTGATCCCTTCTAACGACTCTTCAATCAGATCGCTGGCATCTTCGAGTAAATAACTCAATTGAATATCGTCTTTTAGCGCCTGCCGATCTGCCAGTAAGGCCCTATTGTCGGTGCTCTCTATCTTTTCGTCCAAGCAACGGACATAGGCGGTAAATTTATCTAGATAGTCGTATAGCGTGCGAATGTTGGAGGAGATAAAAGCGATAGGGTTATTAATTTCATGGGCAATGCCCGCCGATATTTGCCCAATCGACGCCATTTTCTCTGACTGAAGCAGTTGACGCTGTAACTGCTTGAGTTCTGAAACGACCTCTTGATACGCCTCAGTGCTTCGTTTGAGTCGCTCAGTATCTGGGATAGAGGGAAGAGCATCTCGCGTAGGGGCCGCCAACGCTGTCGGGCGATAAAAACAAATGGCAACCTGTGTCACCTCGCCATGCGCTGACAGAATGGGAAGAAATTCGACGTCTTGCCATAGGTATGCCGCATCAACATCCCCGGATATATCTACGATGACAGCGCCGGATGACTGCAATGGCGCTTGCGTCGAGAAAACCGTGTCGATGTTTTGTTGTAAAAATTGATGATCAGCAGGAAAATGCGCTAACAGCGCGTCTCCAACGAGTGTGTCGTTTGCTGCGTTGAGGCTGCGAAGAAAGCAGGTATTGGCGTCAACGATACGATAGTCGCGATCGATAAGACATACCGCGATAGAGAGTCCATTTAAAATCGCGGGTGAAATCTTGTTATCCTCCACGTTCCCCTTCCATATTTATGTCACATGCACAGCAAACAACAGCGTCATAGATTGTTATCCGGCACATTCAAATCGTCTCCTTATACGACTGAGTAAAAAAAGCGCCGATATTGGCCGACCAGGACTGTAAAAGCTTGGCTTTGTCAATATCGTTCGCATGAATCCACTGCCGGCAGTATTGCAATAGCGCTCCATCCTTGGTTCGCTCACTTTCAGGGGATAACGGGATGGCGCCGCTTGCCAATACAATCTCTGCAAGCTCAAAATCATAGCCCCACAAAATAATGATATAACTCGAGACGACAAGCGCAGTATCAAAACGGGCAGGTAAATCGCAAATGGGATTGTTGCCACTTTCACGACAGCCAAGCTCTCGCGCCATCAGTTCCCCTAACGAGGATAACACTGATGCGAGATACAAACGCTCTGCATGCGCTTTGTCATACCCGAGGAATAGCCCCAGCGACTTACTCACATTGGCCAGTTCAATATGCTCATCCACTACCGCATAGTGCTCTTTGGTGGACAAGTGCTTAAAGGCATTATGTCCCACCATAGTGGCAGCAATTGACTCGACCGATTGAATGCCCAGTCGATTAATCGCCGTTTCTATTGACCAAGTCCGGTTTCGAAAGCCCAAATAAGCAGAATTAGCAAGCTGTAAAAGTCGGGCAACGAGGGGAGGCTCTTCACTGACCACTCGCGCAATTTGTTCCATGTCTGAATGGGGATCATTAATCGTGGCACGTAAACGGCGCACGCAGTCAGGCAAGACGGGGAAGTCCTCAATACCAACTAACCGGTTACGCGTTTCAGCATCAATCGGCAACTTATAGAGGCGCTCAACACTATTAAGCACATTATCAAAGTCATCTTCAGAGAAGGGTTTGGGTAGGACGAAGTGCACACTAGGCGTCGCGAGTTCGGTAATTTTTTGGCGCGTATCCCCGGTTATCAGGGCACGTATCGTGCCAGGAAAGCGCGCTCGAACCTGCTCCAATAACGCATCCCCCTTGAGCTTGGGCATCAGTAGATCACTGATCACCAAAGAGGGGGACTGATCGTCTAATAGGCCTTTCTCCCACTGGGTAGGATGCTTGATCAAACTGATAGCCCAACTCGGTTTCAAGCGGCGAATCACCCGACCAATCGCCTTTAATGTGAGCGCGTCATCGTCAACGTAGATGACATGGAAACGCGGCCTATTCATGCTTCCCTCGTATTCTCATCGTTGTCCTCAAACGACCTAGCGCTATCGTTAGGCAGTCAGTGAGAGAGTAATCAACGCTGCGGCTTGTCTCAGTGGAACGTTATCCAAGTGAGGTGCCCAGCCATCCTTTCTGTAAGCGTAGTCCAAAAATCCAGACTGTCTTGGCATACGGGAAGAAATAAGCGGTGTCTGGGTGACGTTAATGGAGAGAGGGAGGAAAGCGGGCTCAACATGGTTGAGCCCTGTATCAGTGCACGCTATCAAGCGCCGAAATTACTCAAATTCAAACTGTACCATGACCGGGTAGTGGTCAGAGAGCTCATTGTAGTAACCATCATGATAGGTTTGTCCAGCCGCTTGCGGCCACTCGCCTTCAAGGTAGTCCCAATACCAATCATTGTTAGCCGTTAATTGCACCACCTTCATCTCAGGTTGATTGGCAGGCACTGCATGGTCACGACTCCACAAAATATAATCTAACGTGGTGTTGTAGTTAAGGTCATATTCAAAGTGATACGCGTTCGCTTTCGTGAACCAATTATGCTTGGCGGAAAAAGACGTTACCTCAGGCTCGGTGAAGCGCAATGCGCCATTTAATACCACTTTCATGTCGTTGATCTCATCTTGGCGACTCCACTCTACGTTCATGTCACCACCAATAATCACAGGCTCGTCAGCAGGGATCGCTGCTTTGTCGATAAAGTCTTTGATTTCGCTAAGCTGACCAAGACGCACTTGGTGCTCCTCATCAGACATACCATCGTGCGTTGCCTGTAAATGCGTGCCAATTAAATGAAAGGCTTCACCTTCTTTATTGATCTCGACGTATGCAAAGCCTTTGTTAGCTTGATAGTCCCAGCTACCTTTCAAACTTTGATGATAAACGTGCGCTTTTTGAGTCAAAATGGGGTACTTGGAGAGGATAGTCACGCCGCCACGAACGACAAATAAAGAATTGGAGCAATCCCCAGTCAGCGCATCCCAACCGTCCCCACTGCAGTCTTGTCCAACATTCGGTGTTTGATAGGGATATAAGCTAGCAAGCTGGCTCATCGCTTGCTCGGCTTCAGCGTTAAAGGCCTCACTGATCAAAATCACATCAGGCTGCGTGTCCATATCGGCAATCGCTTGCGGCAGACGGGCTGCACGCTCAGCTTGATCCCAGTCTTGTAGGTTACTGAGTTGCATAATGTTATATGCCATGACGTTAAGCTGACCCGCATGCGCACTGAGGCTGAGCAGTAACGCGGCTGCCGTTGAGAGCAGTTTATTAATTTTCATGTTTCCTCTTTTCGTTTTGCTTTCTAATTGTTATCGGTGCTTCGCCCACCAAAAGATTAGAAGCCTAACGAAAATGACTTAATCCGCCCCAGGATTTGTTTACTTTTTCTGATATTTTTGTAACTAAGCTCACGTTCCTTGTATTACGTCATTAATGGGTCAGTAGATAAGTCTGCGAGGTAAAGGTATGTTTTCTCAGCATGGTCGCCAGTTCATGCTGCCTGACAGGTTTGGCAATATAATCATCCATACCCGCTGCTAAACATGCTTCCTTGTCTTCCGTTGTCGCATTCGCGGTCAGTGCAATAATCGGGATTCGATTAAAGCGCGATTCTTGTGCCCGAATGTGTTCAGCGGCTTGGTAACCATCCATCACAGGCATCTGACAATCCATGAAAATCGCGTCAAAGGGTTGGCTTTTCCACAATGCCAACGCTTGCTCACCATCGGCAGCCGAACGGACATGTATCCCTAACTGGCTCAACATCGCCTCAGTCACTCGTTGATTGACCTTAGAATCTTCTACGACCAAAACATGTAACCCGGCCAGCGATGTACCTTTTCCGGTAGATCGCACGACTCCTAAGGTTGGTTGGCGCTGTTGTAAGATACGCACCAAGTGTGCTTTTAAGTCATTAAATTGGTAGGGACGCCCCAGATACCCCTCTATGCCTGAGCGTTCAATCCGCGGCTTGTCCAATGCATCGGGCGCAGCCGTTAACATCATGATCGCAGGGCTTTTATCTCCAAACGAGTCAATAATCTGTTCAGCCAAGCGAAAGCCGTCCATTTTGGGCATCACTTTATCGAGTAGAACCACTTTAAACGGGTATTGGCTGTCAAGGCGTTCGCGGATTAAAGGAATGACATCATCCGGGTGCATGCAACAGGTGACTTGACACCCAAGGTTACTTAATTGCGCGGTAGTAATGCGCATATTGAGGCGGCTATCATCCACCAATAGCATGGGTGCACCGGCAAAAAGATAAGCCTCGACGGGCGTAGCGAGTGGTATATCTGCACATTCAAACCGTGCCGTAAACGTAAATGAGCTGCCTACCCCGACTTGACTGCTCAGGGTGATTCGCCCTCCCATTAAGTTGACAATTTGCTGGGAGATGGCCAGCCCTAGCCCAGTCCCACGCGCGGTTGCCGTTAATGAATCGCCTTGCTCGAATTTACCGAATATACGGCTTTGTTCTTCAACCGGAATACCAGGCCCGGTATCAGTCACTTCAAAACGCAACACACTGGCCGTATCCTCGTCACTCACCTGCCTGATAGAGACAACCACTTCCCCACGCTCAGTAAACTTGATCGCATTACCCACTAAATTAATCATCACTTGGCGTAATCGCGGTGCATCACCTATCAACAAAGGGGAAATATCAGCATCTATCTCGCAGCGAAAGGCGAGCTGCTTTTCCTTTGCACGCAGAATGAACAGGTTCTCAAGATCTTTTCCCAACTCAAATATATTGAGCTCTAATGGTTCTAACTCTAACTTACCTGCTTCGATTTTAGAGAAGTCGAGGATGTCGTTTATGATATCTAATAACGACATCGACGATGTTTCCAACATCTCGACAAATTCTTGTTGCTCGTCATTTAAACGAGTGCTCTTTAACAGTGAGGCCATCCCAATAATGCCGTTCATTGGGGTACGGATCTCATGGCTCATGTTGGCCAAAAACTCACTTTTCTTTTGGCTGGCCTTTTCAGCGTCGTGCTTCGCGTCCTCCAACTGCGCCAGTTGTTGCCCTAGTGCCGTGATCATGGCGTTATAACGCGTTTCAAAGCCTCGCCAATGATGGAATTGGGGGGGAACCTGAATTGGTGTCGGCATGCCATTATTCCACTGGTTGACCTGCTGGTGTAGCGCCAATAACGGCCTTTCTAAGTGGCGACGCACAATCCATATCGAGCTTAAGATCCCCAACCCTGAAACCGCCAACCATCCAAGAAAAACCCACTGGGCACTATCACCAAAGTAGGCATTTAACGCCGTGTAATTTGACGCCACCTCAAGTTGCCCAAGGGTATACTCGTTCCCCTCGTCTCTTGCAATTAACGGCCAACGCTTTTGCAACGATTGTGCAGCAGGCTCCACGCCACGCTCAATTAACGAGCCATCGGCATCATAAACATGGATATAGTCAATCTCAGGTTGGGCGATGAGCTGCTCTATTCGTTGCTCAAAAGCTTGCGTTTCCACACGCCATAGATGACCTGTAATCGCACTGAGATCTCTGTTACCCACATCTTGCAAGGCGCGGCCAACATCTGCTTTATTCGTTTGATAATCGCCCAGCAGGAGAAGCGCCGCAAATAACGCAGTCAGTACGGTCCAGCTTAAGGCTAGCTTGGTAATGATTCCCGCAGAAAGAGAGGGGCGAGTCAGGGGGCTGCCTACCTTCATAATCACCTTTTATTGAAAAAGCTTCTCTGCTAATCATAGAGTCTAATCTTATTTTGGGCGAGAAATGTCCTAGTTAGTAGGCGAAAAAGAACAAAAAAGGCGCTCACAAGAGAGCGCCTGTAACATAGGGTGTCTACAAATAGCGACACTCTATCGACTTGAGTCAGCTTATCCGGATAACCCGTATCGCGGCCCGAAGCGAGTTTGTTATGTGCCGTTTCGGTTAATCCAATACCCCACGACGCATTTGATCCAGCTCGATAGACTCGAACAAGGCTTTAAAGTTACCTTCGCCAAAGCCTTGGTTACCCTTACGTTGGATGATTTCAAAGAAAACCGGTCCAATAACAGTATTGGTAAAGATTTGCAGTAAGATACCGCTGTCGACGTCACCATCAATCAATACACGGGTATCACGCAACTCATCGATGCTTTCTTCGTGGCCGTTGACACGCTCGTTGATTTTCTCATAGTAGGTGTCCGGCGTATCCATGAATGCCATGCCTCGTTGGCGTAACGTCCGCACGGTTTGGTAGATGTTGTCGGTGGTCATGGCGATATGCTGGATCCCCTCACCGTTATACTCTTTCAAGTATTCTGCAATCTGTGACTTGTCATCACTTGACTCATTGATAGGAATACGGATTTTTCCGCAAGGTGCGGTCAGCGCTCGCGACTTCAGCCCGGTCTTTTTGCCTTCAATGTCAAAAAAGCGGATCTCTTTAAAGTTGGCAATACGGTCGTAAAAGTCAGCCCATACATCCATGTTACCAATGTCGACATTGTGGGTCAGATGATCGATAACTTTCAATCCGGCATCCGCTTCTTTCAGGCGCGATTGCCAGTCTGGATAAAAGTCAAAATCGACTTCATAAATACTTTGGTCACCATAGCGGTCGACAAAGTAAAGCAATGAATCACCGATGCCGTATACCGCAGGAATGCTGAGCTCCATCGGACCAATGTTTGGCTCAACCACTTTGGCGCCTTGCTTGGCCGCATACGCAATCGCGTGTACCGCATCTTTCACTCGAAACGCCATGGCGTTGACACTCGCACCGTGCTGCTTAGCAAAGCCTTGCGCTTGTGATTCGGGCTCACCGTTTACGATAAAGTTGGTGTCTCCCTGACGATACAGCCAAACATCTTTGTGCTTGTGTTTGGCAATTTCCGCAAAACCCATCAACGAGAACAAATTCTTAAGCGCATCAATACCCGCTTGATCGGGCGCTGTGTATTCGACGAACTCAAACCCATCTGTGCCCAATGGATTAATCGTTTTGACAGGTGCTTGCATGGTTGACGTCATAATCGCTTCCTCCTTGTGTGTAGCATTAGAGATAGCATTAGACGGTGTTGGGGACTAGAGAAGACAAGCGGACAGCTGGTTAATCAAATGTTAACCAAGAGTGTCACTTATGCTGAACAGTGAGAGAAAAACGCTGCTAACCGCGTTTTATTAGGGGGTTAAGCCAATCAAAAGTGTAAAGAATAGCGACCAAAACAATATTTCTTTTTACATTTATGCAACGCACAATGAAAACCACACCGCGAAAACACAAACGCCGCCCAAAGGCGGCGGCGAGCAAAAAACAGGCAAGCGGACGTGTTAAACTTTGAGACTGTAGCTGTTTTGCTGGCCATTGGGTGTAATGGTTTTTTGCACCTGATCCATCAACGCTTGTTGCTGCTGGTTATAGGCATCAGCTCGCGTTTTCTGTGCTTCTTGCTCGGCGACACGGTCTATGAGCGCTTGATAATCACGCTTATCCTCACGCTGCTCGCCCGATGCAGCGGCTTCTTTTTGCTCTTCCCGCTCTTTACGGATCAGTTCTGCACGCTCTTGCACGCTCATCGAGTTGTTGAGACCGCCATTGACCTGGTCATCTTGACGATCGCGCTGACGCTGCATGTATTGCTGCGCTAATGGTTGCGAATTGATTGACGTCGGCATAGGTCCTCTCTCGAACAAGGTGACAACTTGATTAAATTTTAGCCCATACGCCCAAAAATTGATATCTCAATTTACTATAGAGGGTGTCACCACTGGCCTAGTTGTTGCACGTTATCTGACGTTGGCCGCAAGATACCAATGTAGAAGCAGGGGCTTAGGTGACCCAACGCCCAAGAAAATCATTATCAAGATAATTAGGAGAAACACCATGCTGACCGGTAAACACTGTGTCATTACAGGTGCCGCCCAAGGGATAGGCCGTGCCATTGTTGAAACCTTTGTCGAGCAAGGCGCTACCAAGATTTACGCGCTAGATAGAAATATTGACAACATGCAAGACTGGCAAGCGCATGCAGTTATCGTTCCCGTTGCGCTGGATGTCTGCGATCAAGAGGCTGTCGCAAATTGGGTGCAGACCCTGCACCAACAACACGCAGTTATCGATGTGCTGGTGAACAATGCCGGCATCACTCGTGACAACCTACTAACCAAAATGAGCGAAAGTGACTGGGACGCGGTTATTGACGTCAACCTAAAAGGCGTCTTCACCATGACACAAGCCATCGCGCCACTGATGATTGCGCAAGAGCAAGGGGCGATTGTTAGCTTGTCTTCCGTCGTCGGCACCGATGGCAATATTGGTCAAACCAATTATGCAGCCTCGAAAGGCGGTGTGATAGCCATGACCAAAACTTGGTCAAAAGAACTCGCCCGTCATGGTGCACAAATACGTGCTAACTGCGTGGCCCCCGGTTTTATTGAAACGCCGATGACAGCAAACTTACCAGATAAAGTCATTGAGATGATGAAAGGGAAAACCCCGCTAGGACGAATGGGCACCGCCCAAGATATCGCCAACGCAATCAGCTTTCTCGCCAGTGATAACGCGAGCTTTATCACAGGGCAGACGCTTAAAGTCGACGGGGGATTAGTCATATAATAGTGGATCCCAATCAGCCACTATGAGGCAACAATGACGCCAACACTCCTTATCACAGGCGCGAACCGTGGAATTGGTCTAGCGCTCACCGAGTTGTACCTTGAGCACGGTTGGCAGGTAATTGCCTGCTGCCGCTTCCCCGGCTCTGCGCCTCACTTAATGACATTAAAAAACCGTTACGCCACACTCACCACCCATGCATTGGACGTAACGGATCACAGTGCAATACAGCAACTGGCCTCGCAGCTTAGTGACACCCCTATCCATTTGCTGATCAATAACGCCGGACTATATGGCCCCAAAGGCTATCAACTCGGTGAAGTGGATACGGCGGCATGGCGCGAGGTACTTGAGGTAAACACCATTGCGCCACTGATTATTGCTGAGCACTTTACTCCTCACTTAGAAATGGCAGGCCACAGTGAGCATACGCCTATTTTTGCCTTTTTGTCCTCGAAAGTAGGGAGCATGAGCGATAATCAATCCGGTGGCGGGTATATCTACCGAAGCTCAAAAGCGGCATTGAACGCCGTTATCAAAAGTCTGTCTATTGACCTGCGTAAAAAAGGGATCCGCTCCGTGGCGCTGCATCCGGGCTGGGTGCAAACGCAAATGGGGGGACCCAATGCCCTGATCGATACTGCCACATCGGCACAAGGGTTAAAGCACGTGCTCGATACCCTGACAGACAGTCAAAACGGCAACTTTATCGATTATCAAGGCCAAGAAATTGGCTGGTAAGGGACGAGGCGGTGATTGCACCGCCTCGTTAATTAGATAGGGAAGAACGTCATCGACGCCATGCTGTGCACCACCTGATTGATATTACGGTTGGTACTGTCTGCCACCATCACCGCCATCATATCTTGAATAATGATCATCTGACTTAGTAGGCGTTCGTAGCTGTAATTGGGCACCCCGTTTTTACCGATACCATTACTCAGTAACAACAGCTCGCCGTTGTCGTCTTTTTGGTTGTTTAGCAACCACGCAATTTTTTCTAGATTTCGGGCACTGTTATAGAGTTTTTGTTGGTCAATATCATCGAGCAAAAAAAACTCGAGCTGGTGATTATAGCTCGCACTGATCATACCCGTTATGCCAGCCATGAGCGCAAACACGCGGTCGCCCTCAAATTCGCTTGAAAAGGCCAAAGGCAGCAGTGCAATGCCATCCATTCCACCAAGCTCTCGAAATCCGTTTTCGGGTCGCTCTACTGTCATCAGCTGAGCAATCCGTTTGTCGATCGTCATACCCGGCGCTTTTTTGAGCTCTCGAGGATTGCGCTTATACAATTTCACAATAAGCTGTTCGGTCAGCTCGCGCACTTCAGCGATGTGAATATCGGTAATCAGATCCATGTCTGACTTGGCCAAATTTTTAATATCAAATGGCCGGCCAAGCTTCTGCGCACAACCTGTAAGGCTGAGCAATAATACACTTACCCATACCCAGCGCATCATAAAAACATCCTTGCGTCCCTAAGTCCGGCGCTAGAATAACGATTTAATCGTGTACGGTGCACTCAGAGAAAAAATCTTGTATGGAGTATCACACTTTTCGCGTCTTATTGGCGCGACAATAGCCAGCAAACGTGTAGGCAAACATGATGATGCTGCTCGCTTATCACATTGATAATGAGCTAAAAATTAAAGCAGCGCTAAACAGTCAGCTGCAATCACGGCTTCCTCATCGGTCGGAATAACCCAGACACCAACATTGCTATCCGGCGCCGATATGCAGGTTTGACTGGCCTGATTCGCCGAAGGGTCCAGGCGCATGCCCAGCCAGCTGCACTGCGTCACCACACGCTCGCGCACGGGCACCGCATGCTCGCCGATCCCTGCGGTGAACACTAGATGGTCAACACCGCCTAACGCTGCACTCAAACTACCGATTTCTCGCGTAATGCGATAGCAATAATGCGCGACCGCCTGTTTGGCTCTGGGTTTATCACTGCGTAATAACGTGCGCATATCACTACTGATCCCCGACAAACCCAACAGTCCAGATTCTTTGTACAATAGCGTGCTAACGTCGTCTGCTGTCATACCCTCTTGTGCAATCAGGTGAAGAACCAGTCCAGCGTCTATCGCCCCACTCCGTGTGCCCATCGGTAAGCCTTCAAGCGCAGTGAACCCCATGGTGGAAGCCACACTTTGTCCGGCTTGGATGGCACACAGGCTCGCACCATTGCCTAAGTGTGCCACCAGCACCTTAGACTCAGGCTCAAAGTCAGGGATCACCGACGGTAAACAACGACTAATAAAGTCATAGGACAAACCATGGAAACCATAACGTTGAAAACCTCTATCATACATCGAGTAAGGAAGGGCAAATTGTCGTGCCTCCAACGGCTGCTGCGCGTGGAACGCAGTATCGAAGCATGCAATCTGACGCATACCAGGTAACCGAGCTTGCAAGACTTTGATCGGAGCCAGGCTGTACGGTTGATGAAGGGGAGCCAGTGGCGTTAATGCTTCTAACAATTTAACAGTGCGTTCATCAAGGTCAGTGGACTGTTTGAAATAAGTGCCACCGTGAACCACACGATGGCCAACCGCAACGAGGCTATCAAGCAGGCTTTGTTGTTCCAGCCAAGTCAACAGTGAAAGCATCGCTGCTTGGTGATCCTGCGCCTCCGCTGGCGGCGGTGTATAAGCTGCTGTCTCCCCCTCAACAAATACCGCACATTGCTCAGTGCCTAGGCCCGAGAACTGACCACGAAATTGCAGGCTAAGCGCTTGATCAGCAACGGGCTTCCCTTTGCACACTGTCTTTGTGTCGAATAGCGCAAATTTCAAACTCGACGAGCCACTGTTGAGTACCAGAATATTTGCCATCATCACCTACTTGTTGGACTTATCCAGCGCTTTGCGTTGATGATCGGCAAGTAACAACGCCAGCGCACTCGAGGCAATACGGGTCAGTGCATCATCGGCACGGCTAGTCAGCATAATGGGGACACGCGCCCCAACCACCACACCGGCACCACTGGCATCAGCGAGGTAAGTCAGTTGTTTCATCAACATGTTCGCCGCCTCAAGATCCGGTGCCACTAGAATATCTGCGCACCCTGCCACAGGAGACTCAATACCTTTGGTTGAACGCGAATCTTCAGACACGGCACTGTCAAACGCCAGTGGGCCATCAAGAATGCCCCCTGTAATTTGACCACGTTCGGCCATTTTACACAGTGCCGCCGCATCCAAGGTTGCATTCAATTTAGGGTTAATGGTCTCTACCGCCGACAAAATAGCCACCCGCGGATTGGTATTGCCAATTGCATGAGCCAGTTCGATGGCGTTTTGAATAATGTCGCGTTTTTGCGCTAACCCTGGATAAATATTAATAGCCGCATCCGTGATAAACAGCGGGCGCGGATAGGTCGGTACATCAAAGGCCATTACATGACTTAAGCAACGCTCTGTGCGCAGTCCCCCCTCACGCTTTACCACTTCATGCAACAGCTCCTCGGTATGAAGCGAACCTTTCATCAGCGCTTCAACGCCGCCGGCTCGTGCCATCGCTACTGCCTTTTCCGCCGCAGCATGACTATGCGGTACGTCGACAATGTCAAATTCACTGATATCCAGCTCGGCTTTATCTGCCGCTGCCACAATTTTGTCGCGAGGCCCTACCAAAGACGGAATAATGAGCTGTTGCTTAGCCGACTCCACCGCACCGCGAATGGAGCTATCATCGACTGGGTGTACCACCGCGGTATGCATAGGATCAGGGTGATCGGCCGCGGTTAAAATCGCATGCAATTGCCCACGCTCAGATAAACGCACTTCAGGTAGTACTGTGCGTTGACGCCGGACTTTTTTGGTGGGGGCGAGGACGCGCGCTTCCCCTTCAATCACGGTATCACCGCGCTGGTTTTCGCAGCGGCACGCAAACACAATGTGATGACGTTTTTCGTCCATCTGATCCACGCGCACGGCAACACGCAGCACATCGCCTAGCATGACGGGGGCTTTGAAGGAGAGAGTCTGTCCTAAGTAGACAGTGCCAGGGCCGGGGAGTTTGGTTCCTAGTACGGTAGAAATCAGGGCGCCACCCCACATGCCATGGGCAATCACTTCTTGAAAACGGCTGCTCTTGGCAAAATCATCATCCACATGGGCGGGATTAACATCTCCCGACATAATCGCAAATAGCTTAATGTCCTCCATAGTGAGGCGCTTTTCTAAAAACGCTTCATCGCCTAATGAAATCTCATCGTACGTCTTATTCTCGATGACTTCCTCGTTATTCGTCCCTGACATGGTGGGCTCCTCAATAATCGATCAAGTCAAAAAAAGTGTGTGTTAGCCTCGTTGCGCTTAAAACCTAAGGTGGTGACCGGCATCAACGTAGTGGGTTAGCCCCGTCAACACTTGGCCAGCATCGGCGCTAAGGTAAACCACGGCATTTCCCACATCTTGCACTGTTGCCAACCGTCGAAGGGGGGAGCGCGTTTCTCCATCCACGGCCAAGGCTTCAAATTCTTTTAACCCCGACGCAGCACGCGTTCTGATAGGGCCAGGGGAAATAGCATGCACCCGGATCCCTTTTGGTCCTAATTCTGCTGCCAAGTAACGGGTGGTCGACTCAAGCGCTGCTTTAACAGGCCCCATAAGGTTATAATTATCGACGGCTTTCTCCGCCCCATAGTAGGACATGTTAAACAGCGTGCCGCCATCAGACATCAGTGGCTCTGCGCGTTTCGCCATGCGGATAAACGAGTGACAAGAGATATCCATCGCCAGCGAGAACCCTTCTCGCGAGCAATCGACCACGCGACCGTGTAAATCTTCCAAAGGCGCGAAGGCAATGGAATGCACAACAAAATCAACCCGTCCCCATTTTCCCTTGGCGCGAGCAAATAGTGCGTCGAGTTGTTGATCGTCCTGTACATCACACAGCATGAGTTCTGGGTCGCCCATCGCCGCTTTGAGCGGGGTCACAAACCACTCTGCCTTGGGTGTGCCATAGGTGACCAGCACATCGGCACCCGCCTGGCTTAGTGCTTGAGCACACCCAAACGCAATGCTGTTTTCATTGGCCAGTCCGGCGACAATACCGACTTTACCTGCAAGTGAAAAAGGATGTTCCACAATACTCTCCCTTATATTGGATAGCGAAAGTGTTCATCGTTCAGAAGACTGAGCGATTACACTAAAAAAGACATCATCCACTTTAGAGCAACCGCAACCCCTTAACGTAGACTTAAATCAGCGTTAAGTGCAAAAGTATAGAAGAAAAAAGGTCTAATGACGTGCTAGATAAAAAGACAATTGTGACAATTTTTTATGACACCGCGCCTTGAACCACGGCGATACGAGTTTTCACTCTAATCGGTACTCTCTTCTCACAACCAAAAACGCCACCGCTATTTACGGTGGCGTTTTGCACAGGCGAGAGACGTTGGATTACGCCAACTCGGCCATCACACACTTGGCAAGGTCCGCAGGACGATAGTAGACCGATTTCATCACCTTGCCTTCACGGATAAGCTTGCCGTCAACACTGACATCGGCGGCACATTTAGCGATGATGCCATCCTCTTTGGGGCTGGCGACGACCTCAATCCCTTTTTGAGCGTAAAACGCTTGGGTATCGGCAAACTCTTGTTGATTGCGACAGACTTTACTCATATTGCTGCTATGCACCTCGTCCCAACAGGTCACAAAATCAACACCCAGGCGCGTGGCGATTTGAAGCAAGATATCAATCATATAGCTCACTTCGACTTGTTCACGATATCCACGCGAACCCATTTGAACAGCACGCCCCATCAGCACGTAGACACTATCAACAATAGCGTCCACTTGCTCAACCAACGAGTCGGCTTCCGCAAGCTCTGTCATCTCCTCTACCGCCAACGCCGTGTGCAAATCATCGGCCTTGTCATCGAGAGAGTCAGGATCATTGCAGGGCAAATCAAAAGTGGTACGAAAGGCTTCAATGTCACGGTAAAGGTGGTCGTAGATCGCTTGATCGAGAACAGCAAATTTCATTTATAGGGCCCTTTGAGAAACAAACACACATGCGTTCATGCTGGTATACAAGGGGCATTACAATAGCACTGCTCACTCACACTTAAAATCGATCATGATGATTCTTTGTCACGAGACAGCGTTGAAGCACAAATATCGCTCAAGCTTGGTGTGCGCTCGCCGCTAACTTCTTATACTGAAACTATGACGTCATTTGCACGCTCGGCCAAAAGGATAGTTACTATGACCAAACGTTTATCGCTCGCCACACTGTGTGCTGGCATGTTGCTGGCCACAACCGCACAGGCTCAAACCTCTCCGCTCAGTCTTGGCGCAAGTGCCGGTGTCACAGATGTCCGGTACGGTACACAAACAGAAACAGGCCATACTTGGGAAATTAACGGCACATTACGTGTCACTAATTACACAAGCCTTTACAGCGGCTACGGCCAAACGAGTGCCGATTTCGACAACAGTAATGGTACAGAAACAACACTCACCTCAAGCTATATTCCGGTGGGAGTGCAGATCAATGTCCCCATGAGCATGGGCAATGTTTATTTGCGCGGTGGTGGTAATTATTATCAAACAAAGTTCGGTTCAGATAAGGACATTGGCTGGGGCGCAACGGGCACCGTGGGCTTTGAGCTACAACCTACCGTCGGCCCAAAAATGGCGTTCGAGTTTACTTATGCCGATAGAGGCACCGCGGAAACCAGCTCAGTAAACGTCGGAACCAGTATTGGCTTTTAGTGACACGGCGTGATCACCTTCGAGGGGTAAGTGGGCCACTAATGGCCTACTGACCCGACACGGTGCGCCATCGTAGTAATACATACTTGCGGTATCCGCGTTAACGCAGATATGTGTCAAGCTCACTGTACTGGCGTCTTCACGGTGCATACACACTGATAAACTCCCCAATACTGGTTCATGGCTGCGATGATAATTGAGTAGCGCAGGCGCGGAGGAAGGTGTATCACGCAATTTTTCGGCGAGTAGTGCAGAGCGCGTGCGACGGACGTCATCTGGTACCACTGCAGACGATACAACAGGTGGCACACAATCGACACTTTGCAACGTGCGTCCATTCCACTGCCAAGCCACCGGTGAACATGCCACGAGCTGGCTCTTATCGGCATTCATCGGGCTAAAGACCAATAAGGTAAAAGGCGCAAAATCTGTCATTTTATGTTCACTAACCATGGTCTCCACCTGTGACAGGTCTTTTGCCCTCGCCACAGATTTAACCAGCTGACCCCGACTACGCTTGGGCACAACAGACGGTTGACCTTGATAATCATTTAGCAGACAGACCAATAGTCCATGTTCATTCGCCGCTATCCAAGTGCCCATCCCATCAGGATCAATCGGCATCAGCACGCGTGTCCCCGCTATTTGATAGACTTTCGGCGGTATTGCACGGCTTCTACCTCGTGCCTCATCACGGTTAAAACACAGTTCAAACCCTTGCTCCGAGGTCAACCATGTCAGCGTGCACATTGGCGCTGCTCTCGCTGATAACTTGCCGTCGCGGCGGCGATGCCGATCTCTTTATCCAACACCTCCCCCAGATCGTATGCGGCTGTGCGCATCATAGCAAAGTGGTGAGTGGCATGGCTGGCCACTGCAATCAATTCACGCATTATGGTTGAGGGGGTGGTCACTGTATTGGAGGCATACAAGGTGACTTGTGTCGACACTTGTATCGACTGCTTGAGTTGTTGACTAGACAGCGTGTGCAACCAGCTGGCTATGGCCTGCCACTCAGCTTGGGCAAGGGATTTATCGGTTTCTACACGATGGCCTCGCCGGCGTCCATCTGCATTCATCACACCACTTCCCTCTCCTTGGTGTAAGGCCCAATACATATCAAGCGCATGACGCATATGTTGGCCAATGGTGCTGGTAAATCCATCGGCCCGCATACGACCATAGGCCGCGCTCGTCACACTCGTCAGTAGCTGCTGTGCCTGATAAGCCACATCCAGGTTACCACTAATAATTGCACTATCTGCTTTGGTTAGACTCGAATGCATACCCTCACCTTAGTACATGTTGCGGCAATTTGGCGCCATTATCTTCATTCAAGCAGATGTCATGCCGCTTTAGTCCGTTTCTGGGTATTGCTTCATCCAGCGCCTTTCTTGGTACCACGCACGGAGCAAAGCAAACAAAGAGGGCGGTTTGTGTCCCTGCAATCGCAAGCGCGCACCAATGTGGTACAAATGTCGATATTGATGCAAAAGTGCGCTGATGGCTTGGAAGTAACTCCCCTCACTGTCCCAAATATGCGCCGGCTCACTACTCGCGCCGTTGATCTCAACAATACAAAGCGCCTCTCCTTTCTTTAACGACGCCATATCGCGAAACTTGATGTCAAAGCGACCGAAGTAAAAACCATTAATGTCTTTCGCGATCGTATCCATTTTTGCCGTCAGCGCCGGCGTCACCCAAGCCGACCCATCTTTAAAGATGGCACCGCGGCAGTGGCTACCCGAGAAGGCTAACGGAATACGTACGCCCGCTGGTATAACCTCATCAAGCTGATGATGGTGGCGCTGATGATAAAGGTGTCCACGCACAGAGGCGGCATCATGGTGCTGGATAAGCGCGGCTAAGGTGCGCTCGCCATCACCGATCACCGCGGGCAAGTATTTCAACCCTAGGGAAAATATGTGCCCACTTTCCTCGCCGGGATAGCGAATATAGAAAATACCCGCTTCCGCCTCGTAAGGTGCCAATGCTTGGAAAATAATGTCTCTTTCGGGAGGAAATGTGCTGATGTAAGCAAAGAGCTTTTTCTCCGTATCGATGCGCTGAACGCCAGCTCCTCGATAGCCTTTGTCCGGCTTAGCCACCAGCGGCATAGTAATCCCTGCCCTCGCAAGCTCTGCGAGTAGCGCCTTTTTAATGTTGGGAGTGATTAGATTGGGCCGTGTCCAGCGCCAATAGGCAGCAATGTATCGTTGCGCCGTGTCGCCCGCTTGGGCAAACACTTCTGATTTAGCCTCACCCACCATTCCGGAAAGGGGGATGCCTGGGTTGGCAATCAATGGCAATGTCAAACTGCGATAGTAGAGGCCCAGCCCAATAGACTGAACCACAACGGGCGTGTAGAAACACCACGCAGGCAGAAACTCAAACCAGCCTAACGACCGTGACACAGGGTAATTGGGCATGCCAGCTTGGCCAACGAGCGTCACCGAAGGCTTTGTCATACCGATCCTTTTGGTGGCGTTGGCAAGGCGCGGCGACGGAGAAAACGATTAATCAGCACCAGCAAAATAATCGAGAACGCAAACGCCCACCCCGTCAGTTGTTTCTCTGCCAGCCAATCGCTGTGCTCAATCGTGAATGCGCCCCAAAAAATCAATCCTGTCCAACAGGCGGTGGCAATACCAACGGATAATAAAAAGGTGCTGAGCGGGATCGAGAGAAAACCGCTGAGGCTATATGTAATCGTTCTCAATCCAGGGATAAAGCGGATAAGGAAAAGATTAAAAAAAGCGTGACGCCGTAAAAGGTGGCGAGCGTCTCGCACCCCTTTCATCAACAGTAAACGGGCACGTAAACTACGATAACGCCGCGCATAACGGCCCAGTAAAAACAGGGCGATATCACCGCTTGCGATACCCAAGAAAATCGCCAGCAAAGCCGTGTGCCACGCCAGTACCGACTCAACCGCTACAAAAGCGGCCAGCGCAATCGCACCATCCTCAAAAACATACGAGGCAAATATGATGACAAAAAATAACCCCAGTGACGGTAATGTCGCCAAACTGGGTATCATGCTCTCAACCATTGGCTTTCTCCTCTTTATTAATCATAGACAGAGGAGAACCCAAGTTACTTACAAATTGATGAAAAAATAAGGCTACATGCCGCCCGCCACATCAAATAAGCTCCCTGTCGAGTACGAGGCATTGTCTGATAATAACCAAGCAATCATTTCTGCCACTTCTAGGGTAGAACCACCGCGGCCCAGTGGAATGTTATCCGCGACACGGGCGACGCGATCCGGCTCACCGCCTGCGGCATGCATATCCGTATCTATCGGTCCTGGCCGCACCGCATTCACACGAATACCTTCGCGCCCGACTTCTTTTGCCAACCCCATGGTAAGCGTATCAAGCGCTGCTTTGGTGGCTGCATAGTCAACATATTCATTGGGCGATCCTGTTTTTACCGCGGCGGAGGACACGTTAACAATCGCCCCTCCATTTCCCCCACGGGACTGCGCCATGCGGTGTACGGCTTCGCGGCAGCACAAAAAG
Organism: Salinivibrio kushneri; assembly: GCF_027286325.1. Lineage (NCBI taxonomy): Bacteria > Pseudomonadati > Pseudomonadota > Gammaproteobacteria > Vibrionales > Vibrionaceae > Salinivibrio > Salinivibrio kushneri. Next base: position 267,959 of record NZ_CP114589.1, read on the forward strand.
GCACTGGTGACATTCGCTTGGAACATCGCGTTGATCCGCTCTGCATCCATACTGCTCACCGTCGACTGTGGCAACATGATCCCTGCGTTGTTAACCAGTGCAGTGATATTTCCCAGACGGTTGTCTGCTTCGCTAAATAAGCGCTTCACACCCTCTTCGCTCGATACATCCGCCTGAACTGCAATTGCATTGACACCAATTGCTTGAAGCTCATCAACAAGCGCAAAAGCAGATTCACTGTTGCTAAGATAATTGATGCAAATGGCATAGCCACGCTGTGCCAATAGTTTTGCCGTCTCACGGCCAATGCCGCCACTTGCCCCGGTTACAATCGCAACTGGATTCATTGCTACTCCTTTTCGCTTAATCCGCCGATACCGGTGGATAATACCCCATTCTCACTGCGCCCCAATGTTGACCTGCAACAAAAAGAGGGACAGAGAGATCATGCATTACCTCACCCGTATCGCGCTTGTAGGTCTGCAGCAACATGGTATCAGTATGTTGACCGCAACGCCTACCTGTTCGGTCATCAAATAAGCGTTTAGTCCGGTTTCCGGTGATATCTTGCGCATAATCACCGGTGAGAGGCTGGCAAAAGCGCTGATTATGCGTGGGGACGTAGCCATGGTTGTCATTGGCAATCACATAAACAATGTTCTCATCAGTCTCAAGAATTGGCTCTTGAATAGGCGGTAAGATCCGATCACACAAGCTATCAAACCGGGTGGTATATTTTTTAGGATCGGTATTCGCGATCGGCTGATAGTGGCGGTCAAACAAATCACTTTTACTGATCTCACCCTTTTCAATGGCTTGTGCAAACGCTGCCTCTATACGATCACGACATAAGCTGGCTGCTTTAAAAAAGCGTTGATGTGGGCTCGCCTCAGACAGCTCGGCAAAAACAGCATTGGTTTTTTCGGTGGTTTCCATCAAGCCTTCCGCTTCTTGGCTCAGCGCAATCACCTGATTATCACTGTCTTCTAGTCCAGTCCGCACTTGGGTCAATGCTGAAGCAATTTGCTCGAGGCTAGCACTGTTTTGTGACGATCCATCCGCCATTTGTCTCACGGCGGCTTCAACCTGATCGGCTCTGGACGAGAGGTCGGTTAAAATCTCTCCTACGCGCTCAACATTCAATGTCCCCGACTCAACATCCGACGACAAGGTTTGAATATGGGTCATGACATTGCTGGATTCACTCATGATTTGCTTAATGATAGCTGCCACCTCACTGGTACTTTGCGAGGTGCGCTGAGCTAGCTGACGAACCTCATCAGCAACCACTGCAAAACCACGGCCTTGCTCTCCCGCTCGTGCCGCTTCAATGGCGGCGTTCAACGCCAATAAGTTCGTTTGCTCTGCAATCGCATCAATAACTTGTGCAACATCGCTCACTTTATTGACGTTAGCGTCTAACGCTTCAATACGTGCCACTGTTTCAGTCGTTTTTTGGTTAATATCACGCATTTCCACGATTGAGGCGGTGAGCTTATCAGCCCCTTCCAGACTAAGGTCTCGCATACGCGTCACTTGCTCAACGGATGCCGCCTGCGCTTGGCAGGTGTCAGACAACGTCTGTTCGATATGCTGTGCGGTCTCGGTGACCTCGACCACAGAAGAAAACTGTTCGGTTAATCGCGTTTTTAGTATATCCGAGCGATGCGAGACTTCCGCCGCATTCATGGCATTCATGGTGGCGCGCGTTGCCAGCCGTCCGACCGTCTCCATCGGTAGCGTTTGTGTGTCCTCCTCGATACCTTGCCCCGATTCCACCTTGGGTGGCGACGAGAGCACCTTCATTGCCAACACGATCACGAGCGCTTGGCAGGTGAGGAGTCCCGCTACCGTATAAAACTGCTCAGAAAAAAAGCGCCAACTCACCAACACTAAAAGTGTCAACGTGGTGCCTATTACAACCCAAAGCCATGATTGTTTGTTCGCTGCGTTCCCTGTCATCGAGCCACCTTTGTTCCTCACTGAACCCATTTTATTCAATGCCATGGCATGCGGTCGTATCTCGACCACAGGACTGCCACGATTTAGTTACTAATGCCATTCTTCATGCTCAATAGCGATGAAAGTGATCAAATTTCGACTAAAGCACTAGATATGTAGGGCTTGTCACCAAACCATTTGTAGGGCCCAGACCCTACTGTCTCTCCATACAGCGGTAGGTTAATCGGCATCGTTAAAGATAGCGGAAACGCAATAAACGTCGTTAATTCTTAGACAAAATGCGCTAAGCTACGCCTAGGTCGTTGTAATTAATGAGAGAGCCATGCCCCGCAATCAACAAGTGCGTCAGGCGCTTAACGCCTTTTTGGTATTGATGGCAACTAGCTTCTCGCTGGTGTGCTTTTCTTTGGCTGTCATTCCTGAAAGCGAGGAGTTTGCGGTGATCTGGTACGCCTCCGCGGTGGGGGCTTTCTCACTGACCAACCTTCCTTACCGCGCGCGCATGTTAGCTACCCTCGGTTTATTTATCGGCGTATTCGCGGCGGATTACCTGATGGGGCTCCCCTATGTATTAAGCCTTAAGCTGGCGTTCATCAATACATTGACCGCATTCACAGGCTGTACGTTATACCTTTTTATGCGCCAGCGTTATGGCAATCCTTTGTCAAGTGTGTGGCCATTTATCCGCGGATTGATGCCAACAGCCGTTGTTAGCCCGCTTGTCGGTGCTCTCCTCGGGGGCTATGTTTTATCTGCCTTCAATGATCATGGGCTCAACTACTATTTAATACGCTGGTTTTTCAGTGAGTTTATCGGATTTGTCGCTCTGTTCCCGCTGTTATTGACACTTAAGGAGCGGCTATACGCCGACACCCACGATAGACTGTATCGCCCCATGCCGGCTCCCGCGACCATGATAATCGGCAGTCTTGTGCTTTTTGCCCTGATCAGCTTGCTTTTTTATGCCTTCCCCTATCCGTTCATCGCGCTGACAGGCTTGTTTTTCATTGCCGCCACACTGCAAAGCAGACTAATAGGCCTTGCCACTATCGCCTTATCAGTGGTCAGCTTTGATCTCCTTTCTGCGATGGGTGTCTTTGCTTTCCATATCGACAGCGAACACCAAGTATCCCTATCGCGCCTAGTCACCGCGGCCGCGACATTAGTGATCGGGGTCGGGATGACACAGCTAGCGTATAGTTATCGACGTCATCAACGACATCACATTGAGCAGCACTCGCTACTCACGCAAGCCATGCATAACTCATTGATTGGGATGGCGATACTTGATCCGCGGGGGATTGTCCAAGATGCAAACGCCAGTTTGGCGCAATTTTTTGGCTGTGAGCGCCGCGTGCTTATCGGATCGCATGTCTCTTTGTTCACACGAGAACAAGACCAATCTTCGCTGAGGGATTATTTTAACGATCTGATCATGGGTCATGCTGACAACAAGCGATTGGAAAAGCGTTTTGTACGTGCCGATGGTGAGACAGTATGGGGACGGCTCTCGCTCACCGCGGTTCGGGATAAACATGCTGGCCATGTCACTCACTTGATCAGCCAAGTTGAGGATATTAACGTACTCAAAGCGGCACAGCGTGAACAAAAACGCTGGCTTGAACGTTGGCGCTTTGCCCTAGATATCAACAAACTTGCCGTATTTGAACTCAATATTCATACGGGGGCGTTGCTGTTTTCTGGATGGTCTGCGCCTTTGCTCGGCATCAATGCCAAAACGATACGCACCTACCAAGACTGGGTCAGTCGCATACATCCAGACGATCGCGCCGCATGGGAACAATCTATGCGCCTGCTCGTCGATAAACACACCGATCGGATAGTAGAGGTTTTCCGGTTTAAAAATGACGCCAGCGTCTATCGCTACCTGCGCCAATCATCGGCGCGCCAAACGGGGGAAGAAACCGAAACCGTCTTGAGTACCGTGATTGACATCACTGAGCAGTATCTAACTAACCGGCAAACAGATACTTTACGCCGTCGCCTAGAGGCCGCGACAAAGGCTGCCAACATTGGTATTTGGGAGTATCACATTAACGAAGACAGGCTAGAGTGGGACGCACAAATGTACCGCCTCTATGATGTCCCCGAGGCCGAAGGCAGTGAAAAACTCGCCACCTGGCAACAACGTCTTCATCCAGATGATGCAGAGGCTGTCAACCAAACGCTCCAGCACGCGCTTACGCATCATCAACGACTCGATACCCAATTTCGGATCATTGATAGCCAAGGGCGAATTCGCTACATCCGTGCTCTCGCCAGCTTACAAATAGACGACAATGGCAACACGGCACGGATGATCGGCGCTAATTGGGACAATACTGAAATCAACGAGCTCAACCATGCTCTGACCCAGGAGCGTGAACAGCTTGATGTGGTGATGAATTCCATCAACGATGCAGTCATCACCATCGACGAGCAAGGCAACCTGGCCTATCTGAACAATACCGCCCAGTGGCTTGTTGCCAATGATAACGTGCTGCCACTCGGCCGACCTGTGGACACGGTTTTCGAACTGTATAACAACCAGCAACGGGTGCTGCTTTCCAGTTTTGGCAATCAACAAACAGAGACCTTTTTTGAGACCCAAATACAAGACGCCTATCAACTGGTTCTCGCGGGTGGCAAACGCATGTACGTGTCGGTGGCAGTGTCCCCACTGACCAGTAACCAAAACGGTCAACACGGGTATGTGTTTGTGCTGCGAGACGTGTCGGATGAGCACGCGTTAATGGCACAGTTAGACTATAACGCCAATCATGATTCGCTCACGCAGCTACCCAATCGCCGCGCCTTTGAAACCCTGATGGAAAATCACTTGTCCAGCGAGAATCAGTCGCCCTCCGTCTTAGCCTTTATCGATTTAGACCTTTTCAAAATCATCAATGACTCAGTCGGCCATCACGCCGGTGACGAAGTCCTATGCCAAGTATCACAAGCCTTAGCTGATAACATACGTAGTGATGATGTGGTAGCTCGTTTAGGTGGAGATGAGTTTGCGTTGCTGCTCACACACTGCAATATGCGCGACGCGAAGCGTACGATCGCCGACTTAATCAAACAGCTTGAGCAGTTATCTTTCTCCTATGGCGAGCGCATTTTTGCCATCAGTGCCAGTGTGGGTCTGGTGGATGTTAACGATGCAACGTTAACCCTCTCGGATTTGATGAGCCGCGCCGATGTGGCGATGTATGAGGCCAAGTCGGCAGGACGCGGGCAGATCGTGGATTACAATGATATCTCAGGGACCGCACAGGGACGCCACAGTGACATGCAAATGGTGGGAAAAATCACACGGGCACTGACTGAAAACCGCTTTACGCTCTTTGGTCAACAAGTTGCACCCGCACAAGGGCCAGTTGTTGAGCATTGGTATGAGCTGTTAATACGCATGATAGATACCGACGGTAGTATTATGAACCCAGGTGAATTTATCCCCGCAGCCGAAGCCTTTGGTTACATTCGCGATATCGATGGTTGGGTCGTGAACTATGTGCTAAATACGCGCGCGACTGAGTTGGCAGAGTCAGGGCTCAGGTTCAACATCAACCTTTCAGCAAACTCAATCAGTGATCCTAAATTTCAAGCACAACTCAAACAGCTATTAAGCGCGTCCGTCCTTCCTGCCGAACGACTGTGTTTCGAGATCACTGAATCAGCACTCATTAGTCATTTAAACACTGCGGTGTCCTTTATTGATGAGCTACGCCACTATGGTGCACATGTCGCGTTGGATGATTTTGGCGCAGGCCTCTGCTCATTTCATTACTTAAAGTTGTTCAATGTGGATGTGGTTAAAGTTGACGGTCAATTTGTTGCTAACCTCACCAACCGAGAAAACAAAATCGATCGCGTCATACTGGAGTCCATTGTCAGCATCTGTGACACCATGGGTTACAAAACGGTCGCGGAATGGGTCTCCGATGAGGAAAAACTTGCCTGCGTGCAAGAAATTGGCATTAACTACGTACAAGGGTTTCTTATCGACCACCCGACACCGCTTGATACACTGCTTGCCACGCATACCCTCACACCGCCGAGTCACTGACAGTGCCCGACGACGACCGACTACTGTTTTACTCATTCACCTAATACGCAGTGGCAATCGTGGTTGCACACGCCCAATAAAAAAGGCAATTTAGAGGTTTTGCTTGGACGGTTACCTCATGAACCGATATACACTGGCTGGGTGCGGCGCCATCATACTTTGGAGCAGTAATGTCGCCTTTATTCGCCATGTTACCGAACTGCTTGGGCCACTCGGTGGCGCAGCGGCCATTTATACCCTAGCCTCTCTCTGTTTGATTGTCTGTGTGGGTCTTCCCAACCTCCGTGAGTTTCCACGCCAATATTTAGTTATCGGTGGCGTTTTATTCGTGGTGTATGAACTGTGCTTGGCCTTGTCACTGGCCTGGGCGAATACCCGCACCCAAGCGATAGAAATGGGGGTGATCAACTACCTCTGGCCTTGCTTAACCGTTTTATTGTCTGTCATCTTAACTCGTCAGAAAGTGAGCCTTTGGCTCTATCCTGCGTTAGCGGTCGCCTTTATGGGCGTGGTGTGGACAGTAGGGGGCAAACAAGGCGTGTCTTGGTCTCACCTAGTGGCAAACATTCAATCCAACCCGGTTAGCTATATATTGGCGTTTAGCGGTGCGATTATTTGGGCGATGTACTGCAATCTCACCAAGATGCGCGCGCAGGGTCATAACGGTATCACCTGGTTTTTCTGTGCCACTGCGGTGACTTTGTGGGTAGGCTATCTCGCCTCTGACGTACCCGCCATGCGTCTTTCATGGCAAACCAGCGGCTATGTTATTCTCGCTGGTCTGGCAATGGGTGGCGGCTATGGGCTGTGGAATATTGGCATTCTCAAGGGCAATTTGATGGTCTTGGCCACGTTGTCCTATTTCATTCCTATCTTATCGACCTTATTGTCGGCAGTACTCCTATCGACGTCGTTGACGCTCACCTTTTGGCAAGGTGTGGCCATGGTCACTTTAGGCTCACTGGCAAGCTGGTGGCTGACTCGGGCACCCGTTAAACAAGCTGCAAACAAACGCACCGAGGCCAAAGCACTTTAGGAGCACTAGCCGCTAATAGCGGCTAGTCATTCACAACACACTTAAGTCTCTGCAGCGGCCATCGACGACGTGGCGGCGCCATAATACAAACAAATGCGCTGCCCGTTTATCTCCTCGACTTCAAAATCAATCTCGTAAATCCGCTCCATAATGGGTTTAGTCACCACGTTTTTCACTTGGCCACTGGCAACGACCTCACCCGCTTTCATCGCGATCATGTTATCGGCGTAGCACGCACTAAAATTGATATCGTGCATCACCACCACCACTGCCTTGTTGTGTCGGTGTGCCAGATCTCGTACCGTTTTCATGATCGCCACAGAGTGACGAATATCGAGGTTGTTGAGTGGCTCGTCGAGGAAAACATAGTCGGTGTTTTGTGCCACCACCATGGCGATGAATGCCATTTGACGCTGACCACCACTGAGCTGATCAATAAAGCGGTCTTGCAATTCTGTTAACCCGAGCTGCGCTAACGCATCGTCAATCACTGCATTGTCTTGTTCGGTTAGCCGCCCTTTTGAGTGGGGGAAGCGCCCAAATGCAACCAACTCACGCACCCGGAAGCGCATATTGACGTTATTCGCTTGACGCAATACCGCCAGGCGCTGCGCCAATGCGTAGTTACTCCACTCACTCAGTGGTTTGTCACCAATCAACACCTCACCGGCATCACTCTCCGTCAGTCGGCTCGCCATCGATAACAGCGTACTTTTCCCGGCCCCATTGGGGCCGATGATGGCAGTCACTTTACCGAGAGGAAACAGTGCACTGGCTTGATTGACCACCTGTGTTTGGCCGTAAGCTTTCGATAATCCAATTAATTCAATCATAATATTAAAACTTGTTTTTCGTCAGTAGATACAAGAAGTAAGCCCCACCGACAAAGTTAATGATCACACTCACCGTGGTCTCAAACCCAAACCATTGCTCGACAACATACTGGCCACTTAACAACAAAAAGGCGGCCAATATACTGGTGGCCACAATTAAAAAACGATGCTGATAACTGACAAACATTTGTCGCGCGAGGCTCACCACAATCAAACCAAAAAAGAGCACCGGCCCGACCAACGCGGTAGAGACCGCAATCATCACCGCGATCACCGTCATCACTTTCAGCGTGAGTCGCCGCGTATCGATGCCAAGGCTGGTGGCGTTATCCTCACCCAACAAACACACATCAAGCTGATTGCTAAATCGATATAACACCAGCAAGCAGGCTGCCAATACCGGCACACTGACATAGACCAGTTCACGGTTGGCATTATTGAAACTGGCGAACATCGCATCTTGCAGTATGGCGAACTCACTTGGGTCGACTAACAAGGTAAAAAACTGACTGATACTGCCAAATACGCTACCTAACACGATGCCAATTAACAGCAGGGTATAGATGTTGGCGCGATGTCGACGAAAGTAAAGCATGAACAACACAGTCGCGCTGACGGTCATTAACACCACACTGGCGGTAAAGTTCGCATAGGCATTGATCAGCAATACGCTACTTGAGCCAAATACCACCAATAAGACGGTTTGCAAGAGGACGTATAAACTATCAAAGCCCAGAATCGAAGGGGTCAGAATCCGATTGTTGGTGATGGTTTGAAATACCAGCGAAGAGGCAGAGATGGCCACGGCAGCCAGCGTGATTGCCAATACCTTAGGGGTTCGTCGCGAAAGAAAATATGCGTAATTGTCCGCGGTTAATCCATGCCCCAAAAAGTACCCCGCCACGAGCACAACACCTATTGCAACCAGAGAGAGCTTGATACCATCACGCATTGGCTTTATCCCTCATTACCAGATAGATAAACACCGCACCGCCTAAGATAGAAATAATCATCGCGATTGGCACTTCATAAGGAAAGATGATGACACGGCCAAGAATGTCGCAACTCAGCACCAACACCACGCCCCAAAAGGCCGTCCAAGGCAAGTTGCGTTTAATGTTATCGCCCATAAAAAGCGAGACAACATTAGGCACAATTAAGCCAAGGAAAGGGATGACACCAACGATCATCACCACAGCAGACGACAACAACGCGACCACCATGACGCCAAATAACACCACCTTTTGATAATCAAGGCCGATGTTTTTGGCAAAGCTTTCGCCAATGCTGGCAGCGCTGAATTGGCTGGCATACGCATAGGCGACACCACATACCGGAATAGCCACAAAGAGCACTTCATAATTTCCTGCTAGCACCGACGAAAAATTGGCGACAGTCCATGCTTGCAAGGTTTGAATCAGATCGTACTTGTAAGCTAAAAATTGGGTCAGCGAAGAAACCACATTGCCGTACATAATGCCAATCAAGGGAACCAGCACGGTATTTTTAAACTTCAGTCGTTGGAGAAAATGGACGAATAGCCAAGTGCCTGCCATCGCCATTCCCACAATAACGGACAGATCCAACCACTGGCTGGCGCCACCAAACGCAACCAACGTCAGCACATAACCCAGTAGCGCACAATCAATGGTGCCGGTGGTGTCGGGGGCGGCAAAGCGGTTTTGACAGATCTGCTGCATGATGAGTCCAGCCACACTTAAGCCCGCACCGGCCAAACAGATAGCCAGTAACCGAGGAATACGACTGGTGGTAAAAATTGTCCACGCTTCTGGGTCGCCCGCCCACAAGCTCGCGAAGGACACGTGCGCCACACCAATGGATATCGACAAGATCGCCAACACCACAAGGACAGGAATAGAAAGATACTTCACAAGATCACTACCGTTGAGGTCTAGAACCACAAAGACCCAGGGCGAGCCTGGGTCTGTTTGTTTCTCGTATGATGATTAAAGCACGCGGTTTACATCATCGATCATCTTATCCATCGCCGTCATACCGGCCATGGTGATGTACCAAGCGGTTGGGTCGAGATAACTGATACGTTGCTGCTGGTGAGCATGCGTTTTGTTGACCAAAGGATTATCAAAACGCGCTTTCGCCTTGCCTTCACCTTCGCCAATCGCCTGCTCGCGATCCAGTACTAGTAAAACATCGGGATTCGCGTCGGCAATGTATTCGAACGAAATCAAGTTACCATGTGAGCCGGCCACTTCTACATCGTCGCTTTTCGCAGGTTTCAAGCCTAGCTCATCAAACACGATGCCAAAGCGGCTATTCTCACCAAACATCGCGACTTTACTGCCGTTGCTCATGACCATCAAAGCGTTAAAGTTGTCTGCTACCGCTTTATCGTGCGTCTGTGCGATTTTGCTGTTCATTTGTTCAATGATCGCGTCGACTTTTTCTTGCTTATTAAACACCTTGCCTAGCATGCGCCAATTAGCTTGCACACTTTGCCAGTAATTCTTGTAGTCCGCTCTAAACATGATAGTCGGTGCGATTTCCTCTAACTCGCCCATGAGCGACGCCATACGCGCTTCCGCAATGATCAAATCCGGCTTAGCGGTAAAAATTGCCTCATAATCAGGTTCTTTCACCGTACCTACCGCGACATATTTATCATCTTGGTAGGTTTTAGCGAGATAATCCGGCATTAAAGACTTCACCACGCCAACAGGCTCAACACCAAGACGGTCCAGCACATCTAAACTGCCCTGCCCCAACACAACGACACGTTGTGGTACACCGTCGATTTCAACGGTGCCCATCGCATGCGTGATCGTTTTTGCCGCAGCTTGGCTGCTCAACAGCAAAGAAACAGTGAGAAAAATAAATGGAAAAAATGAACGAAAAGCTTGCATAGCCCTTTCCTCGCAAAAATCAGTGGGGGAATGCTAACGCAGTTGAATAAACAAGTCACGAATAGAAGTGAGAATTATTAATATTTATAATGTTATTGATCAGGCGCATAGCGTTAAGGCACTGCTTTTTGCATACAACCGCCGAGCATCATTCCTTTCATTCAGACATGCCAGTTACGCTTACCAAAACTGTTTTGATCTTGCGCAAAAAAAACGCAATTGAATCGGCTACCTGCTGTTGATTAGTCACCACCAAGCACCTGAGAGACGAAAAAATCGCGCTATTTGAATAAAACGCAAGCGATTGCATCGACACTATCAACATATTCAGTAATCATAGTGGCCATTACGCGCTAATATGGGGATAGTTGTGATCAAGATCGCGCGTAAAGACGCACGGGTTACATACACTAGGCTCATCTCATGCGGCACCACTTAAAAGACAATAAAGACAGCTATGACTGTCGCAATTTGGGTACCGATTTGAGCTGGACTGCACCTAACTAGATGTTTGAGGGTTATAATGAACGAAATTTTACTTGCGGTCGTCGCTGGTGCCATCGTTGGCTTCTTCTTCAGCGCGATCAAGCTACCACTGCCTGCTCCCCCGGTGATTTCTGGGATCATGGGCATTGTTGGTATCTACCTTGGCGGCATGGCTTACCAAGCTGTGATCGAACGCTTTTTCTCTTAACTAAAGATAATTGGAGCACACTATGGCTACCCCACATATCAATGCTGCTGATGGCGCATTTGCTGAAACTGTCCTCATGCCTGGTGATCCGCTGCGTGCGCAGTACATTGCCGAAAACTTCCTCGAGAACGCGGAACGCGTGACTGACGTGCGTAACATGTTCGGCTACACCGGCACCTACAAAGGCAAAAAAGTGTCTGTCATGGGCCACGGCATGGGGATCCCATCTTGCTCAATCTATGTGCATGAGCTAATCAAAGATTACGGTGTTAAGAACGTGATCCGCGTCGGCAGCTGCGGTGCGGTTAAAGACGATGTCAAACTGATGGATGTCATCATCGCACAAGGCGCATCCACTGATGCGAAAGTAAACCGTACACGCTTTGCTGGCCATGACTTTGCGGCTATCTCAGACTACCACCTGCTTGAAACAGCAGTCGGTGAAGCACGTAAGCAGAATGTTTCTGTACGTGTAGGTAACGTCTTCTCTGCCGATCTCTTTTATAGCCCAGAAGCCGATTTGTTCAATAAAATGGACAACCTTGGCATTTTGGCGGTGGATATGGAAGCAGCCGGTATCTACGGTGTCGCTGCAGAGCTAGGCGCTCGTGCACTGACCATCCTTACTGTGTCTGATCATATCATTCGCGGTGAAGCACTTAGCTCAGATGAACGTCAAAAATCATTCAATGAAATGATGACCGTCTCGCTAGAAACAGCGATCAACCTGTAAGTGTTGGTCGGAGGAAACGTGTCGAGCGGTAAGCTGCCTCTTGCAGCCGGTGAATTACAGCTAAACTTTTGTAAAACACTCACCTGTCCCAACTTTGGGTCGAAAGATGAGCAAGATTACTTGGTTCAACACACCAATCCTGCTCGCCCAACCTTGGTGTGCCGAGAGTGTGGCGCGTTTCCTCCACTGTTAAATAACCATGATGTTCACGCTGAGCTGATTGCTCAGCGCCAACTTCATGCCGATGGTTTGTGTGCCTGTACCAACCCAGAATGTGAACATTTAGGCAAACCCGTGCTTACGCATCGGCATTGTTATCATGCATTCGGCTATAGTGGCGATCGTCAACGCTATCGTTGCAAAAGCTGCCAAAGCACCTTTGTCGATCGCTGGTCTGGGGTCAATAAAAAAAGTGAGTTACAGCAAAAACTGTTAGCGTTTCTTTTTACCGGCCACACAGTGCGTGACATCTGCCGAAGACTGTCGCTGAATCCGAAAACCTTCTACGACCACCTGAACCAAATAGCCGCACGCTGCCGACAAAAGCTTGCCGCTTACGACAGCCGGTTTTTAGCTGATACCTCAACGGGCCACCTGGCCAGTGTCCACGCCGCCTTGCAGCCCAAGAGCGACAATGGCGTGCAATGGCTGGCAACGGGTGAAGCGCACAGTGGCTACGTGCTGCAACAAGATGTGAATTATCATGCTAATGACCATCACCACTTGCCCACACATCATGACCCTTACCAACCTGATTGTCGGTTTATGTCGACGCACAGTGCAGGTCAACAGCAAGACTCAGTGGCACGCCCAGAAGGGTTACTCGGTCGGGTTGATGCCAAGTACCGAGAAGTCTTTTCCCGCTCGAATGTCGAAGATCCCTATACGCAGCCGCTGCATTTTATTTATCCCAACCGCGGCACGCTGATCCGCCCTCAATACACTACATATGCACATTACCTCAACCTCAAGCCGTTAATCGAACATTGGCAGCAAATCGTGGTGTTTTCGCCGCAAGAACCCTTGTTGCGCTCCGCGTGTCTCTCCGTTTTTGAAGCCGATATTCGCGATAAACGCGTTAGCCATGTATACGTCGAGCAGGATGCCGGTTGGCAGCCCGGATCAGAGCCAGAAAAAATAGATATCGTTTTGCTAAGTTGGTGGCGCGATCGCTGGGCGTTTACTCGCAGTGGCGACGGCGCTAAAGCGATCTGCGATCATGGCCAAAACAAAGGCCAAGAAGCTTATTGGTTAACCCATGCAAGCTGTGATGCGTTGAAAAAATATCAACAACACTTCCATCAGCAGTTTTCACTGTTGGTGAATGAACCGAGACGCCGACTGCGCCCCGGAGGACTGCTGCCATTGCTTGATATCTATCGCGCATGGCACAACTTATGTTGGCAAGACCGCGCGCATCTCACTCCAGCCCAACGGCTTGGTTTGACCGAACGCCCTTTGACCCTGGCTGATCTGATGCTCTGATCCACATCGCGCACATTCACTTGACGTACATCGACGTTTTTTGCCTAAATGCCCGGTATCGCCGAGAAGGAAAACGCCATTGGACATTCAACTACTGCGCACATTTATTGAAGTTAGCAAGACGCGTCACTTCGGTCGTGCGGCGGAGAACCTGTACCTGACCCAATCCGCTGTGAGCTTTCGCATTCGACAACTAGAAACGCAGCTGGATACATCGCTTTTTATTCGCCAGCGCAATAATGTTCGCCTGACCGATGCTGGTGAGCGCTTACTTCCTTACGCCGAAACCATGCTGCAAACATGGCAGCGCGCCCAACAGGACGTGAGTGCGATGCAGCATGCGAGCGCACAACTCACGCTTGCCGCCTCCCCGATGCTGTGGGAACTCGATGGTGTCAGCACATGGGTAAACCGCGTGTGTGCAGCGCACCCAGACTGGTTGATCCGTGCCGAGTCGACGCCTCCCCAGTTGCTAGCACGCCATTTGATTGAGAAACGTGTCGATGCTGGGCTGACCTCGGAGCTGCCTAAGCTTGAAGGGTTACAATCACATCACTTAGGCGATTACCAACTTCAGTTGGTCAGCCATTTACCAGGGCTCACACTGAACACAAGCGACACGCTACCGCTGGTTTATCTTGATTGGGGGACGCGGTTTTCGCTTGAGCAGAGCCAAATTGCGCCACTGCAACGTTCACCCGTGTTACACACCCAGTCATGCCAACTCGCATTAAACTATTTACTCGTGCATGGCGGCGTCGCGTTTCTACCGTCATTAGCGGTCCACCCTTATCTCAACAACGGACAACTCCACCTTATTGATCACGGCCATATTCTCACCCACCCCCTTTACCTTGCCTGGCTAACCAATAGCGATAAAAAGCAGCTAATCAATGAGTTAGTATCATCTACCGGTCAGTTATAAGTGCACAGAAAAAATCGGTAAATTCACGCCTATTTCACTAGTCGACGTTCAATTTTTAGGCTATCTTAGGATTGTTAGACAAACATTATGTGTCTAATACCTCGGCTACACATAGCACTGACAATCAACAAGCGTTAGGAAAACACCACCATGGCACAGTGGGATCAATGGTTAAAACACGGCTCGCAACATAAAGAGAAGTTTAAATCTCGCCACCACGACGATTTTGATGACGATATGCCACGCGGCAAAAAAGACAAGAAGCGCAACAATAAGCGCGCTTCCCGATCGCAACACGACGACAGTTATTTCGGAGAAGACCGCTAATCGCGAGACAACACTCTCGGTAAAAAGCGCCCGTCATTAATAGGACAAAGGCAACGTGATGACGTTGCCTTTTTTGTTGTGGCTTTTCGACACTAGGCACTCGCTCAGGCTTGTTGCGCCTGCCATTCTTCTGCATGCCGTTTAATCGCACGCTGTGCCGACTGCCAACGCGGATCTTGCTGTAAGCGTTGCCACTCGACGGTTTGACGCACCCGCAATGTGTCAGCAGCAGGGACTGACTGAATGGGCAAAGCGTCGAGCACCGACACCGCACTGTGGCGGTCATTACATATCAAGGCCATGTCACACCCAGCGTCCAACGCCGCTTTGGCACGCGCGGGGGCGTCGCCGAACAAATGCGCACCGCCCATACTTAAATCATCAGAAAAAATAATCCCTTTAAACCCTAATTGTTGGCGCAAAACCTGGGTAAGCCAGTACGGCGAGCCGCTGGCTGGCAAGGCATCATGTTGCGGGTAGATCACATGGGCAGGCATCATCGCATCCACGAGCCCCCGCGCAATAAACGATTGGAAAATCGCAAAGTCGTCCGAGTGCAAAATATCTCGCGTGTCCTCAGGTGTTACTAAGTGCGAGTCTTCTTTCACCCCACCGTGTCCCGGAAAATGTTTGCCCGTAGTGGCCATCCCGGCCACGCGCATACCCTTAGCAAACGCGCCAGCATAGTCGGTGATAGTCTGATGTGTCGCACCAAAGGCTCGGTCTTTGATTGCCGCGCACCCAAACCCCAAATCCAGCACAGGGGCAAAGCTGAGGTCAACCCCATGTGCTATCAGCTCCATTGCCATCACCCAACCCGCCTGCTCCGCAAGCGCTGGACTCGCATTTAACGCACCATAAGACTGCGCAGCGGGTATGGGGGTAAACGCGTCGCGAAACCGTTGAACACGTCCCCCCTCTTGGTCAACGCCAATGAGGATGTCGCCCCCAGCCGCCGCACGTATTGACTGGGTTAATGCGCGTAGCTGCGCGGAGTCAACATAATTGCGGGCAAATAGAATGACACCTCCCACAGAGGGGTGTGCCAAGATCTCTTTCTCTTCGTTATCAAGTTGCTCTGTGTGCACATCTAGCCAAACCGGTCCCATTGTTTCTCCTTCATACTCTTGTCAACCCACTGACAACCGCTTTTATTATATTCGTCTAATCAGGCTATTCACTCTGCAAGGCGCCAGTACCACAAAGGGATCATCAAGCACTTTGCCACTGATCGCAATCTGTTTATACTCAGTACCTTGGCTCTTATCGTCATTTTATCGCTGGACTACAAGTAAGGAAGCACCCAATGCCACAACCCGCTGCTGATATCTATATAGGTGTTATGTCAGGGACAAGTTTAGATAACATTGATGTCGTCGCTGTTCGGTTCACTCATGCAGGCCACGTGGAGTCAATTGCTCGCCATAGTGACCCGCTACCGCAAGATATTAAAGCCACCGTGATCACTTTGAGCCGAGGTCATCCGATGTCGGTCAAAGCTTTGGGCGAGCTGGATCGGCGTTTAGGGGAATGTTACGCCAACGCTATCAATACTTTACTTGAACAGGCAGCGTTACTGCCTAAGCATGTCGCGGCGATCGGTTGTCATGGACAAACCGTCTATCACCAACCCAGCGGCGATTATCCATTCACCATGCAGCTTGGCGACGCCAATGTGATTGCGGCGCGAACCGGCATTACCACTGTCGCTGACTTTAGGCGCAAAGACATGGCATATGGCGGTCAAGGCGCCCCTTTGGTACCCGCCTTTCACAATGATTACTTTGCCGATAGCGAACAAGCCACCGCGGTGGTGAATATAGGCGGTATTGCCAACGTATCAATGATTTGCCCTGACCGACCTTTGTATGGCTATGATACGGGCCCAGGGAATATGTTGATGGATGCCTGGACGCAGCGTCACCGTCACCAAGCCTATGACAAAGATGGCGAGTGGGCAGCCACCAGCTGCGCGTATCAACCCTTACTCAACCGCCTGTTGTCCGACGCGTACTTCTCACGTCCAGCACCTAAAAGCACCGGGCGGGAGTACTTTAATCTCGATTGGCTCGATCGCCACCTACTCGCGTTTTCACTCTCTCCAGACCAAGTGCAAGCCACCTTGCTGGCATTGACCGCCGAAAGCATCGCGTTAGCGATTCGTCCATTAGAGCGTGGCCGAGTATTCGTGTGTGGCGGTGGCGCGCACAACCAGGCATTGATGCATGCGCTACAACAGGCACTTCCACAATGGTCGATTGCACAAACTGACGATGCCGGGATCAGTTGCGACGATATGGAAGCCATTGCCTTTGCTTGGCTGGCCAGACAAACTCTTAATCACCAACCAGGCAACGTGCCCGCGGTGACAGGCGCGACACAAGCCTGTTGCCTTGGTGCCATTTATCTACCTTACTGAGGAACAATTATGTCAGCCCCCAGCGTCGACCAGCTAAAAGGCTTACTCTCAGAAACACGCAACCCGCACACACTGACGATCGACCAACAAGACACACTTGGCTTGGTGGCGATGATTAACGCAGAGGATAAGGGCGTAGCCTCCGCCGTGCAGACGCAGCTCCCCGCGATTGCAAAAGCGGTCGATGCGATTGCGGAAAGCTTTACCCAAGGCGGTCGTCTTATCTACATCGGGGCGGGCACCAGTGGGCGTCTTGGGGTGCTTGACGCCGTGGAATGCCCGCCCACCTTTGGGGTGGATAGCCAGCAAGTCATAGGATTGATTGCCGGTGGCGAACCTGCCATGTTCGTTGCCCAAGAAGGTGCCGAAGACAACCCAGATGCGGGTAAATCGGATTTGGTCGCGCAACACCTCACCGCGAAGGATGTGGTGGTCGGCATCGCCGCCAGTGGTCGCACCCCTTATGTCATCGGTGCACTCGAATACGCTAAGCAAGCCGGCGCTGTGACGGTGGCGTTGTCATGCAACCCCAATGCGGCCATTAACGCCCACGCCCAGATTGCCATTACGCCCGAAGTTGGCCCTGAAGCACTCACTGGCTCGACCCGAATGAAATCAGGCACTGCGCAAAAACTGGTATTAAATATGCTGAGCACCGCAGCGATGATAAAAACAGGCAAGTGCTATCAAAATCTGATGGTCGATGTAAAAGCCAGCAACGATAAACTGGTTACCCGTTCAACGTTGATCGTGATGGAAGCCACCGGTTGTGATGAGCCTGCTGCTATACACGCTTTATCACAAGCCAATGGAGAAGTGAAGGTAGCCATTTTTATGATTTTAGCGGAGCAAGACCCAGCGACGGCACGGCAGCGGCTCCAGCAAGCCAATGGTCACCTACGTGATGCATTGCAATTAGTTTGATACACGGCATCCTCTATTATCCACCTGATGACGAGCGTATATTTTTTTCCCGTTGCACCGTGGTCGGCTGCACACTGTCCATGCGCTCAACGTAAGCCTGATATTGTTGGAACGGCAGCGGCCGAGAGTAATAATACCCCTGTGACACATCAACACCATAACGTCGCAGTAATGTCTCGGCCTCCTCTGTTTCCACGCCCTCAGCAACGACCATTACCCCCAGTGATCGCGCCATGTCCGTGGTCGCACGTACAATGCTTTGGTGACGACCACTCTTGTGAAGATCTCGCACAAAACTGCGATCAATTTTGAGCTCAGTGAATGGGAGTTGAGAGAGGAAATATAACGAGGAATAACCCGTACCATAGTCATCGATCGAGACTTCAATGCCACTGGCTGATAGTGCTGTAATCAGTTTTTTTAGCCAGTTGTAGTCCTCTACCATCACCGATTCTGTCAGTTCCAGCGAAATCAAGTTGGTCGGTATGTCATATTGATGCGCCAGCTCGACCACACGATTGGCCAGATCCGGAATATAGATATCAGACGCACTGATATTGATGGACAGGCGGCGACAATGGCCGTTACTGATGAGCTTCGCTTGCTGCTGGAAAGCCCGCCGCATTACCCACAAGGTGAGGTTATTGATGATACCGACATCTTCTGCCATCCGTACAAACACTTCAGGCGATATTTGCCCGTACTCAGGATGCGTCCAACGCGCTAAGACTTCCGAACCATGGACAGAACCAGTGCGTAAATCAATTTGTGGTTGGTGATAAAGCTCTAATTGGTCATTCTCGATCGCATCCCTCAGGTCAGTAACGAGAGAAACATGCAGCTGATGGTGTCGTTGCTCGTAGGAATTAAAATGCGCGTAGTGGCTGGCAAGCGACCGATGTTGATCAATCGCGCTGAGGGCTCGACTGATTAAGAGACTTGGGTGGTCACCATCAGTGGGATAGTGGCAAACACCAATACGCGCATTCACTTGGGTCACAAATGAGCCAACACATAAGTCGCCATTTAAGCCTTTAATGACCGAATCGAGAATCGTATCGCACGCCGAGCGGTCAACATCATCAATCAAAAACGCAAACACACCCTCTTTTAAACACCCCAAACGATAATCCGGCATATCACTGTCGGTTTTCACCCCCAACACAGGTTGCATCATCAATACATCATTAATACGACCAGCAATCGCGTTAATGTATTCTTCGCGGGCGCGTTCATCCAAATACGGAAGCAGACTGTTGTAATTATCTACTGATAAACAGCACAAATTGAACCGTGCATTTCGGCTAATCAAATCATTGACCACCATATGTAACACATTGTTATTCGGTAGATAACTCAGGGTGTCATGCGTAAGCGCTTGCATTTCCTGTAACCGCTGGTATCGGAAGCGTTCAGCGAGGGCCAATGAAAAGAAAATCATGGTCATTCCCAGCGACATCATCAATGCGTAACGCGATAATAGACTGTAATCAATGACGTTGAGCATCAGGGCGTAGAAAATCACCCCGCCCAACATGACGGGGAGCCAACAGAGGGTAAAGAGCGAGAGCCAAGATTTCTTTGGTTGCCATTGGTGCCATACATAATAGGCGACCAAGCCATAGACCGGCAATTGCGCGATAAACACAAATGAAAGCGACACATACGTGGGGGTAATAAAGCTTAACAAGGCCAAGCCAAACAACCCTCCAGTGGTCATAAAAAAGAGTGAACGCGCGCGCAGATAAAGCTGGCTTCTCTCAAAGTCTAAAAAGTAATAGGTGAACCATAATCCCGCCATGAGTAGGCAAACGGACAAAGCGACCAAGTGATTACTGATAAATATCTGCACCGCGTTCGGCAAAAAATAGCGACTGAAACCATGATTAACACTCACTAGTAGCGTACTCATTAGGGCGACAAGAACAAATATCAGATAAACGCGCTGACGACTGTATACATACACCCCTGCACTATACAGCGCCACCAAAAAGGTAAAGGTGATGAAGCCGCCCCAAATCAAATGCAAAGACCGAGACAACTGATCAAACTCTTGATGCGTCATGACGCTTAACGGCATGATCGCCATATCATTCGATGTCACTTTAAGCAGTAATTGGTTATCGCGATCAGGCAGTAAGTTGACCGGAATAGAGTGGGGCATTGGTAGACGGTTAAGACGTGCCGATGTTTTGTCCCCTGCTTTTATCTGTGAGCGCACCTGCTCACCATCTAAAATATGGTACGCGTCTAGATAGTCAATCAGTGGGTTATCGGTGAGCACATGAATGTCGCGCTCAGTCAGGCCGCGGTAATTAAACTCAAGCCTGATCCAATAGGTTTGATAAGCCAGTTTCCAGGGGATCTCACGGGCGTTATCGGCTGCCGTAAAAGGGGCATGAGCCAACACATAGTTAAGAGAGAGCTCGTTCGTCTCGTCAATAAAATAGCTATAGTCGGTATCCACCAGTGATTGCTCAGGCGCTGTGGCGCGACTCAAACTCGTCATCCAAAATCCAACCGCGAACATAACGACCACTATGAACGAGGTCGTCACCCAAATAAGGGGCTGCCGAGACTGCAATGCGTGCATAAAAATACACTCCTTAGCCAAAAACGAGTCTGCCGCCCGAGGTTTACTCCCCGTCCTTTGTACATCTTTTGAGTTAATCTATTCGGAAACCTGAGTGGGACATAATAAAACTAGATAGTAATGGCTATTTTTTCAAACAGAGCGCCTTTAAAAAGCCTGCCCACTCCACCAATCCGATATTTCTACGGCTTTTGATTGCACCAAAAAAATGAACAACCGTTTTTAAACATAACATTTGTTCAATCATAATAAGCTCGATATACTGATGGCCGTTATAGTGAGCCGTACTGCGTGCGGTGAGTTTGATTAGATCGATGAGCGAGACCAACATCCATGAGTACGCCAACGTCCCCAGATAACGTTCACGAAGACACTGATTTGCTGACCGAAATCGCCATTCTGTATTACCAGCAAAGCGCGACCCAAGAGGAGATCGCACGCAAATACAAAATAAGTCGCCCCAAAGTCAGCCGCCTACTCCGAAAAGCGCGTGAAGAAGGGATTGTTGAAATAACGGTGAAGTTTCACCCTGTGCACAGCGCGCAGTTGGAGCAAAGACTCATGGCGCGATTTAATCTCAAACGTGCATTGATTTCTCTCGACCAACCCAGCCCCGAAGAGCAACGTACGCAAGTCGCGACCCTGGTTTCCACTTACTTGGATGGTAACCTCAATGACGGCATGGTGGTCGCGGTGGGACAAGGCCAAAACGTCGCGGCGGTTGCTGATCACCCCGGCGTCGTCTCTCATCGCCAAGCACGATTTGTCTGTGCTATCGGCGGTACCCACCGAAGTGGTGATGCATTTAACGCGGATCATATCTGCCGGCGTCTCGCCAAAAAATTTGGCGGTAGCAGTGAAACCTTGTACGCCCCTGCCTACGTCGATAACGAATCAATCCAACAAGTGTTTGTCTCTCACCCCAATATCAGCGAAACCTTGAACCAGGCAAGAAAGGCAGAGTTTGCACTGGTAGGGATTGGCGACATGGACGAAAATAGCCATATGGTGAAATTGGGCTGCTTTACCGCGCGCGAATTTGTTGAAGCACGTGTCAACCATGGTATTGTCGGAGACATCGGTGGCTTTGATTTTTTCCGTCTCGACGGACAACCCACCGACAATTTGATGCGAGGACGAGTGGTTGGGCTAGCCATGCCTGATTTGGCACGTATACCCAGTGTGATAGCCATGGCCAGTGAGAGTCGTAAAGCTTTGTCCATTCTTGGCGCTTTGCGTACGGGCGTGATTGATGTGCTGGCCACCAGCGCAAGTTGTGCGATGGCACTGCTCAACATGTCAGAGCCCGCCCCTGATGAAACCGCGTTCATGTTTCAACAGGATGAGTAAATTCGAGACGAAAGAGTGAGACTTAACTCTCTTTATGTCGCAATACAATTGACAAGTGACGTAAAAAACTCAAAGATCGTCACATCATTTGCTCAGACGCGTTGCATCTGTTCATAGTTCAGAGCAAACGTTAGCACGTAACTCGGCGTCTGGGCCTACCACGTAAAGAAGGTGAGTGAAGATGAGCAACAAACTGGACCAACTCCGTTCCCTAACCACAGTGGTCGCTGACACAGGCGACATCGAAGCGATTAAAAAATACCAACCGCAAGACGCCACAACCAACCCTTCTCTGATCCTCAAAGCCGCGCAAATCAAAGAATATGCGCCGCTGATCGATGAAGCGATTGCCTATGCAAAATCACACAGCAGCGACGCAGACCAGCAAGTTGCCGACACCTGTGACAGTCTGGCCGTCAACATTGGTAAAGAAATCCTGAATGTGATCCCTGGCCGTATCTCTACCGAGGTAGACGCACGTTTGTCGTATGACACAGAAGCCAGTGTGGCCAAAGCGCGCAAGCTTATCAGCATGTATAACGAAGCTGGGATCAGCAACGAGCGTATTCTGATCAAACTGGCGTCAACTTGGGAAGGCATTCGTGCCGCAGAAATCCTGGAAAAAGAAGGGATCAACTGTAACCTGACACTCTTGTTCTCATTCGCGCAAGCACGTGCCTGTGCCGAAGCGGGCGCTTACCTGATTTCACCGTTTGTGGGTCGTATCATGGATTGGTACAAAGCCAAAGAAGGCCGTGATTTCGAGGCCGCAGAAGACCCAGGCGTTAAATCTGTCACCACCATCTACAACTACTACAAAGCTCACGGCTATGACACCGTAGTGATGGGCGCAAGCTTCCGTAATACAGGCGAAATTCTAGAGCTTGCTGGCTGCGACCGTCTCACCATCAGCCCACAGCTTCTACAAGAGCTGAGCGATGCCGACGGTGACGTGCCGGTTAAGCTAAAAGACGCGGGAGCCACCGAGCAGCGCCCAACGCGTATGACCCACGCCGAATTCTTATGGGAACACAACCAAGACGCGATGGCGGTTGAGAAGCTTGCGGAAGGCATTCGCAATTTTGCGGTTGACCAAGGCAAGCTTGAAGATATGATTCGCGAACAACTGTGATCCAACACAAAGCGTGATTTAACACAATAAAGGCGGCTTAGCCCGCTTTTATGATACTGTTTGACCCTATTTCACCTGTTCAACCTGTAGGTAAACACATGGAACGCAAAATGCTAGCTAACGCCATCCGCGCCCTTGCGATGGACGGTGTTCAAAAAGCCAAATCTGGTCACCCAGGCGCCCCAATGGGCATGGCTGATATCGCCGAAGTCTTGTGGCGCGACCACATGAATCACAACCCACAAAACCCAGATTGGGCCAACCGTGACCGTTTCGTACTGTCAAACGGCCACGGCTCTATGCTGATTTATTCGCTACTGCACCTGGCCGGGTATGGCGTTTCTATTGACGATCTTAAACAGTTCCGTCAGTTGCACTCGAATACCCCAGGCCACCCTGAATATGGCTACGCACCGGGCATTGAAACCACGACAGGTCCCCTCGGCCAGGGCATTACCAACGCCGTGGGTATGGCGGTAGCAGAGAAGTCACTCGCGGCGCAATTTAACCGCGACGGCCACGACATCGTCGACCACCACACCTACGCTTTCTTGGGTGATGGCTGCTTGATGGAAGGTATCTCGCACGAAGCATGCTCACTCGCCGGCACCCTAGGCCTGGGCAAGCTGATCGCCTTCTGGGATGACAACGGCATTTCTATCGATGGCCATGTGGAAGGTTGGTTCTCTGACGATACCGCGAAACGCTTTGAATCTTATGGCTGGCACGTGATCCCTGCCGTCGACGGCCATGATTCGGCGGCGATTCAAGCGGCCATCGAAGCGGCAAAAGCGGAAACCGGCAAGCCGACACTGATTTGTACCAAGACCACCATCGGTTACGGCTCACCCAACAAAGCAGGCAGCCATGACTGCCACGGTGCACCACTGGGTGATGACGAAGTACAAGCTGCGCGTGAATTCCTCGGTTGGGAGCATGGCCCATTTGAGATCCCACAAGACATTTACGCACAGTGGGATGCCAAAGAAGCCGGTGCGGCTAAAGAAGCCGCATGGAATGAGAAATTCGCTGCGTATCAAGCACAATACCCTGAGCTAGCCGCTGAGTTTACTCGTCGCATGAAGGGTGAGCTGCCAAGCAACTGGGACAGCGAAACACAAAAGCTGATTGCCGATCTGCAAGCTAACCCAGCCAAAATTGCATCACGTAAAGCGTCACAAAACGTGTTAGAAGCGTTCGGCAAGCTACTGCCAGAACTGCTGGGTGGCTCTGCTGACTTAGCCCCGTCTAACTTGACCATGTGGTCAGGCTCGAAAGCGATTAGCGCAGACGATGCCAGCGGCAACTACCTGCACTACGGTGTGCGTGAGTTTGGTATGACCGCCATAATCAACGGTATTGCCCTGCACGGCGGTTTTGTGCCTTACGGTGCGACCTTCCTGATCTTTATGGAGTACGCCCGTAACGCGATGCGTATGGCTGCCCTGATGAAGGTGCAGAATATTCAAGTGTATACTCACGACTCGATTGGTCTGGGTGAAGACGGGCCAACTCACCAACCGGTTGAGCAAATGGCTACCTTGCGTCAAACGCCAAACATGAGCATGTGGCGCCCGTGTGACCAAGTTGAATCCGCGGTCGCGTGGAAAGCAGCGGTTGAGCGTAAAGACGGTCCAAGTGCCCTCGTGTTCTCTCGCCAAGGCCTGGCTCAGCAAGAGCGTGATAACGCACAGTTGGCTAACATTGCCAAAGGTGGCTACATCCTTAAAGATTCAGCGGGTAAGCCTGATCTGATCTTGATTGCGACCGGCTCTGAAGTCGAATTAGCGATGGAATCAGCCGCGAAACTGAACGAAGCCGGCAAGCAAGTGCGTGTGGTCTCTATGCCAAGCACTGACTTGTTCGATAAGCAAGATGCCGCCTACCGCGAATCCGTGCTGCCATCAGACGTGACAGCACGTATTGCTATTGAAGCGGGTATCGCCGACTACTGGTACAAGTATGTGGGTCTAGACGGCCGCGTTGTCGGTATGACCACCTTCGGTGAGTCAGCACCGGCTGACGAGCTGTTCAAAATGTTCGGCTTCACCGTTGAAAACGTGGTTAACACTGCCGAAGAGCTGCTCGCTTAATCGCACCTCACGGCACGTTAATTCTGCTAAGGCCAGTCTGCGATGACTGGCCTTTTTTCTATCTTACCCTCTAGCATCCTGCAACCCATGCTGTAACAGCGACAGATGCAGCGCGCTTATAGAAAGCGATGCGCCGAAGGGTGCGTGTTCGCATCCAGAGTATCCACCCCTATGTCATTTTGAAGGTGGGCTGGCATCGATGCGATTGACACTGCTTTCGGTTTACGGCTCATACCAACTCGCCCTTGAACACCTTGGATAACCGCCAATAACATTGAAGTAACGCCCTCTTTCATTTCTTTCATCGTGATTCCCCTCTCATTGTGTTGTGAAGATGCTAGTCAGGATAAAACCTCAAGTTATATTGAGGTAAACAGGGAGTGGCAGAAAAAGGCGAAAAAAGATGGAAATGAGCGTTGGGCAAGTGGCAAAACGGGCGGGGGTAAAGGTGTCTACCCTGCATTTTTACGAGCAAAAAGGCTTGATCGCCAGTTGGCGTAATGCGGGCAATCAACGCCGTTACGACCGCGCAGTTCTACGTCGTCTTGCGGTGATTAAAGCTGCACAACATGTGGGGCTCTCACTTGAAGAGATAGGCGAAGCATTAAGTGAACTGCCCTCTCACCGAGCCCCCACCAAAGAGCAGTGGCGTGATATGGCACAGCGCTGGGATGCCACGCTCAATGAGCAAATCGCACGCTTACAGCAGTTACAAGCCAATTTAAGTGGCTGCATTGGCTGTGGCTGCCTATCAATGAAAACCTGCTCGTTGTACAACCCTAATGATGTGGTTGGTGAAGTCACCCAAGATGACAACGTGTTGAATCATCCTAAAATGGGAATAACCCAACTGTTAAAAGATTGGGGAAGGGGTTAAACCTTCCCGCAATCGGTCAGATCATCAACGAGACAAATAGTCACTCGCGTCGGGTCGTGTTTTGTTGGGTGTTCCTAAATCAAGATCGTCACGCAGGCGCTGAGGGAGCGCTGAAACATGCACTGCTCGCTGGACTTTTGCGCGCTTTGTACGCCATGCAGTTAATGCCTTCTTAACTGAAGTGACAACTTGTTTCATGGTCGGGAATACTGGGTCATACATCGTCATCATGCTATATCGCCTTTGTGAACAACTCTTATGATTTATTTTTGTTCAACGAACGATTATGCTCAAACGATAAACACTGACACTCAGTTAAGAAAAGCTTATGTCAAACGCCAACTCAACACGCATGCCGCCGCTCCAAGGTTTATATTACTTTTACCAAGCCGCTCACCTAGGCAGCTTTAAAGCCGCTGCCAAGGAGCTGTTTGTTACGGCGGCCGCCATCAGCCAACAGATAAGGCTACTCGAGGAGTGGCTCGACACCCCCCTCTTTTATCGTCAGCATCGCAAAGTCACGCTAACACCGGAAGGCGAGATTCTTTTTTCACATGTCCAGCAAGGCTTTAGAAGTATTCTCAATGGTGTGTGGCTACTCAATAATGACCCAGCCCCTCATCAGTTGTCACTGTCGACCATCCCATCATTCTCCCAAAACTGGTTGGTCCCACGGCTTGCAAAATTCAGAACGTCTTATCCAGATTTATCGATCATGCTGGAATCAACCACCACGTTGAATACCTTCGAACAATCCTCGATTGATCTCTGTATCCGATATGGCAGTGGCCACTACGACGACCTGCACAGTGAATGGCTGATGGGCGATATTCTTTACCCTGTTTGCCATCCTCTATATCAACAGCAAGAAGGCATTTATACCCTCGAAGACTTGCCCAAGGGGCATTTAATCAGTGATATGTGGCGAGATATGGACTGGACCCGATGGCTCAATACCATCGGCATCGCAGGGGGCTGTTCAACCATCACTTACAACGGCTCTAACTATGCCATTGAAGGCGCATTATCGTTGCAAGGGATAGTGCTGGCTCGCCATAGTTTGGTACAGCGATACATTGCCGACGGCACCCTGGTGCGTATCGGTAAAGCGGCAGTAAAACCTACCAATGGTTACTTCTTATGCGCCCCGGCTGGCTACTTTAAACGCGATAAAGTTGACCAATTTTGTTGCTGGATAAAGCAGCAAGCTGAGGAGTTTAAGGCAACGTGGCCTCACGAGATCACCCTGTACAACGATACGCACGCCGTAACGCTAAGAGAGCATTGAGACACTCAACACAGTAAGGGCTTACAAATTTTCAAAAAAATATATAAGTGCTTTACATGTGAGTGGATTGCTGTATGGTGGTCACAGCTCTGGAACATGGAGCATCAATGATACATCAAGTAAAAGTCAACATAAGCTACGCTATTATCAATATTATAGAGTTTCTAACGTTACCCGCTTTCGCTTTTAGACATTTCATCGACTCCGTTCAAAGCTATCCTATTTTTTGTAATTTAAGAGAGAATGATTATGTCTAATCAAGCAACTGGTATCGTAAAGTGGTTTAACGAAGAGAAAGGTTTCGGTTTCATCACTCGTGACAACGGCGAAAAAGACGTGTTTGTACACTTCCGCGCGATCGTTGGCGAAGGTTTCAAAACCCTAACTGAAGGCCAGCGTGTGAACTTCACCGTTGAGCAAGGCCAAAAAGGCCCACAGGCATCTGACGTTTCTGTAGCATAAGAAGCCAGACCTGATTGATAGAGGGCGCTCAGGCGCCCTTTTTTTGTGTCTATCATTTGGCGAACGTGGTCAACACGGCGGATAGCAAGCGATAGACACAAAACGTTCTAACAAAAAAGCCCCAGCTATCTGGTGTCTCACCAGGCTGGGGCTTTTTTATCAGAGCAACGACCAAGGTCACTCGCTACCTGACTTAATCAGCCTCGCTGCATTTGCTGGCGCTTTTTCAAAAACGTTAACCAGCTCTCTACCGCCTCATCAGGGGCAATCTTTTTAGCAATGCGTGCTTGCTTGAGCGCCTGGTCAAACTGCTTCAGTTTGTAGTAGGCGCGCACTTTTGTCAGCGCTATCTCTTTGGCAGACGCCCCTTGACCCGCCTTATCAAGCGAAGTAAGTGCTTGCTGATAATCGCCTTGTTGAATTTGCATTAACGCTAACTGCCAATGGTATTGGCTATCTTTTTGTGCCGCCAATTGCCACGCAGAAACAGCCTGAGGCCATTCCCGTGCTTGCTGCCATAGGCTTGCTTGCTGCGCGAGCGTTTGCGCATCTTGTTCGTTCTCAGGCAAGCGTTTGAGCCACATCGCCGCCCGCTCGGGGACACCCACATTGGCATACAACTGTGCCACCGTGCGCTGCTCACTCGGTTCAAGCGCTATTCCTTTTCGCTTGGCGAGTAAATACGTGCTGATCGCCTCTTTCGGCTGCTCTAAGCGGACATAATTAGCCGCCAATTGGCGCCACCATTGCTTATTGTCAGGCTCGAGCTTCAACAATGCTTTAAGCGTCGGTGTCGCCCCCCGCCATTGCTCAAGTTGTAGCTGCGCCCCCAGCTTCAATGACAGCGCCGACACGCTGGCCCTATTTTTCACCACACCCTGATACGCCGGATAGGCGTTTAATACCTGGCTCCATTGTTCACGCTGATAGTGCGCCTGCATAATCCGCAGCCACACGTCTTCAGCTTGATCCGATTTCTCAGTAGGCACCGAGCGTGCGAGCGGATAGTAGTATTGAAGTGCTGCGGCATATTGACCATCAATCAACAATAAATCAGCGAGCATACGCTTGGTTTGCCAGGCTTGGGCATCTTGCAGCTGTTCACTGTCAACCGCACGTTGAATATGGACGATCGCCTTATCGTTATTGCCATATTGCCAATAAAACACCCCCAACGCGCGGTCGACAAAGGCTTTGTCGTAGGCGCGTTCAGCAGACAGCGCTTCGAGCACGGCAATCGCCTCCCCCAGTTTGGCGTCTTGCTCTAACGTTTGTGCTTTTTCAATCGAGCGTGCCACCGAGGGTGACAGCTGGGCAGCCACTGGCAGCGCGGTGAACAATACGAAGGTAACAATGAGTCGTTTAAACATTAGCGTAAGTTAAACTCCAGTTTCACCTGTTGGCCGGGTTGGGCCACGGCCTCTCCGTTAACCACTTTCGGCTCATATTTCCATTTACGTAGCGCGCGTAACGCCTCTCGTTCGAAAACACGTGGCGGGTTCGCATCAACCACGGTCAAATCTTGCGGACGTCCCGAGGGACTAATGGTAAAGCTCACCACCACAAACCCCTCTAGACCACGTCGCATGGCACGTGGTGGATAGTTGGGTTCGACCCGAAATAGCGGCATCGCCTGCTGATTGTTCGGCCCAGTGCTGACATTTAAATCGCCTAGCGACGGGGCTTGCACCATCACGCCTTGAATATTGCTTTGCACATTCAAGTTAGGCATATCCGGCTGTGGCGCAGCGCTGGATTGTGTCTGCGTTTGGGTGACCGGCGTCGGTGGATCAGGCACCTCTGGCGGTGTCGGGCGCTCAGGAACACTGCGTTGGCGACGTTGTACCTCGGTATCAGGCTCTTGCATAAAAATATCAATGCTTACTGATTCAGCCGTCTCCTGAGGCCGCTGAGACGATTGTCCGACCATCAGTGCCATCAACATAAACAGGCCAAGCGTAACCATCAACGCCGCCGGCAATGAGATTAGCCATCGCTTCATTACGGCGACTCCGTAGCCAACGCAATGCTGCCAATGCCGGCACCTTTCGCCGCGTCCATGACTTCAACCACGGTGCCATTGTAGGCCAGCTCATCGGCTTGAATTACCAGCGAGGCATC
This sequence comes from Salinivibrio kushneri, assembly GCF_027286325.1. Lineage (NCBI taxonomy): Bacteria > Pseudomonadati > Pseudomonadota > Gammaproteobacteria > Vibrionales > Vibrionaceae > Salinivibrio > Salinivibrio kushneri. The sequence goes on from NZ_CP114589.1 coordinate 298,164, forward strand.
GGGTTTATCGAGCAACAGGTGTTCCAGCGTCGCTTCTACACGTTCCACATCGACAAGACGCTTATCGATGTACACCTCATTCGAGGCGGTGACCGCGACAAAAATACCCGCCTCTTTTTGGCTGGTTGAGTGGCTGGCTTCCGGACGGTTTACTTCCACGCCAGACTCGCGCACAAACGAGCTGGTGACGATAAAAAAGATCAGCATGATGAACACAATGTCCAGCATGGAGGTTAAATCAACCTGCGCTTCTTCGCGCTGTTTTTGGGCTCGAATCAATCGCATTACTGACTCCGAAGCGCCTGCTCCAACGCCACTTCACGGCGTTGACAGGCTTTAACTAAACGAGCATGGGCAAACATACCGACCAAAGCAGCCACCATGCCTGCCATGGTAGGTAACGTTGCCATTGAAATACCTGAGGCCATTAAACGTGGCTCACTGGTGCCTTGGCTAGCCATCACATCAAACACAGAAATCATCCCCGTGACCGTGCCTAACAGCCCCAACATCGGACAAATCGCCACCAAGGCTTTAATAAAGCCAAGATAACGGCCGAGATCGTGTTGGGCTTGAAACAACCACCCCTCGCGGATGGCACGTGCATACCAAGAATGGTGGTCGTTGCGCGCCTGCCACGCTGCAACCCACGCACGACGTTGTGCCGGGAACCGTGAATACAGGTATAGCAGGCGTTCAATCACCAACACCCAACACACCAATACCACCACACCTAGCCACCAGAGTACGGGCCCGCCTTGCGCCATAAAATGACGCAAAGTACTCCAAATATCCTGCTGACCAAGCTGTGAGAATAACTCGACGTCTATCATGCCGCTTGTCCGGTTTCCGCTCGCTGGTCACTGTTTTCAGCTTGTTCAGCCACCAGGCTAATGCTTTGTTTTTCCAGCATGCCACGAATGTGATCGGCTTGCCCACTGAGGATATTATGCGCCAGCAGCAACGGAATGGCGGCAATCAAGCCAAGCACTGTGGTTACCAACGCCATCGAGATACCATCTGCCATCACTTTCGGGTCGCCATTGCCAAACTGGGTGATCACTTGGAAGGTTTCTATCATCCCGGTCACCGTCCCCAGCAAGCCGAGCATCGGCGCTAACGCGGCAAGCAATTTCAACATCGAGAGGCCTTTTTCACAGCCTTGCTGTTCATCCACCACCGCTTCCAATAAACGCAGCTCCAGTGATTCCACATCACGCTTTGGTGCATCATGATAGACCTTCAGCACACGGCCAAGCGGATTGTCTTCTGGCGACTCTGGGTGTTTAAGCTGGCGATGCATCTTGGCGTGAATCGAAAGCAAGACTGCACCGCGATAGAGAGCAATTAACAAGCCGACCGCCAATAAGGTCGCGATCACTTTGGCGACGAAGCCACCCTGCGCAAAGCGATCGCTCAAGCTTGGGGCATTTTCAAGCTGCCCAAGTAACGTGCCACGGGCCGGATCAATCAGTACCGTCTCACCCACTGAAGACACCGCTTGCTCAAGGGTTGACGTGGTTAACGTATTGTCCGGTTGAGCGCGATACGGCACGGCGACTTGGCGATCGGTTTGCCAATTTAGGTAACCTTGATCATTCACTAAGCCGACGTTGCCCACACGCACCACCGCTTGCTCCGATGCCACACCTTGCGCATTCACTACCGGTAACGACACGGTTTGCAGCTCACCGCTGGTTTGCATTTGGGTCAGCATCCCTTGCCATAGGGCATTGAGCTGCTTGAGTGATGGCAATGTATCGGCCGCGACAATATCCGAGACGGTTTGATTAAATGCCGGCTGAGTGATCGCCACATAGCTGGACACGCCATCGGTTTGAATAGTTTTACTCGCTTGGCGCACCACGCCAAATAGCTCACCTAAACTGCCCGACTCTAAGCGAAGTTTGTCTTCCAACGACGCCAATTGCTGCTCGTTGTCACTAAAAGTATCACTGAGTTTTTCGGTTTCCGTCTCCAGCGCATTCCGGGTTGCCTTGAGCTGATCACGCTTTTGGCGCAGCTCACGTTCCGTCATCGCAAATTGTGCTTCACGCGCTTGGTTGTGCTCACGTGCCTGCTGCTGAGCTTGCTCGGTTTGTCCGACCAAATCATCGGCGTGAGTCAAAGGGGCAACCGCGACCAAACAGGCGGCGGCAATCAGGGTTTTCCAGCTCATGATTTCACCCCTTGGTTGGCACTTAATGGCAAAGATAACAACGACGGGGCCACTTGTTTTTGTGCCACCGCAAAGGCCTTATCCACCGCTTCACCGGCGCTAGCATCTAGCTCGACCCAGGTTTCATCGCGGGTGCTCCACACCCAATGCTGCTGACCATCGAGGCGACGCGCCACCAGCGACACACGGCCCAGATGCAAGACATCCACTTGATGATCGCGGCCGTTAAGCGCAATGGTATCTTGATAGGCATCGAGTTTGCTGCCGTAATCACGCTCTATCTGATATGCCTCAAGAATACGACGGAATTTTTCTGAGTCCGCCACATCGGCGCGGCCCATCATCGCCTTCAGTTTTTCAACACGTGCTTGGCGTTGATCGGCTTTGAGCGGAATGTCGTTAGCAAGCCACTGCTCAAGCCCGCCGAGCATGCGATACATCAACGGCACAATGCCTTGACGCGTCTCTTTGATCTCGGTGATTTGATCGCGCAGGCTTTGTGCTTCTGCCTGTTGGTTGCTGACTAAGTTTTGTAAGTGATCGCGGTAGATTTCGAGGTTACTGATTTGCGCCTGGATTTGTTCAATTTCTTGGCGCATGGCTAAACTGCTGTCCGCGCGGCGGTTAATACGAGATTGCGACTGAGCCGCTTCTTGGGTGGTGTTACCCTCGATGGCTTGCGCCTGTTCGAGCTGATCCGCACTGGCAACGGGCGTCAGGGCCAAACAAGCGGCCACTCCCCAAGCAAGGCGAAAAGAAGACGATTTTATCATGGTGATATCTGCAAACATGCTTAATGACAGGGCTTTCGCCCCAAACAAAAGTGAGAATAGTTTCTATTTGCGTGTAATGTACCGAGTTTGGCGGAAAAGATCTAGCCTAGCAGGCCTAGAAACGCGGTAATGTTGCCCATATCAAGTCATGATGAGATGACATTGGGATAAGGCGGGATAGCGCAAGTGTCTCGCGAATGAGCAGTATCTTAACCACCAAGCAACTCAACGTGATCGAGCCCAATCAGCCAACACAAATCGTGTCACGACCTTTGTTCTTCGCATCATACATAAGCTTGTCTGCCCTCACTAATAGTGTGCGAAGCGAGTCCTCTTTTTCTACTTGAGCTAAGCCGACACTCACAGTTAGCAACAAAGCTGGGGCTTGTTCAATGTTTGCGTCTCTCAATTTATCGACGAGACGCGTCATCACCTCGTGAGCCTCACGGCGATGACAGCCAGGGAATGCGAGTAAAAACTCTTCACCTCCCCAACGTGCCACCAAATCACTTTTTCGACATTCGCCTCTTACCAAGTCAGCAAATATAGTCAGCGCTTTATCACCGACATCGTGTCCGTATGTGTCGTTGATGTTTTTAAAGTTATCAAAGTCCACCAGTGCAATACTCAGCGGCTGCTCATCCGCCAAAGCTTGCATTATTATTTGTTTTAGCGCTTTATCAGCGTAGCGACGGCTACAAAGACCCGTGAGTGAGTCCGTATTCGCTAACCGTGTGATTTCTTCTTTGGCTTGCTTTAACTCACTGATGTCCCTCATTCTGGCCAATTCATGCCCAAGCCAGTCAGCAAATAGTTTGATCATTTCATAATCTTGCCGAATAAAAGGACGACAGGGGCTGCCGCTTGAGAAATTGACCGTGCCGTAACGTTGACCGTCGACAAAAATCGGTGCGCCTAGGTACGCTTCTAAGCCAAAGTTTTTAAAACATGGATGCTCAGCTATTTCACTGGAAGAGACATGGTGAAAGCCTTGAACATCGTTGGCTTTGTACACATGACTACAGTAGGTGCCCTTCAAGTCAAATACTGTGCCCTCTTCAATCGCGTCGTCAGGGTGGTGGGCGTGCTTCACGATATAGTCATCATCAATGATCTCACTCACAATACCGATAGGCAGCCCGAACATTTCGCACCCTAATGCCAGGATCTCGAGTGTTCGCTCACGAAATGGTAGCTGTCGATTAGACGTAATACCGTGAAGTTTGTTCAGGCCATACTCTGCCTTAAGTTTGACCGTTTCATCGGTGATAAGCCCAACAATCAGCGCATTGACGCCGTCGTCATTTTTAATGATACCGCCGTTTACCCGGCCTTTAAAAACGTCACCATACTTAGTCAAACAATCGATGTAAAAGGTCTCGTTAGGTTTGTCACTACGGGCGTTGAAGATCACTTGGCCAACACGAAGAAAATCACTTTCATTTACATAAAGTATTTTTGTTGGCTTTTTTTTCACCTCGTCAAGCTTATAACCGAAAACCTCAGTAAAGCTATGGTTTACATATATAATCTCTCGGGATGTATTAGCAATGACAGCCGCTTGGTCTAAGTTATCAAAACTTCTAAAAAGCATGGATAGCTGAGCGGGATTGAAGTACTTCTCTGGCATAATCACGGCTTACAATATCGGACGAATAGATGTAAATAGTAGCCTAATCAACAGGGGTATTTCTACTAAAACTCTGATTAATGAGACAGATATTAAGTTTGTACTCTTTCCCAGCCGAAGGGGCGTGGGAACGAGATAAGCCTATCATTCCACCTCGCAACATTTTATCAGTCAGCTAAACAATGATGAAGATGTAAAAGCGATTGTAACGGCTGCAATTGATTTAGGGCATACACTTGGTATGACAGTGGTCGCTGAATGGATTGAAACCGAAAACCAGAGAAAAATACTGCAAGAATTGGGTTGTGATATTGGGCAAGGTTATCTAGTTGCAGCCGCCATGCCAGAGAGTGAGGCTCGAAGCTGGAATTGGCGATGAGTATGGCGCTGTTACGTAAAATAACAAACCGCTTCAATCATCATCTGTGACCTGTTTTGAGGCTCTGATGATTTTATCGCGGCTCGGATGAACAGTGCAATGATTTAGGAAACAACGCCTTATTGAGCAGGCAATAATGATTGGCCTAACGCTAACATCGACACTTGCGTTTTATATCCTCGCCCTGTCGACGAGGATATAAAGCAAGTTGCTAGGTATCGACTTACTCATCAACTATACGGCTAATAATCCTTGCCACTGTTTCAGGATGTGACACTGGCAACCAATGGCCTGCCCCCGCTACTTTATAAGTTTCTGCAGTACTACATACTTCTTTAATAAGCATTTGCTTGTCTTCCCCACAGGCATTATCCTCACTACCAAAAACCAGATGCGTCGGTATACCACTTTCGGAAAGTGCTGTACGTGTATCTTGGCGTGTACAAGCAAGCTCGGTTTGGCAAGCGTATTGCTCAACAGACAGGTAACCAGCCATATCTAGCAGTAACTGGCGACCTTCACTACCAATATTCTTCTTATCGATATCAGACACTTGCATCATTGCAAGTTCAGTCATATCGCCACTATTCTCTGCTTTTTTCAATAACGCTCGACGCTGACTCTGTGATGCTTCAGGATCCGATAGCGCTGTTGATGACACCAGAACCAGCTGTTCAATACGCTCGGGAAGCAGGCTTAATATTGCCAGCGAGGCAATACCACCAAGAGAGAACCCAACCAGATTAAATTTGTCCGGTAAATCTTCTAATAGGCACTCTATCTCTTGTTGCCAGTTTGGATAAGAACCTAGATATTTACATATAACGGGATTGGTTGAGTCTAGTTTCGATATAACTGATTCCCACACCCGCTCATTACACATTGTCCCCGCTAGGAATACAATTGGACGCCCCATCAGTACCCTCCTACACCACTACTTTTGTTATTGCTCGTATTTGATATATTAGCCACAAAGTTTTGATATGCACTGCGCAATGCACCGGCATCGTTACCAGGCGTAACTAGATCGAATCCTTGGCGTTTTCTTTTTTGTGCATTTTCAAGTCCTGAGCAAAAAATCCCTGTGAATAAGCCACGACATTTAGCTTGCTGCAGGATATGCAAGATAGCCTGCTCTACTCTCTCGCTATCTGACCCAGGCTTATCACCTAAGCTATAGGCTAAGTCGTTGGGGCCAATGTAGATGCCAGTGAGTCCAGGCGTGTCTAGGATTTCATTAAGATTATCAATTGATTGTTGCGACTCTATCATCGCTAGTATCATTATCTCATCGTCGGCATGATGGATATAATCTGCGCCGCCATATGTCAGTCCTCTTGTTGGCCCAAATGAGCGGGTCCCAATCGGAGGATATCGGCAAGCAGACACTAACTCTCGACAAATTTCGGGAGTGTCTACACTGGGGCAAATAATCCCGTAGGCTCCAGCATCTAATACTTTCATCACTGTGCTACTTTCGCAAGAAGGAACGCGTACCAACGGCATCGCGTCAGAAGTGGATACTGCCTGAAAGATATGCACAAGATCAGAAAAGCCGATCATACCATGCTGCATATCTACAGTGACACTATCCACTCCGGTGTGAGCGATGACTTCGGCACAATAACTACTCGGAATTGAAATCCAGCTATTAACCATGGTTTCTTTTGCTGAAAAGCGCTCTAATAATCTGTTTCGTCTCATAATCACTTCGCTAGTAACGTGCTATCTTCAACAATAAGATCGCGTTTAACGACATAACCACTTGCATCAAGAGTGAAGCCTAATTCACGCGCTTGAGCGACAACTCTATCACTAAATTGTGGGCGTTTTCTGTTATCACCAGTAGTAATCATAATAAACTCTGCTTCTTGATCGGTACTGTTACTTATAGTACGCCAAGCATTAGCCGGAATCGAATAGGTATCATCCGTTTCAACACTCACACTTACATCTTGCTCTTCATTAAAAATAAGATCTATTTGACCGCGTGTGACAATGGTAACCATTTTTTCATCAATCTTGAAAGGTCCAACTAATTTATGCGCCGGAACCTTTACCACTTCCATAGTGAAGTTGTGTGGATTAGTAATCGGTGGATGCGAATTTCGGTCTTGGGTGATACCATAACCAATTACTGGTGCAATCGAACATCCATGCCCTGGTATTACAGAGTCGATAAGTGCATGTGAATAGAACTCACGGTTGTTCCGGGTACTAATACGACTTGCCATCGTGTCAAAGTCAACCTTTCTTAAATTGACAAATTCTTCTGTTGGAAAGGGCTGTATCAGTTGATTTTTGTCGTTTGGAAGCTTATCCCCCGCCTCAAGATCGATCAGCATATTGTTTTTTGTGAGATACATGCCTGATTCATTAGCCGCTTGCATGATGTCTGGATGCCAAATTACGCCACCAGTGTCGTCTTCTCCCAAACATGTAAACAACCAGCTTCCATCAGGCCCTGTGTTAGTAAAGCCGCGGAATAACCATGTAGGAACAGACAATATATCCCCTTCTTGTGCGGTGTATTCATATTCACCATATGATCCCCAACGAAAGGTGTACTCGCCATAAGTACACATGAACACTTCTGCGCTAAAGTGGATATGGAGGTTATTTGTCACTCCATTTGGCATTGAAGCAGCACCGACGTTGAACCCATGCTCTTCTCGTAGATTAATCACTTGGTTTTTACTTTGCGTAACGCCAGGGCCTATTAGTGAATAGTTCCCTTTTGGAACAGACCCCGGCAGACGACAGTCAAGAAAAGCCTCAGTACAGGAAACATAATCATCTTTTTTAATTAAACGCTTTTCAGCTTTCTCTTGATTTATATTCATAATGTTCCTCATGAAATTTTTTGTTGATTAGTTAGCCAGCCAAGTCCTGCTTCCGTTGTAGTGGCTGGTCGATATTCACAACCGACCTCACCTTGATAGTCTTTTTGGTCGATTAGCTTAAAAACATAGTTATAGTTTAGCTCACCAAAACTTGGTTCACCTCGTTCGGGAATTCCAGCGATTTGGATGTGGCCAACATAGCTAAAATAGCGTTCGAATAAAGTGCTTACATCACCATGGATAATCTGAGCATGATAAAAGTCAAATTGTAGCTTTACATTGTTACGCTGGATTTTATCAATCAGTCCCACAGCCCTATGAAAGTCAGACAAGTAATAGTTTGGATTGTCTCGCCTATTTAACGGTTCAATAAGCACACATATACCATAAGGTGCAAACTGGTCTGCAGCATAGCGAATGTTTTCAATAAAGACTTGGTCACTAAAACAAAGATCATTACTTTGTTCGATACTACCTGCCATTACATGAATTTTCTTACACTTAAGTTGATTCGCGTATTCAAGTGCTTCAAAAATACTCTCTTTAAACCGGTTTCTATATTGCTCTATCGCAGCCAGGCCTCGTTCTCCCATCTCCCAAATCCCCGGAGGAGCATTGAACATAGCCATACTCAATTGATTTTCATCTAGCCGCTTTTCCAATGAAGCTTTAGTCTCTTGGTATGGAAACATGCATTCCACAAAGTCAAAACCAGCCGACCTCGCTTTTTCAAAACGAGCCTGAAACGGATACTCTTGAAACAACATCGATATATTCGCAGAAAAAGTTGGCATTATTTTCTCATCTTATGTAATTCTTCTTGCTCTGCATCAGTTAAATAGCGGACATCATGGCCTGTTAACATCATTGCCAGTTTAGCACTTTCCTCCAGTTCCTCTGCATTGTCGACTGCATCAGCGATGGACTTTCCACATACAACGGGGCCATGATTCGCCAGCAAAAATGCATCGTTATTCGGGGCTAACGCAGCAAGCTCTTCAGCGATACGCGGGTCACCTGGTTTATAATATGGAACAACTGGAAGCTGCCCCACTCGCATGATGTAGTAAGGCGTAACTGCCTGCAACGCGTTCGAGTAATCAAGATTTTTTAAGCACGACACGGCGGTGAGTGCAGTGCAGTGCAAATGTACAATCGCGCCACATGCGGGCTTTTTCCGATAAATAGCCAGATGAAACTCGATCTCTTTGGAAGGCCGATCGCCACTTAAGTGCTCTCCATCAATCGTCACTACTGATAGTTGGTCTATCTCGAGGCGTCCTAGCGACGAACCAGTTGGCGTTGTCAAGATATCACCGTTCGATAAGCGGAGTGATATATTACCAGCACCACCTACCGCGTACCCTCGGGTAAACAAGGACTCACAAAAATATATAAATTCTTGTTTTAGGGTGTTGTCACTACTCGTCATGGAACATCTCCTGGGCGTTTTTAAAGAAATGGGGTGAACCAAAGTTGCCGGATTTGAGTGCGAGAGCGAAATGACCGTCTAGAGAGAACACCCATGGAACACCCGGTGCGATCTCTTTACCGACTTTTAAGGCTTGTAGCTGGAGCTGTTGCGTCACGATGCCAGACGTTTCTCCGCCCGCCACAATGAAATTAGTGATACCTTGAGCACTTAACAGCCTGGTAAGCTTGGCGAATAATGCTTCGATTGCTGAACCGGCCGATTCGGCATTATATGACCGTTGAATTTCTTTAAGTTTCTGAGAGTCCGAGGTAGCGTAAACTAATGGCGCAAATTGACTTTTTTGCTTCAAGACCCAATCAGCTATAACCTCTGCATATTGCTCATCGCCAAGGCAACGCTCTACTTCAATCTGAAAAGAAGGAGCATGTTCTTGGTATTGATGAACTTGCAGGTTTGTCATTTCAGAGCAGGAACCAGATAGTATTACTGTTGGTGCCGCTTTCGGTACTTGAGTGCTCGGATTAGGCTGACAACTCGCTCGCGATGATAATGAACAGGCAATATGATAGGCTAAACCAGAGCCGCCGGTAACAAGCGGTAATTGTCCCAAACTAGCGGCAATGTTCGCTAGGTGAAAATCTTTAAATGCATCAACAACTGCATACTTGTAATGATCTTGTCGAGCCGCCTGCAAAGCTTCAGTGATTTTTTCCGGCCCTTGCTCAACGATTTCATAGTTTAGTAATGCGGTTTCGCCTTTCGCCTGTGCGTTCATCAGGCGTACAAGATTAGAGTCCCGCATAGGTGTTACTGGATGATGTCTCATTCCAGACTCACTTAGCAACACTCCGTTAACATACAAATTGCCGTTAAAAACACAACGGCCATTAATCGGCAGCGACGGACATACAACGGTGAAAGATGTAGTTAGAGCCTGCATTAGAGCATCTGTTACTGGACCGATGTTACCGTGAGCCGTACTATCAAACGTTGAGCAATACTTGAAGTAGAACTGCACACATCCGGCCTGTTGCAGAAACCGGAGCGCGCCTATTGATTGCTGTACCGCCTCATCGATATCGCAAGACCGCGACTTTAAACTTACCACGATTGCATCAGCATCTATGCTGATGTGCTCTTGTGGTACTCCACTAAGCTGTACTGTCTTGAGCCCACCTTTTACTAACAGGCTTGCTATATCAGTCCCGCCAGTAAAGTCGTCAGCGATGACGCCTATTCGCATTGGTTTCTCCATATAATTTGTCTCTCCACCACTTTGACCAAGACTAACAAAAACAACAAAAATTAACACCACCGTCGTAATCCCAAATTCCACACAAAAAATCACAAAACACCAACAAAAACATAAATATCATATACTTAGTAAAACAACATGAGGTTTATTACACCCAACTACATGTCACTTTTTGTGATGCATACCATAAAAATGTTGCTTATTGTTATTTTAAGCGCGTTAAATGTTGTCTTTGGTTAATGAGTGGTTAAAATCACTATATGCTCAAAGTACAACTACGCAGAGCATAGCCAAAAGAATAAACACGACACACAACCTCGAGGGAACGCGATGATGAAACACACCAGAACTTTATTAGCTGCCTTCACCTGTATGGTGGCACTCCCTAGTGTGGCTGAAACGACGATTAGGATCGGCCATGACAGTCAACCCGGCTCCCCTCTTTCTGAAGCCTTCGACGTGTTTGAAAAAGATGTCGAAAAAGCGTCTGAAGGGGCTATCAATATTGAAGTTTACGGAGGAGGTCAGCTCGGAGGCGTGCGTGAAACCACCGAGATGGTGCAGTCTAACAACTTACAGATGACGACAGCTGCATCTGTTCTTTTGTCACCGATTATTCCTGAGTTCAGCGTCCTAGATACCTTCTACATGTTCGAGGACCGCGAACATGCACACAGAGTACTCGATAGCGAGGCTGGCGATAAGTTGTTGGAAAGTATGGAAAGCAAAGGCTTCAAAGGCCTCGGGTATTTGGAGCTAGGCTTTAGAAACTTTACAAATAATGAAAAGCCTCTCGAGACGATGAGTGACTTCGATGGTCTAAAAATCCGCTCAGCCTCTAACCCAAGCCAAATAAGCGCCTGGAAAGCTGCCGGGCTATCTCCAGTTCCTCTTTCTTGGGGCGAGATCTATACTTCTTTACAACAAGGATTAATTCAGGGGCAAGAAAGTGCCACTGACTCAGTATATACGCAACGTTTCTATGAGGTACAAAAATATCTGTCACTGACAGAGCATATCTATAGCAATCATGTATTGTTTACTAACCCTGATTTCTGGAAATCACTTACAGAAGAAGAACGATCTATCATCGATGATGCTCTCGAAAATTTCATTGCATATCAGCGTGATCTTGCGGGTAAGAAAAACAAAGAAACTCTATCTATCCTTAAAAAAGAGGGGATTAAAATTAACACAGTTCCGCAGGAAACTCGTGACTCTCTAAAGAACGCTCTTAATTCGGCCGTCGCTGACGATATAAAGGAGAAAACTGGGACGGAGCTTTACAACTTAGTAATGGAAAAAACCGAATCATTACGTTAGACCGGAGAAAGGGCATGAAAGTGCCCTTTATATGAAATGTTAAAAAGAGCCATTAACATACTCGACAAATATTTTGAGCCAGTTATTATTGTAGCTTTTACTCTTGGGCTATTTACATTTATTATTCTAGAAATATTATTACGACCTTTTGATATATCCATCTCGTGGTCTGGAGAGGCGGCGCGCTATTTATTTGTATGGGTAATTTATTTTGGCGTTAGCTACGCTATACGTGATGGTCGACACATCCGTGTTCTTGCTTTATCAAATCTTTTACCAACAAAAATAAAAATAACATCCATCATTCTCAGTAATTTTATTTTTCTGGTATATCAAGCAGTGGTTCTTTTCTACTCGATAAAAATTACCGAGAAAAGTTGGCGGCTAGGGCAAGTAGCACCAGCGATGGAAGTTCCAGTGGCTTTGCTTTACTCCTGCCTCATCGTTAGTTCTTTACTATCAATTATCAGGTTAACTAGAACAATAAATCATGACGTTATTAAACTGTGTGCAAGTAGCGTAAAAGACCCTGCTACTTAAACCCTCATCTGGAATTGATCTTATGACAACAACTATTCTATTTGTATCGTTTTTATTGCTTGTTATGATCGGTGTGCCTATTGGTATAGCTCTCGGTTCGGCAAGCATTCTTACTATACTTAACCTACCTTTTCTTAATATCGACTTCTATGTGCAGGGGCTCGTTTCGGGACTTGACTCTTTTCCCTTAATTGCAATCTTATTGTTCACACTGACTGCTAACATTATGAGTAGCGGTGGTATCTCTACGCGTCTTCTTAACCTGTGCCAAAGCTTTTTCGGCCATTACACCGGTGGTCTGGGTGTAGTTGCAATCATGTCTTGCATTTTTTTCGCGTCTGTTTCGGGTACAGGGTCAGCTACAGTCGCAGCAATTGGTTTAACGATGATTCCAATGATGGCTAAGAGTGGTTACGACAAAGCCTATGCTGGCTCTATGATTGCTACTGCGGGAGGCATCGGAGTCATTATACCGCCGAGTGTAGTGATGATCGTCTATGCCATTGTTTCTGGGCAATCTGTTTCAGAAATGTTTATGGCAGGGATAATTCCCGGTGTTGTTGTTGGGCTTTTCTTGCTCACTTACAATTTTTATCAATCTAAAAAGTATGGATACCGTGGCTTATCCGAGAAAGCCTCATGGAGCGAGCGTTGGCAAGCGTTTAATTCAGCTAAGGAAGCCTTGTTTTTGCCTTTTCTTATCTTAGGGGGCATTTATAGTGGGTTATTTACTCCGACTGAATCGGCGGCTGTATCGATCGCTTACAGCCTACTTTTAAGCTTCTTTTACTACAAAGAGTTAACGCTAAAAAGTTTAGCGAAGATGGCTCTCGAGTCGGCTCTTCTAGTGTCAACGGTGCTAGTTATTGTTGGTGCGTCGGTTTCTTTTGGACGAATACTCACCATTGAACGAATCCCAACCCTGATTACTGAGTTTATTCTAGGAATCACCGATAATACGATTCTTATATTACTATGCATTAATCTACTACTGCTAATCATCGGTACATTTTTAGAAACATTAGCTGCTATTGTTATTCTCACACCGATTTTACTACCAGTAACGACCTCTATCGGTATGGATCCAGTTCACTTTGGCATTGTAATGGTTGTTAATCTCGCGATTGGTTTTGTCACTCCGCCTTTAGGCGCTAATTTATTCATGGCTTCTCAGGTCGGCAAGATCCGTTTTGAGGATCTCTCACGCTCTATAATCGGTTGGGTAATAACAATGATTGCGGCTTTAATGCTAATCACGTTTGTTCCAGAATTATCCTTGTGGTTACCAGACTTCATGAAAAATTAACATTTAGTGCCCTATATTTATAGGGCACTTTCGCTCATGTTACTTTAAGTATCTGACTGTTATTGATATAATATAATCATTTAAGATTCTGGTGATGGCTATGATTCCTGCTGCACGACATAGGTTTATACTTGATTTACTCTCTAAACATCAAGTTCTTAGTATTAATGAACTGGCCGAAAAACTTGATGTCTCTAGCATGACAATCAGGAGAGACATCAAAAAGCTAGAAGATAAAGAAGAAGTCAGCTCTGTCTCAGGGGGTGTACAACTAAATAACAACCTTCATAACGAGCCGTCTTACGAAATTAAATCGACCCTGAATTCAGATAGGAAAGGTTCGATAGGGATAGCTGCTAGTAAATTCATTCCTAAAAATACATCAGTTTACCTAGATGCCGGAACAACCTCACTAGAAATTGCGAAGCAAATATCTCATCGAAACGATCTAGTGATAATAACCAACGATTTTGTTATCGCCTCTTATTTTTCACGCAACAGCGAATGCGAAATATATCATACAGGTGGGCGAATAGATAAAGATAATCAATCTTGCGTGGGTAACAAAGTTGCAGATTTTTTATCGGGTATTAATATAGATATAGCTTTTATTTCTACGTCATCATGGAGCCTTAAAGGTATCTCGACCCCGAGCGAGCAAAAAGTTGTTGTTAAACAAGCAGTATCTAAAGCAGCCAAGACTAACATTCTAATAAGTGATTCATCCAAATACGGGCGTGTCGCTACTTTTCATGCCATTGATATAGAAAGTTTTCACACTATAGTTACAGATAACGCATTTCCCAACAACGCGGTCAACGAGTTGGAAAAAAAAGGTATAAAGGTAGTCAAAGACAATGTTGAATTTATAAATAAAACGTAAAAAAACAAGAGAATTTATATTACCTTCACTTCTTTTTAGAGCCTGAAATGCCTTATTTTTTCGAAAGCACTATTACGTCGTTATCGATAGTTGCACCTATATTCTTTATTCTTTTTCTAGGCTACACGATAAAAAAACTCAATTGGGTTAATGATGGATTTGTAGATAGCGCTGCAAAAATAGTTTTTAATATTGCGCTTCCTTCTTTATTATTCGTAAATATATCCAAATCGGATCATGACTTTTCTAAGTACATAGACTTTCTCATATTTTCAATTTTTTCTTCTATGCTTTTCTTTTGTTTTTCTTTTCTTATTATAATAAAAATAATTAAAGGGAGTAGTATTCAAGGAGTTGTTACCCAAGCTAGCTTCCGCTCTAATACAGCTATTGTCGGCATCGCTTACATTGATAATGCGTTTGGTAATCAAACCCTCGCCTTAGCAGCACTCTATGTCGCAGCGACTGCAATATTATATAACATACAAGCGATAATTTGTTTATCTTCTGGAACATCTAAATTCACCCTAAAAAGTACAAAAAATCTCGTTCTCAACCTCGGAAAAAACCCCCTAATCATCGCAATTTTATTGGGACATCTAGTATCCGCTTCTAGTTTGTCCACGCCCTCAATACTTTATGACACGCTCAGCTATCTATCTAATTTGGCACTGCCTCTTGCGCTTTTGTGTACCGGGGCCAGTTTGAATTTTAGAATGATGAAAAAAGAAAAGATCCCTACTTGGTTTGCGACAATTAATAAACTGATTATAGCACCTATATTTTTTACCTTTACAGGGTATTTATACGGATTTGAGGGATCTGAGCTAGGCATTCTATTTTTTATGAATGCCGCTCCAGTTGCCGCTTCAAGTTATGCCATGACAAAGTCATACGGTGGAGATGCAACATTAAGCGCTAATATCATCGGACTCACGACGCTAATATCGAGCATAACTGTTTTTACTGGTTCATCTATATTGAAAATGGCGGGGTTGATGTAAGGTACTGAGGGACCCCTGATGATTTAGATAAAAATCATTAAGTTAAGGTAGATGTACATCCAGCGGCTTTTCTTTCTTCGGAATATCTCGGCATAGTGTCCTCCATTAGCTCTCCATTGCTGGATTTTAGGGCGATTCAATATCTGGACAACTATCCTGACACCGGGGGACCAACCGCTATAAAACCATAGCGACGTGCTAGTTCCCAAGGTCGGTTATCGCCAAACGAGGCATAGAATTCTCCATTCCATGGTTCCTTTCGCGCTTTTTTCACACTCGTTTGAGGAGTTTTATCTGGATCAATCATCCAAGCTCGGCTTAGATATTGATTACCTAGATCTTCGAACGCAGCAAAAAACATTGCGTTAATCGACAGCTGTGTATGTTCATTTAAATAGTTAATGATGCGCTCACTACTCGTATCTAACTGAGTTGCCACGATCACCAATTCATGGTTCTCATTCAAACTGACACTATCCAATGTGATACCAAATTTATCTTCAAATGCTTCTTCGAGAGAAGCATGCGGCCGCTGGTAACTTTTAGCAAAACGTTGGTAGATCTCGATCAACTGATAATCAGCCAAAGTAACAACCCAAGACGCATAATCAATCGCCTGAGCAACAACATCTCGAGGTGTCTTATCACGCTTGAGTTCGATGACGATAACCGTGCCATTGGCATCAATTGCTAAAAGATCGATATACTTATCAAAGTCTGTTCGCACCTGTCGGCCAATAAGCAACCAGTCTTGGCTAAGAATTGATATATCTTTCGTTATTTGCTCTTCCAACATCCCTTCATCCGCCAGCCCTTGAGGCTTTAGCTTCTCCGGTTTGTCGCCAAGCTTCCATATCCCCTGCTCAATAGCCATTTATATTTTCCTTAAATCTTATTAATTTTCTGTGGACGAATTTGCGTCTCAAATTCATCCATCAAAATAATTTTCTCGATCAGCTTTTCTTTGATAAACGGGTAATCATATTCGCCGATACGAACCTGGTAGCAACGATAAGTGTTTTTTATTTCATTCCACGGTTGCTCGGTGTCTTCTTTGCAAAAATGCGCATCTGCAATGCTACGTCGCTCGTTATTTGTGATCTGTGCGGAGTAGAAATTGATCACAATTTGCTTTTCGTCACGCCCATCAAGATAAAGCACGATATCCGATTGAACCACCCAATTAACACCGGCGAAACGAATAGCCGGATACCCATGCCAGTTATCAAGGGTGGGTTTCAGCTCTGGTTTTACCGCGTTTTGCAGATCGTGCAGTAAAGCACTCTGCAGCGACTTAATTGCTTTTTCTTGCAACGTTTCTGCCGCTTTAAAGTCAGCTAGGTGATTCACTACAAAGCTGACACTTTCGTGATCAAGAGTGGGTTGTTCCATCACGTTCTCCAAATGTAAAACGAATTCTCGCAGAAAAATCGACCATTTATTCAATGGATGTTGCAGGAAGTGATCAGCGAGTTTTGCTTTGATGGCTGACGTGAAGGTGCGGTAGCTAATACCAATCCAGTTCGGTCTTGCTACCTCACCGGTTGGCGATAGAACCACATACAGCGGCTTTTTGTCGCCAATGCGGGGGTCGTTTTTGTTGTCCTTGACGAACCGTTCATACTCATCAAACGGATTATTCTGCTGGTGAAAAATCTTGTTTTCTATGACCATTACCCAGTCTTGGCTCTCCAGCACTAAGTCAATGCGCTTTCCGGAGGCTGTCACCACTTCCCGTTGTGGACTCCCAACCAGTGTTGTATCTAGCCCACTGCATGTTTCCGAGCAGCTAAACAATGCTTTTAAGACCAACGAGCCAAAGCCATGCACTTCGCGCGTATCTAAGAAAAAAGCGAGTAGGTCTGTTGTGGGGTTCTCGTAATATCCTCGACTGCCAACATCAAAGATTGTTTTCTCGCTCTCATAGAGCGCAGGCAGCGCTTTTATCTCTTTCAATAAAGCTTTAACGCGATCATAAGGGGCTGCTTCCATACTCAACCTATGTTGGTTTCCTTTCTGTTCATTGCTCGTTCCCACGCTCCTGCGTGGGAATGCATATCAAAGTTATCCCCTAGCAATCATACTTTTCCGCCAACGCCTTTAAACTTATCGACAAACGCAGCAATTTTCTGGAGGACGGTTTGTTTTTTGGTCAGGTATTGTGGGTTTAACGGGCTCATCTTAGGCAATAGGCTGTTGAGTTCCGTACCTTGCTCGCTGGCGTATTCGCGTTTGAGTGAAGTTGTGATGTAGCGCTTTGCCTCTTCGGATTTAAGGTTTTCTTCCTCGATAAGCGCTTGCGCCTCACGCATTTGTTCCGCTTGTGCAAAGCTAAAGAAGGCTTCAATCACGCTGGCTTTCTCACCCAGCTGATCGAGATCGGTTTGATTAATAAAGTCCACCACCAAGCTTTCTTTGGCGCGGTTGCCGATACTGGCGCGGATCACCCGACGCACTTCATCCACCAAATCGGCTTTGCTTTTGGTCTTTTTATTGTGCTCAAAAATCAGCTCAAGAATGTAATCGAGATTGATTTCTTGCGACTTGAGCAAATCCACCTCAAACTCCACATCATCCCAATCAAGGGTTGATTCGGATTGGTTTTGCGCGGCTTTTTCGCGGCGTTGCCAATCGCGAATGTCATTGTAGGCTGAGCGGTAGTCTTGCAACTTACGGTCTGACGGCAAGCGAATGGTCTGCATCTCGGCCAGCTTCTCGTCATCCACATGATGCTCGCTCTTAAACGCTTCGACCGCTTCAGGATCACTGGTGTCCACACTTTGCAGCGCTTTCAGGCTCGAAAATTCATCATAGTTTTGTAGCAAGTTCTCGACCCGCAAGTACTCACCAAACACTTTGGCGAAGGCTTTTTTCTCTTTCTCTGTTTCAATGTCAGCCGGATCGGGGAAGTTTTGCTCCAAATCGGAGACCACCTCCATAAAGCCGCGTTTAGCTTTACCGGTGATCACGTCGGTAAAGCCTTCCATGTATTCCTGATAACTTTTTTCCAGCACCACATTTTTGGTATTTTTATCACCAAATAGGGTGATGGCATCGACGGTCGCTTTTTCTAGATCTCGGAAAGTGACGATATTACCGAACGCTTTGGTGGCATCGTAAATCCGATTAGTGCGTGAAAATGCCTGCATTAAACCGTGATAGCGCAAGTTTTTATCCACAAACAAAGTATTGAGTGTTGGCGCATCAAAACCGGTCAGGAACATGCCGACCACAATAATCAGGTCGATCTCTTTTGCTTTTACCCGTTTCGCGAGATCGCGGTAATAGTTTTGAAAGCCATTGCTATCGACGCTGTATGTGGTTTTAAAGTACCCGTTGTAATCTGCAATTGCGGCGCTTAAAAACTCCTTGGCACTCGAGTTCATAGCCGATACATCAAAGCTTTCGTCTAAAATCTCACCAACCGCATCCTGCTCTTCATTGGCGGCATACGAAAAAATTGTTGCAATCTTTAATGGTCGATCACTGTCTTTTTGCAACGCATTCAGTGTTTCGTAGTAGAGCTTAGCCGCCTCGACACTGCTCACCGCAAACATGGCATTGAACCCTTGGTTGTTACCATTCAAGCGGTGTGTCTTTTGCCGGTAGTGTTGCAAAATATATTGTGAAATCTCGCGTATACGCTCTGGGTGCTGCAGGGCTTGTTTATTCTCTGCTGCATTGAGCTTTTTTTCATCGTGCTCGGTTTCTATGGCCTTAAATTTTGGCCGGACGTCGTTGTAGTCCACCTTGAATTTGAGCACTTTTTCATCCCGAATCGCATCAGTGATGACATAAGAGTGCAGCTCGCGGCCAAACACGCTGGCGGTGGTTTCAGCGCCCAAGGCGTTTTGCGGAAAAATTGGTGTGCCGGTAAAACCAAATTGGTAAAAACGCTTGAATTTTTTCTGCAGGTTCTTTTGCGCTTCACCAAACTGACTGCGGTGGCATTCATCAAAAATAAACACAACCTGCTGATTGTAAACAGGCAACTTGCCTTCACTTTTCATGAGGTTGTTGAGCTTTTGGATAGTAGTGACGATGATCTTGTTATCATCTTTATCCAGATTACGTTTAAGACCAGCAGTGCTGTCAGAGCCATTCACACTGTCCGGTGAGAATCGCTGGTACTCTTTCATGGTCTGGTAATCAAGATCTTTACGATCTACCACAAAGAACACCTTATCGATAAAGTCCAGCTCTGTGGCAAGCCGTGCTGCCTTAAAGCTGGTTAAGGTTTTTCCCGACCCCGTGGTATGCCATATGTAACCACCGCTTTCAGGCGTGCCCCAAGTTTTTGCTTCATATGAGCTTTTTACTTTCCACAAAATGCGCTCAGTGGCGGCAATTTGATAGGGGCGCATCACCAGTAAGGTATTGTCGATATCAAACACTGAATAGTGCAGTAGCACATTCAACAATGCGTGTTTTTGGAAAAAGGTAGCCGTAAAGTCTTTCAGATCTTTAATCAGGGTATTATCGGCTTGCGCCCAGTTCATGGTGAAGTCAAAGCTGTTTTTATTGCGCTTCACCGTGTTGGCAAAATAGCGTGTATCTGTACCATTGGAAATCACGAACAGCTGTAAATACTTATACAGCGAGTTATCACTGTTGAAGCTCTCTTTGCTGTAGCGATGCACCTGATTAAAGGCTTCGCGAATAGCGACTCCGCGTTTTTTTAGCTCGATTTGTACCAGCGGCAGGCCATTTACCAGCACAGTGACATCATAGCGATTGGCATGGCTGCCGGTTTGCTCAAACTGCTTGATGACCTGAACTTTGTTTCGCGCAATGCGCTTTTTATCAACCAGATAGATGTTTTGAATGCGGCCATCATCAAACACGAAGTCGTGAATATAATCGTCGTGAATCTTACGGGTTTTCTCGACAATGTTGTCGCTTGGCTTATCTAAATAGGTTTCGACAAAACGCTGCCACTCGGCGTCTGAAAAGGTGACATTGTTCAAGGTTTGCAGTTGCACGCGCACATTGGCGAGCATGGCGTCTGGACGAGTTAATGCTGGTACGAATTCATAGCCTTGATTGACAAGATCTTGAATGAGCTCTCGCTCTAGCGCGTCTTCACTCTGGTAGCTTTCCGCTACCTGGCCCACCTTTTCATATTGGCTTAATACAATAAAGTGATTAGCTTCGGCGATGGTGTTGTAATGTGTCACGATTGAACCTCCCAATGGCCGGCTTTATCAGAGCCGACCCGTTTAATCCTTTGCGCTTGCTGTAACTTGGCCAAGGCACGGCCAATGGTGCGAATGTCTTTGCCGATCCGCTCGGCCAGCTGCGGCCGCGTGAGCGTGTTATCGGCCGCTAGCAGGGCGATGATGGCCTCCGGCGTCTTCAAGCCTTGAATATCCACCGCATCAATATCATTTACAGGGGCGCTTTTGCTCTCGTTCCCACGCTCCTGCGTGGGAACGAGTAATCAACCATTTTGTTCTTCCTGCTGCCAAAAGCCGTAATTGCTAACCAAGTGGTTCAGTAGCAAGCCTACCATCTTTTTTTCCGGCCCACTGGGTTCGGTGACGACTTCATTCGACAATGTGGAATGACTGGTAAACTGAATAATACGGTTTAAGTACGCCTGCTTGTCATCGGGCAAGAGTTCTGACCATTTTGGATAACCCAGAAAACTCGCGGTCTTTTCGTACAAGTTGCGCAATAGCGTGAAGTGGTACTTCTGTACGGTGTTTTCAGCGATGGCTTTTTCCAGGGTCTGCTTCAAATACAAGTGATAGGAGAAGCTCTTATTAGAATCGCCGTGCTTATCCAGCAGTGCAAAGGTGCCATCTTCAAACCGCTCCAACAGATAACAGGCTTTACCGTTTAGCTCGTTGTAGATTACGTTATAAAAAAGCGGGCTGTGGGTAGTGATAATGAACTTTAAATTAGACTTGCTGGCCTTGATCAGTCCTGCCAGATTAACGGCCAGTTCGATCAGGTGATTTTCGTCCAATGAACTCACTGGGTCATCAATAAACACGTACTCCAACTGATCAAATTGCCCAGTCTCACGATTCTCTGGCTCTGCTACGTTGAGAATAGTAATCACCTGATCCAGCAGCGTATAGAAAACACTCCAGATAAAGTTACTTTCTTCCCCCTTGGATATTTTCAGGGGCTCTGTGCCTTTATCGTCACCTCGTTCCAGAGTAAAGGTGACTTCGGCATAGTCTTCACTGAATTGCGGGGTTAACTTATCGTTGGCGAAATGTTGAAAGTACTTAACGATATTTGCATCTTGCCCAAGGTCTTTCAGCAAGGTGAGCACCCACTCGGTATAGCTATTCGGCTGAATTTTCAGCTTTGGGGCAGCATCCTCTTCTAAATCGTTATCCCAGTAAAAGAGATCCTCGGTGAATGCGTTGTAGTAGAGGATTTTATCCCGTGACGAAATGGCTTCGTCATCATCGCCATTACCTTTCGGTGCAACCAGTTGCTTAAACTCACGAGAAAGGCGGGTTTTACCCATACCGTTGAAGGCGTAAATTAGCTGTACTTTCGGCACTTGCCTGACTACTTCGACTTCAGTGGTCTTCTTATTCTTCACCTTTCTTGGCGCATTTAAATGCTCAGCAATCTCCTTTAACGTCTTGCTCATATCATGCCGCCTCGTCACTTGGCTTCGGGAAACTCAGCAGCAAATCGCGGTAATACTGGTATTGTTTCTGACGCAGCTCAATTTCTCGGGGTAAACCTTCTGTGAGAGAGATGGTGAGCGCGTCAAACTTGTCGAGAATCGAAACGATTCGCGCTTGTTCAGCAAGTGATTTTTCAGGATCTTCCGCATAGGGGATAGGCAGCTTAAAGTTTTTTATAATAGTAGAGTTAAGGTCTCCTCTCGCACCTTGCCCAAGTGATTTAATATTTTCATAGTTAAAGCTTACCCAGTGAAAAACATAACGATACAAAGCTTTAGTACTATCAATTTCCAAGCAGCCACAGTGCTGATTAGTCGTTAGCGGTATTTTATTGATTGCAGACCTGCCTGCCGTAGCTCCCGAAATAGCAATAATCACGCAATTTTTAGGAATCCATTTGGTTGATGAGTTTCTCAGAGCAGCAGGAGTTATCTTAACTGCTGTGTCTTGGATATCTGAAAACTTAACCTCGTTGGTTCTTAACCATGGAATATCGCCACCATCGTAATACTCTGGATTTCTAGCGGTTGGAGTCCCACCTGAGTACCATTTCTTTGTCACATATCCCAACGTCTTCCACTCGACTTCCCCTTCTTCGAACGTGAACAACTGCTCACGATAGTAGTTGTATTGTTGTTTACGGGCGTTAAGCTCGGTGGTTAGCTCGGTGGTTAGCTCGGTGGTTAGCTCGGTGAAAGTGTCGAGTATGCGTACGATCTCCGCCTGAATTGCTAGCGATTTTTCGGGATTGTTTGGGCAAGGGATGGGGACGAGTATTTTGGCTAGGTTGTCTTTCGACACTCTCTTAACTTTCGCCCCTGTTATATATTTCTTTTTACTGGATTGAAATTCTGTAGTTTTTATACAGTACGTTAAATACTTTACGTTCTGATCATGACGAAAAATCATCATGTCGCCAGATATTGCAACTGAGTCACCCAACCACGCTAACGGCTTGACAACATCCTCATCATTCTCAGATGTAGTAGCTAGAAGGAGATCATTTTTCTTAGCTTTTTTAAGTTTGGTAGCTAACTCACTGGATACGAATGTAAACGTCTCTTTTGCTTCCAATCCATATTTTGTATAGATTTGTCCATAATGGATTGCAGGATATCCACTTTCTACAAAGTCTTTTTTTTGCAGACCTCCACCACGAATAAATTGACCGAATTCACCAAGGGGCAACCACTCAACCTCAACGCCATCCAGCAATTTATCCAAAAAGCTCAACTGACTCATGCCTCGCCTCCTTCAATTTCCGCGACAATGGCATCAATCTCAGTGCGTAGCTGGTCGATTTTGGTCACCGTGTTTTTTAGCTCGGCATTCAGCGCGGTGATATCAATCTGCTCGCGGGTATCTTCAGCTTCGACATAGCTGCTGACTGAGAGGTTGTAGTCGTTAGCGGCCACTTCTTCCAAGGGCACTGAACGGGCCAGATAATCGATATTTTCTTTGCTATCAAACACGGCCATGATTTGAGCAATATGTTCATCGGTCAGGATGTTGTTATTGGTTGCTTTTTTAAACAAGCCGCTGGCATCAATAAATTGGGTGTCCGTGTTGGGTTTGTTTTTCGCTAGCACCAAGATATTTACCGCAATGCTGGTGCCAAAGAACAAGTTAGGCGCCAGTGAAATCACGGTTTCGACATAGTTGTTGTCTACCAAATATTGGCGAATCTTCTTTTCCGCGCCGCCGCGATAAAAAATACCCGGGAAGCAAACAATGGCAGCGCGCCCTTTGCCTGACAGGTAATGCAGCGCATGAAGCACAAACGCAAAATCGGCTTTTGATTTGGGCGGCAGCACTCCCGCCGGCGCAAAGCGATCATCATTAATCAAGGTGGGATCATCACTGCCAATCCACTTCACCGAATATGGCGGGTTAGACACAATGGCATCAAACGGCTTTTGATCGCGTAGTTTTGGGTCGGTCAGGGTATTGCCCAACTGCATATCAAACTTGTCGTAGTTAATGTTGTGCAAAAACATGTTCATACGTGCCAAGTTGTAGGTAGTGTGATTGATCTCTTGTCCGTAAAAGCCGTCTTCGATGATGTGATTGTCAAAGTGCTTTTTGGCTTGCAACAACAGTGAGCCAGAGCCAGCAGCGGGATCGTAAATCTTATTCACACTGGTTTGCTTGTGCATTGCCAGCTGCGCAATCAGTTTAGAGACATTTTGCGGAGTAAAAAACTCACCGCCCGATTTACCTGCATTCGCCGCGTAGTTAGAGATTAGAAACTCGTACGCATCGCCAAAAAGATCAATTTGGCTGCTTTCACCATCTTCAAAAAAAGCGTGACCAAAATCTAGCCCGGCGACACCTTTGATCACATGCGCGAGGCGGGTGTTCTTGTCTTTTACTGTGCTACCGAGTCGATTACTGGTGGTGTCAAAATCAGCAAACAAGCCTTTAATGTCGGATTCGGACGGGTAACCGTTGGCGGAGTTCTCAATATCGAAAAATATATCGGCAAGATCGGTATTCAAGTGCTCGTTGTTATATGCATCTTTGGCCACGTTACTAAACAGCTGGCTTGGATAGATGAAGTAGCCTTTGGTTTTGATCGCATCATCTTTGATCTCTGGCGTAATGACCTCGTCGGGCAAGCCGGCATAGTTGACGCTCTCATCGCCCGCTTCAATGTAGTTCACAAAGTTCTCGCTCATAAAGCGGTAAAACAGCGTACCCAGTACGTAATGCTTAAAATCCCAGCCATCGACGGATCCACGCACGTCGTTAGCAATGGCCCAAATTTGGCGTTGTAGTGCGGCACGTTGTTGGGTGCTTGTCATAGATTGTCTCGTTTGAATGTGGTGTTCTGAAATATCGTGAGTTGGCTCGATTTTACCATAGAAAACATAGCGCAAAAGGCGCATTGATTGGTTTGGGCTAAGAATGTGACGGGGCGGCAGCCGTATGCGTTACCACGCCGGCGCGTGGGAACGAGTGGTGTATCGGCTAGGGTATGCATTCCCACATGAAAGCGTAGAACGAGTAAACACACTTCTACTGTTCTTGCTCTAGTTCCGCTAAGGCTTGCTCGGCCATTTGCCATGGTAAACGTCTGCCGTTGGCCTGCATCTGCCTATAAGCATCTCGCGCTTTTTCGATATTGATTTGTTGATGAACCACCAGCTGGACCACCAACCAGATAGTGCCTTTGACAATGGCAGCCTCTTTTTCTGCTGCGACTCTGAGCGCCATATCGCCGGTTAGTAACGGACATTGCTCTTGTTTGGCCAACGCAAGCGCGAAACAATCGTTTCTGCTAGCTTTGGTATAGGTTCCTGTTAACTGCATGGCATACATCATTGATTCTGAGGAAACCTCTTTTAGCGCTAACCCTAAGCCGGGTAAGTGAGCATGCTCCTCTTCGAGCTCTTCATAAAATAGGATATCTGGCGTTGCAAAGTTGTAGGGCAGCTGAAACATTGCTTCTAATAAACCGCCTTCTTCCATGTCAATAAGAATATTGGCATCGCTAATTAGAAGTTGCTGCACCTTACCCATCCTGAGCGACCTGCTTGTTAACGGTCATCTCCAACTTACGCTCTTTATGAAAGCTGGATAGTGACATTCCTAGAAGTTCAGCAGCTTTAGATTCTCCAATATATTCTTCACCCAAAGCGCGATAAACCAACTGCTTATGTAGGTAAGTGGTTTCTTGTGGATAGGCGTTACCTGGCTCTAGCGTTCGCCAGCCATTTTTACTGAACAGCATAAACAACTTCTTCTGAGTCGCTGGCGTAATAATGCCGCATTGATGCGCTCGAAACAGTGCCGCCAGCATACTGATACCATATTCGTGCTTTAACATGAGCAATTCGCGCGGCTCAATATGACGGCGTTTTTCACCCAGATGCTCGATAAGCGTCTGAGCAGGTAAAAGGAATGCACCTGCAAAAGCATTGCACACCTTCTCTTCATCAATCCCTTCAGCTAAACGTCCCTGCACCACTAAGTGCCCTAGCTCATGTGCTAAGGTGAAACGCTGACGGTCTCCACTCTGGGCAGTAGAAATAACAACGACGGGGGTGTTGCCAATCTTCCCCGCTAAACCATCAAACTTTTTATCCGTTTCAACACCAGTGGTAATGATCATCACCCCTTTGGCTTCGAGGGTATCAATCATATCTTGAATAGGGTTTAGGCCAAGCTCCCAGGCATGACGCATTTGAATCGCTAACGTTTCGGCTTGCTCTAAACAAGTAACTTGCTCTGGAAGCGCTTCTGGTAAAGCAAAATCAGGAATGGGTTTTACCGAATCGGGATAACACGCTAATAGCTCTTGCCAACGTTCAGCTTGGTCTAGTACGTCACCATTGATTCGGTCCAGCGTTTTTTTTGGCGTACTTGCACGCTTGCGGTACTCAACACCTTCTAACTTCACCTTCGTTGGGCGAAAGAAATACTCTGTACGAACATCAAGTGCTTTTGCCAACTTCAGCAGGTTCGAAGATGAAGGCATTGTCGTGCCATGCTCGTACTTTTTAATAGCGTTAGCGGACAGGCCAACCTCATTGGCTAATGCACTCATTGAAAGCCCGGCCGCCTTACGAGCTCGTTCTAGGCGTTCTGCAAACATGGCATCCTCTCAAGCAATGAGCTGGTTTATAAAAATGATTTCTTTGTATTTATCATAAACCTTATCACCGTAATTTTCTATCTGATTGGCAGTTCCGAGTTCTCAACTTTACTCATCCTTCTCCCAGTATCAGGATATTTGACGCTAAATGCGAAGAACCGCTTTCGTGCCCGCAGACTGATGGACAAGCTTGATTGAGTGAGTTGTCAGAGCTCCACTGTGATCTCATGCTTGTTCGCTCCCACGCCGGCGCGTGGGAACGAGCTATTAATCCGCTAACTGCGAAAACTTGATGATCTCGTGAGATTGCTCAAGCGTTTGTGCGAGGTGTTGGATATGGGCGGGGGTGATTTCGCAGCAGCCGCCGACGACGAGGGCACCGTCGGCAATCCATTGTTGTACGCGTTCGGTGTGCACTAGCGGTGAAAGATCTTCGCGCGCTTGCAGGGCATCGGCTTTGCTGCCTTTGGCCATGTCTTCTACCGATTTAAACGCGTTGGCATAGCCGCCCACAATGTCGGCTTGGGTCGCCATCTTTGGCATCGCCGTGGTAAGCACTTCTGGGTCGCAGCAATTGAGCATCACTGCTGTCGGCGCATATTCAGTGACCGCGTGCATGGCCTGCTCTAGAGACTCGCCAGAGCGGAGTGCGCCATTAGGCTCTAACCGAAACGCAACCCCAAACGGTTTGCCTTGCTCACGGGCGGCAGCGCACGCTGCACGCGCTTCTAGGGTGTTGGTCATGGTTTCAATTAAAAACACATCCACGTGAGGTTGCAGACGCGCAATGTGGCAGAACTCCGCTTTCATATCGTCAAAGCTGCGTTGCGGCTGCCCGAGATAGCTGCCCACCAGCGGCGGCAAACAGCCGGCAATATCGACATCGGCGCCTGTCTCATCCACCGCTTGCTGCAGTGCCTCAAACGCTTTTTGGTAAATCGTGTCTATTTTATCGCTCAGGCCGGCTTTGGCCAGGCGCGTGGGGGTCGCTGGGTAGGTATTCAGGGTATGCGTTTTCGCGCCAGCACGAATAAAGTCTTTGTGCACGTCTTTGACAATATTGGCATGTTTTAACATCACCGCGACCGACCAAAGCTTCGAGCTCACATCCGGCCCACGTTGATATATTTCCTGTCCTAGGCCGCCATCGAGTAACGCAATCGATGTCATGGTAACTTCAGCCTCCTTCGGCCATTTATCCTTGGTTTAGCTTGAGGTTACCATGTGCTCATCGATTTAACACCCCGTTGTTAAGCCACCTCTTCACTGCCCTCAATCGCGAGGTGCTCAAGCTTATCTATCACCGTCATGCTGGCATTTTCCATCTCTTTTAATGCGGTGACCATTTGCTCGGGTTGCTGTGCATGAAAGGCTGCCACGGCAGCCTTCGCGTGGGTATGCACTTGTTCATGAGGCGCAGCGATGGCTTTAAAGTTTTGTAACTGGGCGAAGTACTGTCGTCCCTCGCCGCGATCGTACCACTGACCTAAACGGCACTGGGTATGGTCGGTCACTTCGTTGGCGCTCATGTTATCTTCGCCGAGCACCACGCGATAAATCGCAAATTTAAAGCTAATATGGTCGAGTTTCGCCAGTTCACAAAAGGCACGCAATGCCGAGGCTTTAATGGTGGTTCGACTGTGCTGCGCCTGCTCACTTTGCGTGGCCATCGCATCCGCAACCTGCTGACCTTGCTCACTATATTCGATCGCTTCACTGGCAAGCTGATCAGTGAGTGTGCAAGCGTGTCCACTCCCAGCACGAATTTTCTCCACCAATTGAGTAATATCTTGCGTGGCACTGGCTGTGCGTTCCGCCAAACTACGCACTTCATCGGCGACTACCGCAAACCCTCGACCTTGCTCACCGGCGCGTGCCGCTTCAATCGCTGCGTTTAATGCCAAGAGGTTGGTTTGATCGGCGACATCGCGAATTAAATTCACAATACCGCTCACCTCTTGAGCGTGCTGATCGAGCGAACGAATCGCTTCTGACGATTGCTGACATTGCGCGGATAAGGACTGCACGTGGCGAGCAAGATCATTGACTTGCTCGGCACATGACGCCGCCTGATGGCTCACGTCTGTTACCCGTTCTTTTTCGCCGTTAATGGTTTCCGCCAAGGTGGCCAGTGAGGATTGCGTCGCATTGATAGAATCACCGAAGTGGCATAAGTTGGCATCAATCGCTTTCCCCGTTTGTCGTTTTTTCTCTACGCTATCTAGCTCTTCCTGTAATGCAGTTTTCTCTGCATTCAGTGCGTCGATGGTATGGGAAATCTGCTCAATTTTTTGCTGCAGAACGACTTGTTTTTGCTGCTCTTGTTCAAGTTGACGACGAGATATAAACACGCTGACTCCTAATTAAGTCATTAAGCTTTTGATAATATTTTAACGATTAATATTGACGATGTATGGTGAGCCGAGCGAAATGTGATCCATTTTGCGCCAATCGTTTGATTTACACTGTAAACCGATAATAATTCCCGCCATACTGGCTTTTCTGCAGAAAATGAGCGAAACACTATGACCTTTTGGTTGCTTTTTAAACGTTGGATTATCAGCCACTTCGCCCACCTAAACGGGCGTATTTTGGGGTTGGTGGTTCTCGGTTACGGCGTGATTGGCTGGCTGCTGCTGCATTGGGCGGGAGAAACCGAGATGACCCAGTCACTCGGCCGCTATGTCTATTACTTGATGGTCACAGCGTCCACCGTCGGCTATGGCGATTATTCGCCGGCGACAGAAGCAGGACAGTGGATTACCGCCTTTTGGATTATTCCTGGCGGGCTAGGGCTATTTGCCATCGTGATTGGGCATGTAACCAGTGCGTTGGTCGATTATTGGCGACGTGGATTACAAGGAAAACGGAGTCTTACAGTGAAAAATCATATTCTGGTGTTGGGGTGGAATGGTCAACGCACTATCCAGCTCATTCGCCTACTACAAAGCGGTGTGCATGGCGATCGCCCGATTGTGCTTTGCGTGCGTCCCGAAATGGAAAACCCGCTCCCCGGCGAGGTGGAATTTGTGCGCGTCACCAGCTTTACCGATGCCGAGGGCATTGCCCGTGCGGGGATTGAGAGTGCTTCGAGCATTATTATCGATAACCCAGAAGACGATATTACCCTGTCAGCGGCCTTGTTTTGCGCGCATAAAAACCCGTCAGCGCATCTGCTCGCCTACTTTCAAGACGACGCGCTGAGCCAAATATTAAAACAGCACTACCCACACGCCGAGTGTGTGCCGTCTGTTTCCGTGGAAATGCTGGCGAAAGCCGCTGTTGATCCGGGCTCCAGCCAATTACATCACGAACTATTAAGCACCGCACAAGGGATGACACAGTATTGCGCGCGTTACCCCACCGATGCGAGCGCCACGGACGTCGGCACCTTATTCAATCAACTAAAGCATGAATACGATGCAACGTTAATTGGTCTCGACAAAGGTGAGGGCATTACCCTTAACCCCAATCTTGAAACAGACGTCGCCCCCGGTGATCGCGTCTTCTATATTGCTGCCGAGCGTTTACCGCACTGGTCGGCGGCGTGATTCGGATACCATTTATCACACGCGACACATGCTGTTAGCCTTCCCCGAGCAGTCCGCCGCTTCTCTTTAGGAGCGGCGGACTGGCTTTACGTGCCCTATTCGTGAAAAAACGAGCTATTCAACCGAGGCTTCTTGTCCATCGTGATGACGCGCTTCGACTGGGTAGGCGTAAAAATGATGCACAGGCCCCGCGCCTCTTCCCACCGTTAACTGCTGGCAGTGCGCCAAGGCTTCAGTGAGATAATGTTTCGCCGCGCGCCCCGCTTCAATGGGCGTCATTCCCTGCGCGTAGTAAGAGGCCATCGCCGCAGACAGTGAACAGCCTGTGCCGTGCGTATTAACGGTTTCAACCCGACGGGCGCTCAAGGTTTGGCAAGTATCTCGGCTAATCCACACATCCACGCTTTCAGGGGCGCGATGTAAATGGCCGCCTTTGAGCATCACATAAGGACAGCCTAGCCGACGTAGGGCGGGGACTAACGCATGCATTTGCTCAATGGAGGTGGGGACAGGCTGACCGGTTAATCGCGCCGCCTCAGGCAAGTTGGGGGTGAGCACGGTTGCGCGTGGGATCAGCGCTTCAATCAGCGCTGTCATGGCGTGGTCATCCAACAAAGGATCGCCGCTGGTGGCCACCATCACGGGATCTAAAATCACCGGCAAGTGAGGCGATCGCGCCAGCACCGCGGCCACTTCGCGAATAACCGCTTGGTTGGCGAGCATACCAATTTTCACCGCACGTACCGGCATATCGTACAAGACGGCCTCTAACTGGGCGCGCACAAAACCAGGTTCAACCGCCGAGACGGCCTCAACGCCACAGGTGTTTTGCGCGGTCAACGCGGTGATCACCGAGCACGCATAACCGCCGGTGGCTGAAATCGCTTTAATATCGGCTTGAATGCCGGCACCGCCACCGCTGTCTGAGCCGGCGATGGTAAGAATAACAGGTGGAGATAGGTTCATAATGGCCCCTTAATCATCAGGGGCGGAAGGAGACAAAGCGGGCCAGAATGCGCCACTTCGTGTGCTGAACGTGTCAGTTCCCTCCGCCAGTGCTAACTGGATCAGGTTCTACGGGTCCTGCTTTCGCAGTCTCAGCAATCACTTGCTCCCCGACTAACTGTGTTCA